>DASSUC010000492.1:0-14057 GCA_035707405.1 Micromonosporaceae bacterium | reverse complement strand
CCGGTAGCCGCCGAGCTCCACATCCTCGACCGGGGTGCGCTTGTTGAGCGTCCAGGCGGGCGGGCAGAAGCGCAGCGACTCCTTGAAGACCATCTCGGTGTAGCGCAGCCGCGGCAGGTCCGCCGCGGCCGGCGGCCGGTCGCCCAGCACCTCGTCCAGCTCGGCCCCGAGCCTCTCCGCCACCTCGGGATGCTGCGACAGCAGGTACCAGGCCCAGGTCAGCCCGTTCGCCGTGGTCTCCTGGCCGGCGACGAAGATGGTCACGCACTCGTCGCGCACCTGCTCGTCGGTCATGCCGCCGCCGTCGACCTCGTCCTGGGCCGTCAGGAAGGTCGAGAGCAGGTCCCCGCGGTCCTCCCCGGTCGCCCGCCGCTCCGCGATGATCCGCAGCACCGCCTTGTCCAGCACCCGCGTCCCGCGCCTGAGCAGCAGGTGCATCGGCAGCAGCAGCCGGGGTGACACCAGCATCCCGAACTTGCTGATCTGGATGGCGATGTCCTGCAGGCCCGCGACCGCCCGCTGGACCCGCAGCGCCTCCTCGTGGGAGACGCTGCTGCCGAACATGGACCGGGAGACCACGTTGAGCGTCAGCTTCATCATCTCGTGGTGCATGTCCCGGACGTCGCCGTCGCGCCAGCTCTCGGTCAGGTGCCGGGCACTGTCGACGGCGATCTGCCCGTACCCGTTCATGCGCCGGTGCCGGAACGCGGGCTGCACCATGCGGCGCTGCCGCCGGTGCGTCTCACCGTCGCTGGTCAACAGGCCCTTGCCCATCCAGCGGCCCAAAGTCCGCAGGTCGTGCGGGTCCTTGGCGAACCTGTCCCGCCGCGCGACCAGCACGTCGTAGATGTGGTCGGGGTGGCTCAGCAGGTAGTTGCGGGTGGGCCCGATGGTGAACGACGCGATGTCGCCGTAGGTCGCCACCTCCATCATGAACTCGACCATGCCCCGGCTGACCGCGGGCAGGTTGCCGAGCACCGGCACGCCCTTCGGTCCCGGCGGGTGACGGTCACGCATCGCGGGTCTCCTTTCCAGACAGCACGGGATCCACTGTGGACGGCACCGCGGGCCCTGCCGGCCGCACACCGCGCCGTAGCACGGCACCGACCCAGATGAACCAGGCGGGCGCCGCCAGCGCACCGCCCAGCACCGCGGAGACGAGCACCAGCACGCCGATCCCGAACGCCACGCCCAGCGCCGTGGTCATGGTGAGCACACCCAGGGCGATGCCGAGGTACGTCAGCCGCCGGCTCAGCAGCCCGTACCGCAGCGCGAGGATGTTGACGACCAGGAACCACGGGCCGAGCGCGCCGAAGCGCAGCCAGGTCGCCGGGTCGAGGCGCAGCAGCAGGTCGGTGGTGACGATCGCGGTCTGCACCGTGGCGTCCCCGCCCGCGTAGCTGTCCGCCCACTGTGGAGTCGCCGTGGCCAGGCGGAACGTCTCGACCGCCGTCACCCCGAACGACAGGTAGGCCAGCCCGGTCGTCCACCGGACCCAGCCCTCGTGCCGGTCGCGGACGAGCTCGGCGATGGCGGGGATGGCGCCGAACGCGAAGACCGCGCCGAGCGCGTAGCCCCAGTACTGCATGACGCGCGGGGTGCTCTGCTGGGCCAGCTCCAGCCACAGCTTGTTCTTGTCGTCGTGGATGAGCTGGGTCGGGTCCAGCACGAAGAAGGCGGTGACCACGATGTACGAGACACCAACCAGGATCGCGCAGGTGCCGCCCAGCCGGTTCAGGCGACTACTGTCCATACCGCACCTCCTCGCGCGGCTCGATGGTCATCCTGATGCCGTAGCGCGGGGCGGTCGTGATCTGCATCTTCGCTTCGACCGGGTGGCCCGGCACCGGGCGCAGCCGGTAGCGCTGCGCGATGGTCGCCAGCGTCAGCTGCGCCTCCAGCAGCGCGAGCCCGTTGCCGATGCACATCCGCGGCCCGCCGCCGAACGGGAAGTACGCGAAGCGGGGCCGCGCGTCCTGCCGCTCCGGCGTGAACCGCTCCGGGTCGAAGCGCTCGGGGTCCTTCCAGAACCCCGGATGCCGGTGCGTCAGGTACGGGCTGATGTAGACCAGCGAACCGGCCGGGACCTCGTACCCGCCGACGGTGTCCGCCTTGGCGGCCCGCCGCTCCAGCCACGGCACCGGGTAGAGCCGCAGCGTCTCGTCGAGGACCATCCGGGCGTACCCCAGCTGCGCGGCGTCGGCCACGGTCGGCAGCCGGCCGCCGAGCACCCGGTCGACCTCGGCGTGCAGCCTCGCCTCGACCTCGGGGTGCCGCGACAGCTCGTACCAGGTCCAGCTCAGCAGGTTCGACGTGGTCTCGTAGCCGCCGAGCAGCAGCGTGGCCACCTCGTCGCGCATCTGCCTGTCCGGCATCCCCTCGCCGGTCTCCTCGTCGCGCGCCGCCATCAGCATCGACAGCAGGTCGTTCGCCTCGGTGCCGTGCCGGCGGCGCTCGTTGAGGATGCGGAAGATGATCCCGTCCAGCTCACCCACCGCCCGGTTGAACGCCCGGTTCCGCCGGGTCGGTACGCGCAGCGGCGGAGCGAGCGGGGACATCGTGCGGTAGAGGCAGTAGTTGACCATCGTGTCCAGGTCCCGGCTGATCGTGGCGACCTCGTCGTCGTCGCGCAGCCCGGTGCTGAACAGGGCCTTGGTCGCCACGTTCATGGACAGGTTGACCATCTCCGCGGCGATGTCCAGTGCCTCGCCGCGCTCGGCGTACGGCCGCCACGTGTCCACCCGGCTGACCACGTCGGCCACGATGCCGTCGCCGAGCCGGCTGATCCGTTGCCGGTGGAAGGCGGGCTGCATCAGCCGCCGCTGCCGGCGCCAGAAGTCGCCGTCGCTGGTGAACAGGCCCTCGCCGAAGGCGAGCTTCAGTGGACGGTACTCGTGCGACTGCTTGTCGTAGTTGCGGTTGTTGACCTGCAGCACGTGCCGCAGGTGGTCGGGGTGGGTGACCAGGTGCACCGTGAACCCGGCGACGTTGAAGCGCACGATGTCGCCGTACTCCTCGGTGGCCTGCCTCAGGAAGCCGACCAGGTCCCGCCGGAGCTCGAGCACGCTGCCGAGCAGGGGCCTGCCCCGCGGGCCCGGGGCGCGGCGCGGGCCGGTCACCGTCGTGGCCGGCGATGTAGCGGTAGGCATGGCTGCTCTCCTGTTCACCACTGCAGCAGGACGGCTTCCTGCGAGAAGCCCGGCCCCATCCCGACGACCAGGCCGTACGTGCCCCGGGCCAGCTCGTAGGAGCGGAACGTCTCGTCGAGCATGTAGAGCACGGTCGGCCCGGAGACGTTGCCGATGCGGCGCAGGACGTCCTGGCTCAGCTTCAGGTCCTCGTCGTCCATGCCGAACTCCTCGGCAGTCGCCAGCAGCACCTTGGGGCCGCCCGGGTGGATCATCCAGTGGCCCACCTGCTCCACCGTCAGGTCGTAGTCGGCCAGCAGCGGGTCGAGCACCGGACGCAGGCCCACCTTTGCCAGGCCGGGCACGTCCACGCTGAGCCGGTTGCGGAAGCCGCTGTCGAGCACGTCCACGCCGGCGACCTGGAGCGTGTCCGGCAGGAAGCCGGAGCGCGTCTCGACCACCCGGGGCAGGCCGGGGCGCACCAGCGGGTGCTCGTCGCCGACCAGCAGCGCGGCGGCGACGCCGTCGCCGAAGAGCGCCACCGTGACGATCTGCGAGACCAGGTCCGTGTAGAACGCGCTCTCGGTCAGGTCCCGGTTCAACGCCTCCTGGAGGTAGCCCTGGACGCCGCCCTGCCAGAAGGCGCTGCCGCCCAGCTCGCAGGTGAGCAGGATGACCGAGTCCTCGGGGTGGCCCTTGAGGTAGTCGGCCACCCGGCTCAGCCCGGCCACACCGGACATGCAGCCCAGGCCGTTGATCGGCATGCGCTTCATGCGGGGGGAGAACTCGAACCGGTTGATCAGGATCGCGTCGACGGTCGGCACCGAGACCACCGTGCTCATCATGGAGGTGAGCTGTGAGATCTCGGTGGACTTGATGCCGGCCTGGTCCAGCAGCTTGCGGACGGTCTCCTCACACAGGTCGGCGGCCTCGTCCACGCACCTGGCGGCGACGACGCTGAACGGCGGCGGGTCGAAGAAGGTGTCCAGCGGGATCGCGAAGTAGCGCCCGTCGATCTGGCTGTTGCGGAACAGGCTGTCGATGATGTCCAGGTCGATGTCGAGCCCGATGATCTGGCAGTACCTGCGCAGGGTCGTGGCCAGCGTCTGCTGGTCGTAGTAGTGGCGGGGCAGGCTGGTCGCGGTCGCGGCTATGTACGGCATGCGGATCCTCCTCAGTCCTCGTCTCGGTCCTCGTCGAGCTGCCTCAGGTCGTCGGTCAGGTGCTGCCCCAGCGCCGCCAGCAGCTCGGTGCGGCGCTGTTGGATGAAGAAGTGGTCGCCGGGCAGCAGCTGGAGCGTGAAGCTGCCCTCGGTCTGGCTGCGCCAGGCGGCCAGCGCCTCCTCGGGCACCTTGTCGTCCTGCGCGCCGCCGAACACGGTGAGCGGGCAGGACAGTGGTGGTTCCGTCTGGTGGACCAGGGTCTCGACCAGCGCCAGGTCGGCCCGCACCGCGGGCAGGTAGAGGCCGAGCGTCTCCGGGTCCGCCAGCATCTCCTCAGGCGTGCCGTTGATCTCCCGCAGCTTGGCCACCAGGCGCGGCTCCGGCAGGCGGTGCAGCGGTGGCTCGAGATCGGGCAGCTGCGGCGCGCGCATCGCCGAGACGTACAGGTGCGCCGGGCCGGCCAGCCCCTCGCGGCGCAGCTGCCGAGCCAGCTCGAAGCTGGCCAGGGCGCCCATGCTGTGCCCGAAGAGCGCGAACGGCAGGTCCAGGTACGGGCTCAGCACCTGGGCGAGCGTCGTGACCAGCGCCGACATCTGCGTGAACGGCGGCTCCTTGTGGCGCTGCTCCCGGCCCGGCAGCTGGATCGGGCACACCTCGACCTCCGCGGGCAGCTCGTCGGCCCAGGCGCGGAAGGTGGACGCGTTGCCGCCCGCGTACGGCAGGCAGAACAGGCGCATCCGCGCCCCGGCGTCGGGCCGGCCGCGGACGAGCCAGTCGGCGGCCTCGGCGCTCACCGCGGCGGCGGTGCGACCCGGCGCCGGCCGGGCCGGGCGGTCCGCCACAGCCGGCTGCCGCGGTGCGGGCGCCGGCTCCGGGCCGGCCGTGCCGAGCTGCGCCAGCACCTGGTCCACGATCGTGGCGACCGAGATCCCGGCGAGGAACTCCTCGGCGGCGATCTGCGTGCCGTACATGACCTTGAGCCGGTTACGCAGCTCGAAGATCATCAACGAGTTGAGGCCGAGCCCGGCCAGCGGCTGGTCGAGCCCGAGCTGCGCGGCCGGCAGGCCCAGCACCGCCGCGATCTGCTCCCGCAGGTACCCGGTGAGAACGGCGCGCCGCTGCCCCGGCTCGACCGCGTGCAGGGCGCTGCGGCTCGTCGGCTCTGCCGGCGCCCCGGCGGAGCCCGCCACCGCGCCGGCGTCCGCGGCCCCGCTCCCGGTGCCGGGCAGCCGCAGCCGCACCCCGCTCGCCTCGGCGACCACGCGCAGCTCGGCGTCGAGCAGCCGGACGTCGCCGCCGAGCGAGCCCTCGCCGATCTCGCGCAGCCGGGCGTGCGCCCACAGGTCACCCGATGCGGGTCGGAAGACCCGCAGCCGCTCGACCGCCGTGGGCCGGTAGCCGGCAGCGGCGTCGGCCTCGCTCGGCACGGTGACCGCCAGCAGGCCGAATGCGCTGTGCAGCAGCGTCCAGTCCACAGGGGACCGGCGGCCGGTGGGGCTCGCCGGGGCCTGGAGGAGCGCCAGCAGCTCACCGTCGCGGCGCCACAGCCGCTGCACCGTGCCGGCCGCCGCGCCGTCGGCCAGCCCGGCGGCGGCCCGGCTCTGGTGGTAGGCCGTCCCAGGCACCTCGCTGGTGCACCGCTCCCTGACCGCGTCGGGCGCCTCCTGCGGCAGCAGGTACGGCTGGCTGGTGCCCGGCGCCGTCCGCAGCGTCCCCCGGGCGCGGCTGGTCCACCCGGCAGCACCGCCCGCCGCGGCAACACCGCCGGCAGCACCGCCCGCGGCGGCACCGCCGGCAGCGGCGGTGCCGGGGCGGCTGAGGACCTGCCAGTCCGCGCTGCCGTGCCGCAGGCTGCCCAGCACCACCTGGGCCACGCCGCCTCCGGCCGGAAGCTCGAGCGGCTCCCCGAGCGTCACCTCGGTCAGGACGCACGCCGCCGTCCCGAGCAGCGCCGTGCCGGCCGCGAGCACCAGGTCGACGTACCCGGCCTCAGGCAGCCTGCCGCCGGCGACGGGAACCTCCCAGAAGTGCTCCCCGCCAGCGGTGGCCGCCTGGAAGTACCGGCCGCTCCCGGCCTGCGGCTGTGGTCCGGAGTGGACCGCCGCGGCGCCCGCCGGCGGGAAGTCCAGCCAGCAGCGCTGGCGCTGCCACGGGTAGCGCGGCAGGCGCAGCACGGTGCGGTCCGACGGGTGCAGGCGGCGCCAGTCCACCCGCTGCCCGGCCGTGTAGAGCCGGCCGTACGTGCCCAGCAGCACGCTCCGCTCATCCTCGTCGCGGCGCAGCGACGGCAGCGCCACCACCGGCGTGTCGATGTGCTGGGCGCCCTGCTCGACCGCCGGCAGCAGGATCGGGTGTGGACTGATCTCGATGAAGAGCGTGTGCCCCGCCTCGACCAGCTGCCGCACCGCCGTGGAGAAGAGCACCGGCTCGCGCAGGTTGCGCGCCCAGTAGCCGGCCGTGAGCTCGCGACCGTCCACCGGCTGGCCGGTCACCGTCGAGTAGATCGGCACGGCCGCCTCCCGGGGCCGCACCTCGCGCAGCGCCTCCAGCAGGTCGTCGTGCAGCACGTCCACCTGCGGGCTGTGCGAGGCGAACTCCACGTTGACCCGCCGGCAGAAGACGTCCCGCTCGCCGAGCGCCGCCAGCACCGCCTCGATGGCCCCGGTGCCGCCGGAGAGCACCGTCGAGGTTGGACTGTTGCTCACGGCGACCGCCAGCTGGTCCTCGTAGCCGGCGATCGCGGCGCGAGCCTCGTCCAGCGGCAGCTCCACCACGGCCATCGTGCCCTGGCCCTGGATGCGCCGCACCAGGCGGCTGCGGCGGCAGATCACGGCTGCGGCGTCGTCAAGGCTGAGCGCCCCCGCGACGCACGCCGCCGCCACCTCGCCCATCGAGTGCCCCACCACCGCGTCCGGCACGACGCCCCAGGAGCGCCACAGCTCCGCCAGGGCCACCTGGACGGCCCAGGTCACCGGCTGCACCACGTCGAGCTCGTCGAGCCGCGACTGCGGCCCGTCCGCCTGCAGCTCATCCAGCAGCGACCAGGAGACGTGCGGCTGCATCGCCGCCGCGCACGCCTCGACCGCCTGCCGGAACACCGGCTCCTCCGTCAGCAGCCGCCGCCCCATGCCGGCCCACTGGCCACCCTGGCCGGGGAGGACGAAGGCCAGCCGGCGCCGCGCGTGCTGCGCCTTGTCACCCCACGACAGCCCGGGCCGCGCCTCCTGCTCCTGGAACGCCGCCAGCCGCTCGGCCAGCTCCTCCCGCGACGTGAAGGTGACCGCGAGGCGGTCGTCGTAGTGGTTGCGGCGCAGGCTCGCGGTATAGCACAGGTCGTCCAGGTCCAGCTCCGCCGGCCCGCTCGCCAGCTCCTGGTACGCGGCCGCCAGGTCACGCAGCGAGGCCGGGCTGTGCGCGGACAGCGGCAGCAGCCGGGCGCGTCCGTCGGCGGGTGCCGGCCGGTCGGCCTCCGGCGGCGAGGCCGGTGCCTCCTCGACGATGACGTGGACGTTCGTGCCGCCGAAGCTCAGCGACGTGACACCCGCCAGCAACGGCCCCTGGTACGGCCACCGGCTGCGCCGGTCCTGCACCCGCAGCCGGTAGTCGTCGAACGGGATGTGCGGGTTGGCCTGCTTGAAGTGCAGGCTGGCGGGCAGCTGGCGGTGCCGCATCGCCATGATGACCTTGATCAGCCCGGCCAGCCCGCCGACCATCTGGAGGTGGCCGATGTTGGTCTTGACCGAGCCGATCATGAGCGGCCGGTCGCTGTCCCGGCCCTTGCCCAGGACCGTGCCGAGGGCCTGGGCCTCGATCGGGTCGCCGAGGATCGTGCCGGTGCCGTGCGCCTCGACGTACTGCACCGCCTGCGGGTCGACGCCGGAGCGCCGGTAGGCCTCGCGCAGCATGGCCTCCTGCGACAGCCGGCTCGGCGCGGTCAGGCCGTTGCTGCGACCGTCCTGGACCACGGCGCTGCCCCGCAGCACCGCGTAGACCGGGTCGCCGTCCCGCTGCGCCCGCGACAGCGTCTTGAGCACCACCGCGGCCACGCCCTCGCCGAGCACGATGCCGTCGCCGCTGGCGTCAAAGGCCTTGCAGCGCCCGTCGGGCGCCATCACGCCGAGCTTGGTGAACCAGACAAAGCCCTCCGGCTTGAGGAACAGCCCCGCACCGCCGGCCAGCGCCATCGTGCAGTCACCGCTGCGCAGGCTCTCGCACGCCTGGTGCACGGCGAGCAGCGACGACGAGCAGACCGCGTCCATCGTGTAGCTCGGGCCGCGCAGGTCGTAGAGGTACGACACCCGGTTCGCCACGATGGAGCCGAACGAGCCGGTCGCGGTGTACACATTGGACAGTTCCGGGTTGTTGAGGTTCAACCAGCCGTACTCGCTGTGCGCCAGGCCGATGAACACGCCGGTCCGGCTGCCCCGCAGCTGCGCGCGCACCTGGCCGGCGTCGTCGAAGGCCTCCTGCGCGACCTCGAGCATCAGGCGTTGCTGCGGGTCCATGTTCGCCGCCTCCCACGGCGAGATCCCGAAGAACGCCGGGTCGAACTGTTCGATGCCGCTGAGGAACCCGCCCCAGCGCGTGCTCATCTTGCCGGGCGCCTCAGGGTCGGGGTCGAAGTACGCGTCAACGTCCCAGCGCTCCTCCGGCATGTCCCGGATCGCGTCGACGCCGTCGTGCAGCAGCCGCCAGAACGACTCCGGGTCGTTGGCCCCACCCGGCAGGCGGCAGCCGATGCCGATGACGGCGATCGGCTCGGTCCTGGCGTGCTCCACCTCGTCGAGCTGCGCGCGCAGCTCGCGGATGCCCAGCAGCGCCCGCTGCAACGGCGTCAGCTGTCCGGTTAGTTGACCTTCACTCATGACGACCCTTTTCCCGTGGCATGGAGAGCTCCTTTTCCAGCAGTGCTTCGACCTCGGCGTCGGAGAGCTGCCCGATCTCGGCCACCCAGGCGTCCCGGCGCTCCTGCTCGACGGCCGGCGCCACCGGCGCCTGCGGCTGCGCCTCCTGCGCCGGCTGGAGCTCCTGACCGACGAACGCGGCCAGCGACTCGACCGTGGGGTAGTCGAAGAGCAGCGTCGCCGGCAGCGACCGGTCGACGCTGAGGCTGAGCGCGTTGCGCAGCTCCACCGCCATCAGCGAGTCCAGGCCGAGCTCGTTGAGCGGCTGCTGCGTGTCGAGCGTGTGCGCGTCCTTCAGGCCCAGCACCCGCGCCGCCAGGTCCCGGACGTGCGCCAGGACCACGTCGGGGCGGTCGCCGGGGGCGGCGGTCTCCAGCCGCCTCAGCAGCGCCCGGTGGTCGGTGCCGCCGGCCGCCGGGCCACCGGCGGCGACCTGTGCCGGCCCGGCGAGGTCGGCGAGCAGCGGCGGCTGCTGCCCGGCCGGGTACTGCCGCAGGTAGGCCGGCCAGTCGACGGCGAAGATGGCGAGCTGCGCCACGGGCTGGGCGAGCGCCTGCTCCAGCAGGGCGACGCCCTGGTCCGGCTCGACCAGGCCCACGCCACGCGCCGTCCACTGGCGGTCGCCGTGGTCGACCGATGCCGCCATGCCCGCGCCGCGCCACGGTCCCCAGTTGATGGACAGCCCCGGCAGGCCGAGCCGGCGGCGCTCGGCGGCGAGCAGGTCGAGGAATGCGTTGCCCGCCGCGTAGTTGCCCTGCCCGGCGGAGCCGAGCACCGACGCGACCGACGAGAAGAGCACGAAGAAGTCGAGGTCGGCCTGGCCCGTCGCGCGGTGGAGGTGCCACGCGCCGGCGAGCTTCGGCCCGAGCACCCGCTCGAAGCGCGGCCACCGCTGCTGGAGCAGGATGCCGTCGTCGAGCACACCGGCGGCGTGGACCACGCCCCGCAGCGGCGGCAGCGTCGCCGTGACCTCCGCGACCAGCCGCGCCACCGCGTCGGCCTGCGCGACATCGGCCTGCGCGACCGTGACCTGTGCGCCCGCATCGCGCAGCGCCGCCACGTCGGCACGGCTCGCGTCGCTCACGCCGCTGCGCCCTACCAATACCAGCGACCGCGCGCCGCGCTCCACCAGCCACCGCGCCACGCGCAGGCCGAGCCCGCCCAGGCCACCGGTGACCAGGTAGGTGCCGTCCGGGCGGACCACATCCCAGGCGTCCGCCGCGGTGCCCGCCGCGGCCGGGTCGTGGGCCACCACGATCTTGCCGGTGTGCCGGGCCTGCGCCATGTAACGGAACGCGTCGACCGCCTGCGGCAGCCCGAACACCCGGTACGGCAGCGGCCGCAGCGCCCCGCCGGCGAGCTGGCGCAGCAGCGACCGCAGCAGCTCCTGCACCGTCCCCGGCTCGTCGCGGGCCAGCTCGACCAGGTCGAAGGCGGTGTACGTCACGTCGTCGCGCACCTCGGCCACGCGCTCGGCGGGCCAGGTCTCGCGCTTGCCGATCTCGATGAACCGGCCGCCGGGCCGCAGCAGCTTCAGGCTCTCGGTGATGAAGTCGCCGGTCAGCGAGTTGACCACCACGTCGACGCCTTCGCCCCCGGTCCGGTCCCGGATCTCCTCGGCGAAGGCGAGCGTCCGCGAGCTGAAGACGTGCCGTACGCCCATCTGCTCCAGGACCGGCCACTTCGCCGGGCTGGCCGTCGCGAGGACCTCGGCCCCGGCGGCCTGCGCGACCTGGACCGCCGCCATGCCGACACCGCCGGCTGCCGCGTGCACCAGCACCCGGTCACCCGCCTTGAGCCGGCCGATCCGCTCGAGTGTGTGGAGCGCGGTGAGGAACGTGACCGGGACCGTCGCCGCCTCGGCGTCGCCGATCTCGGCGGGCAGCGGTGCGACCAGCCGGGAGTCGACGGTCACGAAGCGGCCGAAGCTCGCCGGGGCCAGCGCCACCACCCGGTCGCCCACGCTCAGCCCGGGTACGGCCGGGCCGACCGCGACGACCTCGCCGGCGCACTCGAGGCCGAGCGGTCCCGCGTCGCCGGGGTAGAGGCCCAGCGCGTTGAGCACGTCGCGGAAGTTCAGACCGGTCGCGGTGACCCGCAGCTCAACCTGGCCGGCGGTGGGTTCCTGGCGCGCCGCCGGGCGCAGCACCAGCTGGTCGAGCACGCCCGGCGTGGCCACGTCGAGCCGGTACGACTCGACGCTGGGCACGGCCAGCGGCTGGCCCGCGCCGGCTGCGGCGTAGCGCGAAAGGCGCGCCACGTAGCGCCCGCCGCCGCGCAGGGCGACCCGGTCCTCATGCCCGCCGGCGCGTAGCTCGGCGGCGAGGGGCGCCGCGTCGTCGGTGGCCGCTGCGGGGTCGAGGTCGATCCGGGTGCAGCGGAGGTCGGGGTGCTCCAGCGCGACGACACTGGCCAGGCCCCACACCGGCGCCTGGCCGAGCGCCAGCGGCCCGGTCAGCTCGCCGACGGCGACGGCGCCGCGCGTGGCCAGGTAGAGCCTTGGTGAGATGCCCTTGGTCGCCAGCGCCTGCACCAGATGCAGCGCGCCTTGCAGCGCGGTCCGCTGCGCGTCCTCAAGGCTCGACAGCTGCGCGTCGGGGTCGGCCGCAGCGTCGAGCGGCCACAGGTAGACAACGCCGCGCCAGCCGCCGTCCGGTGCCGAGTCGAGCAGCCGGGTGAAGTCGTCGCGGCGGTGCGGGTTGACCGAGTAGAGCCCGTCCCCGGTCTGTTCGTACGCGGCCCCAGGCCGGACGAGCGTGCCCGAGCCGCCGTCGGTCTCCAGTGTGGACACCAGCTGCCGGCCGAGCCCGCGCTCATCGGCGAAGACCAGCCAGCTGCCGGGCTCGCCGCCGGCCGCCGGGTCGCCGGTCGCCGCCGCGGCCTGCCAGGTGAGCTCGTAGAGCAGGTCGTCCTGGCGGGCGGAGCGGCGCCGCATCGCCGCCGGGTCGACCTGCCTGAGCCGCAGGCCCTCCATCTCGACGACCACCCGGCCGGACCGGTCCACGACCCGCACGTCACCGACGATCGCTGCCGGGTCGCCGGAGCCGCCGGCACGAGCCTGCGCGTAGGCCCAGACCCCGTCCCCGGGCTGCTGGGCGACGCGCAGCCGCTCGATGCTGAACGGGACGTAGAGCGGCAGCTCACCGTCTGCCAGAGGTTGTGCCAGCCCGAGCAGCTGGAAGCACGCGTCCAGCAGGCCCGGATGGACCGGGTAGGGGACACCGGTGTCGAGCTGGTCCGGCCGCCGGACCGCGCCGAGCGCCTCGCCGTCGCCGCCCCAGACCCGCCCGAGCCAACGGAAGCCCGGCCCGAGGTCCAGACCGGCGCCGCTGACCGTCTTGTAGAAGGCGTCCAGGTCGTCGACCGTCCGGGAACAGCGCTCCTGGACCGCGTCGGGGTCGAGCGACGTGTCCTGCGGCTGCTCGTCGGGTTCGAGCTGTGCCGTCACGTACTCCGTCCAGGCGGGGTCGTCGTAGGTGACAAGCCGCATCCGGGCGCTGTCCGGCTCCAGGACGGTCTGTACGGCCCGCTCGGCCGCCTCGGCAAGCACCAACGGCTGCGGGAACACCACATCGCGCAGCGCCGGTGAGCCGGCCCCGCCCGCGGCGGCCGCGGCCAACAGCATCGCGAGGTGATGAGCGCCTGGTACGACCACGTCGCCGTTGATGCGGTGCTCGGCGAGCAACGGGTGGGACCCGGTGCTGAGCACGGTCTCGAAGACCGTCTCGCGCAGCGACGGCGCGCGTACGAGCTGCCCGAGCAGTGGATGCTCGCCTGCGCCGCGCCGGACCGACCGGCGTGGCGTGGGCGCCGACCAGTAGCGTTGGTGTTGGAAGGGGTAGCTGGGCAGGGTGAGTGGGGTGGGTGGGGTGGTCTCGGTGAGGTGGTCCCAGTTGGGGGTGATGCCCTGGGTGTAGAGGTTGGCGAGGCTGGTCAGCAGCTGTTGGTGGTCGTCGCGTCCGCGGCGTAATGAGGGCAGCCAGGTGTGGGCGGTGTCCTCGGGCAGGCACTGGCGGGCGGCGCCGAGCAGGACCGGGTGCGGTCCGATCTCCTGGAACACGGCGACGCCCTGCGCCGCTGCCGTGGCCACGCTGGCGGCGAACCGCACGGGCGCCCTCACGTGCTCACACCAGTAGCCGGGGGTGGCGATCTCCGCCCCGGCCACCTCACCAGACACGTTGGACACCAGCGTCCGCTGTGGTGGGTGGTAGCCGACCTGCTCCGCGGCGGTGTGCAGGTCGGGCAGGATGGGTTGCATCAGCGGGGAGTGGAACGCGTGCGACACGTGCAGCCGGGTGGTCTTGACCTTGTCCCCGGCCAGCTTCTGACCGACCTGGTCCACCTCGTCTGCCGGTCCGGCGATGACGGTCTCGGTGGGGCTGTTGTGCGCGGCGATGACGACCTGCCCGTCGGCGCCGGCCAGGTAGGTGCCGACCTGCTCCGGCGGCAGGGTCACGGCGAGCATGGCCCCACCTGAAGGGAGCTGTCCCATCAGCTGTCCGCGGGTGGTGACCAGCCGCAGCCCGTCGTCCAGGCTCATCACCCCGGCCACGCAGGCGGCGACCAGCTCACCGACGCTGTGGCCGAGCACGATGTCGGGCTGGATGCCCCAGTGCTGCCACAGCTGGGCCAGGGACCACTCCACCGCGAACAGCACCGGCTGGGTGTAGCCGGTCAGGTCCAACCGGGCCTTCGCCTCATCGGCATCGCTGCCCTCGGGCGGGAACAGCAGCTCGGCCAGCGGCCGATCCAGTTGCCCGTCCAGCAGGGCGGCGCAGCGGTCCAGCGCCGCGGTGAACACCGGCTCGGACTCGTACAGGGTGCGGGCCATGTCGACGGACTGGCTGCCCTGGCCGGTGAAC
>DASSUC010000491.1:0-9982 GCA_035707405.1 Micromonosporaceae bacterium | reverse complement strand
GCAGGACGAGGCGATCCGCTCCCCCGCCTCCGGCGTGACGGTCGTGTCCGGCGGCCCGGGCACCGGCAAGACGGCGGTGGCGCTGCACCGCGCGGCGTACCTGCTCTACTCCGACCGCGCCCGGTTCGCCGGCGGCGGCGTCCTCGTGGTCGGCCCGTCCCCGGTGTTCGTCAACTACATCAGCCAGGTGCTGCCCTCGCTCGGGGAGGAGAGCGCCACGCTGCGCTCGCTCGGCTCGATGGTCGAGGGCGTGGCGGCGACCCGGGTGGACCCGGGCGACGTGGCGGCGGTCAAAGGCTCGCTGCGGATGCGCCGGGTGCTGGGCCGGCTGGTGCGCGCCGCGGTCCCCGGCGCCCCGACACAGCTGCGCCTGCTCCACCGGGGCCGGCTGCTGCGGGTGGACGCCGCCGCGCTGGCCCGGGTCCGCCGGGAGGCGCTGCCCCGCGGGGCGCGGCGCAACGAGGCGCGCCGCCAGGCCGCCGCCGGCCTGCTCGATGTGCTCTGGGCCGAGGCTGCGAGCCAGCTGGGGTACGGCGCCCGCGCCCGCGACGACTTCCTCGCCGACGCCGCGGACCGGCCGGAGGTGACCGGTTTCCTGCGGGCGTGGTGGCCCGTGCTGCGGCCGGTGGAGGTGCTGGGCTGGCTCGCCGACCCGGCCACGGCAGGCGAGCACGCGGCCGGCGTACTGGCAGGACCCGAGGTCGCCGCGCTCGCCCGCTCCTACCACGGCCTGGCCCCGGATGGACCGACCGTCGCCGATGTCGCGCTCCTCGACGAGCTGGACGACCTGCTGGGCGAGCCGCCGCAGGCGCAGCGGCGCCAGCGCGACCTCTACCGGGTGGTCGGTGTACGCGGCGCGCCGAGCGCCGCGGAGCGGGCGGCGGCGGCCCGCGCCGACGACTACCGCGACTACGCGCACGTGGTGGTGGACGAGGCCCAGGACGTGTCGCCGATGCAGTGGCGCATGCTCGGCCGGCGCGGCCGGTACGCCAGCTGGACCGTTGTCGGCGACCCGGCGCAGTCGGCCTGGACCGGGGACCCGGCCGAGGTCGCGCAGGCCCGGACGGCGGCGCTGGGCTCCCGGCGGCGGAACGAGTACACGCTGACCACCAACTACCGCAACTCCGCGGAGATCTTCGCGCTCGCCGCGGCCGTGGTCCGGCGCAGCGTGCCGGACGCGGCGCTGCCCCGGGCGGTCCGCTCCACCGGCGTCCCGCCGGTGCACCTGCTGGCGCCCCTGGACGAGCTGCCGGCAGCGGTCCGGGCCGCGGCCACGGCAGCCCTCGACGAGGTGGACGGCACCGTCGGCGTGATCGCGTCCGTCGCCCGGACACCGCAAGTGCGGTCCTGGGTCGACGACCTCGGCGGCGGGCGGCTCCAGGTGGTGACGAGCCTGGAGGCCAAGGGCATGGAGTACGACGGGGTCGTGCTCGTCGAGCCGGCCGACCTGCTCGCCGGGGGGACCGCCGGGGTACGCACGCTCTACGTCGCGCTGTCCCGGGCCACCCAACGCCTCGCCACCGTCGGCACGGACCAGTCCTGGCTGCCGTAGGTCGCGTTTCTTGCTGTTATTGCAATGTCCGCATAGGTTAGCTTGCGGGCCCGAGCAGGGGCATGGACGCAGAGTGGAGCTGATGGGCGCAGGTCACGGGCACGGCATGCCGGCACCGCGGGCCGCCGCGCGGCACCGTGGCCGGCTCTGGGCCGCGTTCGCGCTGCTAGGGGCGGTTACCCTGGTCGAGCTCGCGGCCGGCCTGGTCACCGGGTCGCTGGCGCTGCTGTCCGACGCCGCCCACCTGCTCACCGACGTGCTCGGCATCGGCATGGCGCTGGCCGCCATCGCAGTGGCCGACCGGCCGGGTCGCGGGCAGCGCACGTTCGGGCTCTACCGGGTCGAGGTGCTCGCCGCGCTCGCCAACGCGGTGCTGCTCGGCGGTGTCGCCGCCTACGTCCTCGTCGAGGCGGTACGCCGGCTGGCCGACCCGGCACCGGTGCCCGCCGGTCCGGTGTTCGCGGTGGCGCTCGCCGGCCTGACCGCCAACGTGGTGGCGTTCGCACTGCTGCGCGACGGCGCCCGGGAGAGCCTCAACGTACGCGGCGCCTACCTGGAGGTCCTCGGCGACCTGGTCGCCTCGGTCGGCGTGCTCGGGGCGGCGGCCGCCATCTGGCTGACCGGCTGGGCGTACGCCGACCCGCTCGTCGCGGTGGCGGTGGCCCTGTTCATCGCCCCCCGCACCTGGGCCCTGGCCCGGGCCGCGGTCCGGGTCCTCGTCCAGGCGGCACCGTCCCATGTGGACGTCGCCGCGGTACGGCGTACGCTCGCCGCCGTGCCGGGCGTGGCCGACGTGCACGACCTGCACGTGTGGACGCTCACCTCGGGCATGGACGTGGCCTCGGCCCACCTGACCATCGCCCAGCCCGGCGACCTCGCACCGGTCCTCGCCACCGCTCGCCAGGCCCTCCGCGACCGGTACGGCATAGCCCACGCCACCCTCCAGGTCGAACCCGCCGCCGCAGTCACCGACTGCCACGAGGCGACCTGGTGACCGGACGGGCCAGACCGGCCGAACGGCAACCACCACCGCTCACCGCATCCGCGTCGGTCCTGTCCGGGCGAGGCTCAACGCCGGCCCGCCGTCACGGGCCATTGGTCGTGGTCCGACGGCAACAGGATGAAGGCGTCCGGACCGGCCAACGGCGCAACGGCGCGGTAGTGGCGATGGTCCAATGTGAACAGCACGGCCGTGCCGTAGCGCGCGGCCAGCACAACGTTGAGGCAGTCGGTTGCCCCGAGTCTCAACGCCTGGTAGCGGGTGTTGACCGTGACCACGTCGTTGATGTCCTCGGCATCAGTCGCGGCCAGCTCCCATGCGCCTCGCGCGACGTCAGCAAGGAACCGGTTGGCGGTTGGCACGCCGAACCTTGTCGTGAGCAGGTAGTCGGTCTCGGCGACGACCATGTGCGAGACGAACATCGGGCGCCGGAGGTGCCCGAGGATCTTGACACAGGCGGCGTGCTCCGCGGCGTCCGGGTCGATGGTGGCGAGGATGGCGCTGGTATCTGCGATGATCATTCGCCGAAGCCGCTCAGGTCTTCTGCCGCACGGGCCGCCCAGGTCGGGTCGCCGCTAGGCGCATAACCTGTGGCGGGTAGGACCATGTCCCGACGGCGGAACGGAACCATAACCGCGATCGGCTCGCCGCGATCAGTTATCACGAGCCGCTCACCAGCCTTGACCCGGCTGAGCACCTGGCTGGTTCGATGGGAAAGATCACGGATCCCGACCGTGGGCTCGCCTCGGTCGTGGTCATGGGCGGGACTACTCATGTGGTCACTCTATCCGGCGATGTGACCACATCAAAGTATCATCGCCGCCGCAACACGGTCACCGGACCCCGGATGATCGCTGAACTACACTTCACTGAAGTCTAGTTCAGCGAAGGGCGGGACGTGGTCAAGAAGCCGACGTACGTGTTCGACCGGGACCGGGAGTGGCGGGCGCTCGCCGCGTTCAGCGCCGACGACCGGCCGCTCGCCACGCTCGGAGTAGTCTCCGGGCGCCGCCGCCAGGGCAAGACCTACCTCCTCAATGCGCTGGTCGAGAGCGTGGGAGGCATCTACTTCGGAGCGACCGAGGCGACCGAGGAGGACTCCCTGCGGCTCTTCGGCGCCGCCCTGGGCGCGCAGCGAGGTTCCGGCGCCCCGCTGCGCCTCGACTCGTGGTCGTCCGCCGTGGACACACTCTTTGGTCTCGCCGCCGACCGGCCGCAGACCGTCGTGATCGACGAGTTCCCGTACCTGCTCAAGGCCAGCCCCGGCCTGGCCTCGCTGCTGCAGCGCGAGCTGGACCCACCCGCACAAGCCCGTCACAACAGCCGGATCCGGCTCCTGCTCTGCGGCTCGGCCATGTCCGTCATGGGCAAGCTGCTCTCGGGCACCGCTCCCCTGCGCGGACGGGCGAGCCTCGAGATCGTGCTGAGCCCGCTCACCTACCGTGACGCCGCCCAGTTCTGGGGCGTGACCGACCCGCGCCTGGCGGTGCTGCTGCACTCGGTCGTCGGCGGCACCCCTGCGTACCGCAGGCAGTTCGTACGCGACGACGCGCCAGCGGGCCTGGACGACTTCGACGACTGGGTGACCCGGACCGTGCTGGACCCGACCACCCCGCTCTTCCGCGAGGCGCGCTACCTCCTCGCCGAGGAGGCGGACATCCGCGACCCCGCGCTCTACCACTCCGTCCTCGCCGCCGTGGCGACCGGGAACGCGACCTGGGGCGGCATCGCCAACTACATCGGTCGGCGGACCGCCGACATCGCACACCCGGTCGCGGTGCTGGAGGACGCGGGCCTGCTCGCCCGGGAGCCGGACGCGCTGCGCCCCGGACGCCCCCGGTACTCGATCACCGAACCGCTCATCACCTTCTATGAGGCGGTGATGCGGGCCGCCTGGTCCCGCCTGGAGCTCGGGCTCGGCCGGCGGGTCTGGCAGGAGAGCGCGCAGCGGTTCACCTCCCAGGTGGTCGGGCCGCACTTCGAACGGCTCTGCCGGGCGTTCGCCGCTACCGCCGATCCGGAGGTGTTCGGCGACGTGCCGGGTGAGGTGGCATCGGGCACGGTCACCGACCCGGCCGCCAGAGAGCAGATCGAGGTTGACGTCGTGGTGCTCGCGCCGGCGGAGCCCGGTGCACGCCGGCGGGTCCTCTCCTTGGGCGAGGCGAAGTGGGGCAGGCAGCTGGGCCTACGCCACGTGCGCCGCTTGGAACGGGCCCGGGAGCTGCTCAGCGCCCGCGGGTTCGACACCCGCGACACCCGGCTCGCCTGCTACGGCGGTGGAGGCTTCGATGACGAGCTGGTGGCCGCATCCGCGGGCGACCCCACCATCGCGCTCATCGACCTCAACCAGCTCTACGCCTGACCGCCGGCGGCTCAGGCGTATCCGTACTGTTCGAGGATGTCGCCGAACTGTTCGGTGAACCGGGCGAGGTTGCGGTCGGTGAACCTCTCCCGCCAGCCGCCGATGCGGCCCTGGTGGAAGCTCCACGACCGGGGGTTGTACACCTGGTGGGCGACCTTCTCGGAATCCTCGTCCGAGCCGACGTGCTGAAGATGTCGGCCTCGTAGAAGTTGCCGTACCCCTCGCGGGTCCGGCCCTCAAGAAAGTTGATCATCGATACGACCGTGTCCCGCGGGTCGCGGTAGTTGAGCACGCTGGGCGGGCTGCCGGTCTGCACCCACTCGCTCAGGAAGCGCCGTCGACCCGGCGCATGTCGAGCTCGTGAAAGATCCAGCACAGCCCCGCCGGAGTGTCCACGAACCGGGTGTACGGCAGGTACGGGTTCGTCGTCACGGTGTCGGCGAACACGATCCTCGTCTGGCCGTACCGGTTGACGACCTGCTGGCCCAGCCCCGGCGTGCCAGGAGCGTGGGGGCTGCCAGCGGAGCAGGCCGTCGGCCGCCGCGAGGCCCCACCCCCAGAGCCGACATCCCGCCTTCCCTTCGCCGTCGAGGTGCCTCCAGGTATACGGATCGGACACGGAGAAGGGATTCAGCGGCAGTACCCTCGACCGAGGTCTGGAACCCATCGCGGAGATCGGATCCTGGGGGTACGCCGATGGCGGTCGTGGCAGGGACGGATCCCCGTACCGGCCGGGGGTTGGCGCCGGTCGGGTCCGACACCGCCGGCGCCGAGGTCGACCGGGCCTGCGCCCGCGCGCTCGCCGCGGCGCAGGTGCTGGACGGGCGTGGCCGCGGGTTCCGCGCCGGCCTGTTGCTGGCCATGGCCGACGGGTTGGCGGCCCGGCGCGACGACGTGCTCGCGGTCGCCGACCGGGAGACCGCACTCGGGGACCGGCTCGCTGCCGAGCTCGCCCGCACCTGTTACCAGCTCCGGTTCTTCGCCGAGATCTGCCAGGACGGCGGCTACCTGGAGGTGACGATCGACCACGCGGGCCAGACGCCGATGGGGCCGCGGCCGGACCTGCGGCGCATGCTCGTGCCGATCGGGCCGGTGGCCGTCTTCGGCGCCAGCAACTTCCCCCTCGCCTTCTCGGTGCCCGGCGGCGACACCGCCTCGGCACTCGCCGCGGGCTGCCCGGTCGTGGTGAAGGCGCACCCTTCGCACCCGGCGACCTCGGTGCTGTGCTTTGAGATCCTCCGGGACGCGGCCCGGTCGGTGGGGGCGCCGGAGGGCGCGCTCGGCCTGGTCCACGGGCAGGAGGCGGGCGTACGCCTGGTCGCTCACCCCGCGATCCGGGCTGTCGGCTTCACCGGGTCGCTCGCCGGTGGCCGGGCCCTGCTGCGCGCCGTCAACGAGCGACCCGACCCGATCCCGTTCTACGGCGAGATGAGCAGCCTCAACCCGCTCGTGGTGACCGCGGGTGCGGCTGCCGAGCGGGCGGGCGAGATCGCCGCTGGCCTGGTCGGCTCGGTCACCGGCGGGGCCGGCCAGCTGTGCACCAAGCCCGGCTACGTGTTCGTGCCCGCAGGCGAGGACGGCGACCGCCTGGTCGCGGCGGTCGCCGGCGCACTGCGCGACATCGGCCCGCTGGTCCTGCTCAACAAGACCATCCACACCTCGTACGGCCGGACCACGCAGCGCCTGAGCGGGCTGCCGCAGGTGCGGGTGGCGGGCAGCGGTGTGCCGGTCGACCCCGGGGCGGGCAACGGCGGCGGGTACGCGGTGACGCCGTTGGTGCTCGAGGTGCGTGCCGATGGGCTCGACGCCTCGATGGTCGAGGAGTGCTTCGGTCCGGCGACGATGATCGTGCGTTACGCCGGTGAGGATGAGCTGCTGCGCGGTCTGGATGTGCTGCCCTCGACGCTCAGCGCCAGCCTGCATCTGGGCCGGGACGACGCGGACGTTGCCGCGCGACTGGTCCCGGTGCTGCGGGCCAAGGCGGGCCGGCTGGTCTTTGACGGTTACCCGACGGGTGTGGCGGTGTCGTGGGCGCAGCACCATGGCGGCCCGTGGCCGTCGACGAACTCGCTGCACACCTCGGTCGGCGCCACCGCGATCCGGCGCTTCCTGCGACCGGTGACGTGGCAGAACGCCCCGACCGCCGCACTCCCGGCGGAGCTGCGTGAGGACGGTCCGGCCATCCCGCGCCGTGTTGACGGGCGTCTGGTCGGACCCAGGCCCGGCGAGCGTGGGTAGGCGCTCAGCCCAGGTCTTTGTCCGGCGGCTCGCCGCCCTCGTCGAGGTCGCCGGCGAGCGCGTCCGGCGCCCGCATGCGCCACGCGTCGGTCACGAGCTCACGCAGGCGTTCGACGTCGACCTCGGCCAGGCGCAGCATCACCAGGGGCAGGCCGTCGTAGCCGGGCGTGGTGAAGAAGAGGTGGGGTTCGCCCAGGAGGAGAGCCTGCTTTTCGGCCTCGTCGCCGACGAACAGCACCGCGACGTCGGTCCGGATCAGGCGCGGCCGCCCCGGCCGGCGCTCGGGGTAGGACCAGACGAACCCCTTGTCGGCCACCCGGAAGTCGAACCCGTCGCTGTCAATCTCCACGACGTAGGGTAAGGCCGACGCCAGACGTCGCACGTCGTCCGCGTCAGCCACCGGGATCCCCTCCCCAACGTGCCAGCATGTGCAGAGGCTACGCAGTCATCACCGGCATAGTCAGAAGAGAGTCAACGGCGCCACCGGAGCCGGCCGGGGCAGCGCCTCGAGCTGCGGCAGGCACGCCCGTACCTCGTCGTGGAAGCGGCGGGCGAGAGCGGGCGCGTCGGCATTGTCCGGGGTGTGGACGAACACGGTCGGCGAGCGACATTCGCGCAGCCATCCGGCGACCGCGTCGACCCAGCGCTGCCAGCCCTCGACCGTCCGTGCGGGGTCGTCGCGACCGAGGTACCGGACGATCGGCCGGTCGGTCAGGGCCACCGCCCGCAACGGCAGGCGGGGCTTCTTCGTCCAGGCATCCCGCTCCGCGTCGCTGGTCGGCGGCGTGTGGAAGAAGGCGGTGGTGTCGAAGGGGACCCATTCGGCGTCCGCCGCGGCCAGCACTCCTTCCAGAAGCGATGTCATGCGGGGCTCGACGAAGAACGCCGGATGGCGGACCTCCACCGCGTACCGGTGGGACCTCGGAAGGCGGCGCAGGAAGCCAGCGAGCGCCGGGACATCAGCCGGGCCGAACGATCCGGGCAGCTGGATCCAGAGGGCGTGGGCCCGCGGCCCGAGTGGCTCGATCGCCTCCAGGAAGGCCCGGAGCTCCTCGTCGGCGTCGGTCAGCCGGCGCTCATGCGTGATGGACCTCGGCAGCTTGACCACGAACCGGAAGTCGGCGTACGTCTGCTGCGCCCAGGAGGCCACGGTGTCCCTTGCCGGCGTCGCGTAGAACGTGGTGTTCCCCTCGACCGCGTTGCACCAACCGGCGTAGGACCGCAGGCGCTCATGAGCCGGGGTCGGGTCCGGCAGAAAGCGTCCCTGCCACGCCTTGTGGGTCCACATTGCACACCCAACGTGAAGACGCATCACACCCGCCCCTTCCGCCGCACCGGACGACCGTATCCGGAAGGGAGTGGAGGTAGCCTGCGGTGGTGTCACTCAGCTGGTCCCAGGCCCTCGCCTGGCGGATGCGGCAGCAGCTGCTCGACCCGGTCGGCACCGAGCCGGTCGCCGGTGTCGTGCGCCGCCTGGGCGCGGTCCCAGCCCAGCGCGACGCCGCAGCCGAGCTCGCCATCCGCGCCAGGCGCGAGCGGTCCCGGTCGGGTGAGGTCGCTCGCGCCCTGGCCGAGGGCCGGATCATCAAGACATTCGCGTTCCGCGGCGCCACGCACCTGCTGACGCCCGAGGACGGTGGCGCGTACCTTGCCTTGCGGGCCGCCAGCCGGATGTGGGAGCTCCCCAGCTGGCAGAGCTTCTACGGCCTGACGCCATCCGACTGGCCATCGTTTCGGGAGGCGGTCCGGCAGGCCCTCGCCGACGGGCCGATGACCCGGGACGAGCTCGGGGCGGCGGTCACTGCCCGACCCAGGTTCCGGCATCTGGGCTTTGCTTTCGCCGACGGGGCGGGCACGTTGTTGAAACCGCTCGCGTGGCAGGCGGACATGAGCTTCGGCCCGCCGCGGGACGGACGCGCGACCTTCCAGCGCCTGGATCACAACCCACGCTGGGCGGGCGTGCCCGACCTCGACGAGGCTGGCCTGCATGCGGTCGAGACCTACTTCCGGGCGTACGGGCCGGCAACGCCTGAGCACGTGCGCTACTGGCTCGGCGAGGGCCTGGGCGCGGGCCGCAAGCGGATCCGGTCCTGGGTCGCGGGCTTCGGTGACCGCCTTGCGGCGGTCGACATCGACGGGGACTCTGCTTACGTCCTGCGCGAGGACCTCGAGGAACTGGCCGCGACGCCCCCGACGACTGCCGTGCGGCTCCTGCCGGGATACGACCAGTGGGTCCTCGGTCCGGGCACAGCCGACGCCCGCGTCGTGCCTCCTGCCAGGCGGGCGCTGGTCAGCCGTCAGGCAAATATCGTGGTCGTCGGTGGGGTCGTGTCCGGCACCTGGTCGCTCACCGACGACCAGGTCGTCGTTGCCTGGTTCCCCGAGGCGGGGCAGCCCGCGCGGGAGGCGCTGGCGCAAGAGGCGGCGCGGCTCGGCAGGCTACTCGGCCGGCCCCGTCAGCTGACTGTCCGGACGGCGTAACGGCGGCCGGCGCGACGGGTGGTGCCACCGCCGCGCCGGCCGCGGTCTCATCCCTGGGAGGTCCGCATCGTCAGCGTGCGGTCCCCGCTCGGACTGGAGTACCCGACCGCCCACACCGTGCCGCCCGGGCTGGCGGAGGCGCCGAAGAGGACGGCCGACGCAGCCAGGTCAGGGGCCGGGTTCTGCACCACCGCGGACCCGTCCCAGTGCAGCAGGAGCGGTTCGACCAGCCCCGACGTCGGCGAGCTGTAGTAGCCGATGCCCCAGATGCTCGACGCCGAGACCGCGGTGACCGCCAGCACCTTGTCGCCCGATCCCGGCTCGGCCTCCGGCGTGGTGACGGTCGTCC
>DASSUC010000490.1:0-7144 GCA_035707405.1 Micromonosporaceae bacterium | reverse complement strand
CACACCGGGATCGTGGGCAGCCTGCCGCCGGAGAACACGCCGAACATCGTCGACGGCAACGTCCGGGCGATCTACGACGCCGGCAGCAAGGTCATCGCCGTCGGCAGCTTCACCGGCGTGAAGAACCGCAACACCAGCGCGGTCATCCCGCGCAACTACGTGCTGGCGTTCAACAAGTCGACCGGGCAGGTGGACACCGCTTTCGCGCCGGTGGTGGACGGCCTGGTCAATGCGGTAATCGCGGGGCCGGTGCCGGGCACGGTCTATATCGGCGGCAAGTTCAACAATGTCAACTCGGTGGTGCGGCGCAAGGTGGCGCTGCTCAACGTCGCCGACGGCTCGCTGGTCACCACGTTCCGCGGGCCGGCGATCAACGCGCTCGTCACCGACCTGGCCCTGGCCGGCGACCGGCTGCTCGTCGGCGGCCAGTTCACCCTGGTGGCCGGCGTGACCCGCAACGGCCTGGCCTCGCTGGACGCCACCACCGGGGCGAACGACACGTACCTGTCGGTGTCCCTGACCGAGCACCACAACTACAACGGCACCGGCGTCCAGGCGGCCGTGGGCGTGGAGAAGTTCGCGCTGTCGCCGGACGGCACCAAGCTGGTCGTCATCGGCAACTTCAAGAAGGCCGACGGGGTCCTGCACGACCAGGTAGTGATGATCAACCTGGGTGCCACGGCGACGGTCGCCAACTGGAACACCGACCGCTACCAGCCCAGGTGCGCCGACCAGGCGTTCGACTCGTGGGTGCGCGACGTCGCCTTCTCGCCCTCCGGCAGCTTCTTCGTGATCGCGACCACCGGCGGGCCGTTCCCCGGCACGCTCTGCGACACCGCCGCGCGCTGGGAGACCGGCTACACCGGCGGCGCCGCGGTGCCGACCTGGGCGCTCTACACCGGCGGCGACACCCTGCTGTCCACCACCATCACCGAGTACGCGGTCTACATCGGCGGCCACATGCGCTGGGCCAACAACACCCTGGGCGCGGACAACGCCGGCCCCGGCGCGGTGGCCCGGCCGAGCCTGGCCGCCCTGGATCCGCTCAGCGGCGTCCCGCTCAAGTGGAACCCGGGCCGCCACCCCCGCGGGTTCGGCGTGACCGAGCTCTACGCCACGCCCGAGGGGCTGTGGATCGGGCACGACACCGACTGGATGGGCAACGAGCAGCACCGCCGGGAGCGGGTCGCGTACCTCTCCCTGGCCGGCGGCTACGTCCCGCACGCGACCACGCCGCCCGCCCTGCCCGGCACGGTCTACCTCGCCGGCAACGGCGTGCCGAGCCCCGTGCTCTACCGGGTCAACGCGGGCGGTCCCATCCTGCCCTCGACCGATGGCGGGCCGGACTGGGCGCAGGACACCCTCGCCGCGCCGAGCCCGTACCACAACTCCGGCAGCTGGGTGTACGCGCCGGGCACGCTCGTCGGCAGCGTCGACGCCAGCGTGCCGTCGGGCACGCCGACGGCGGTCTTCAGCGACGAGCGGTACGACATGAGCGGCCTGCCGGACATGCACTGGGGCTTCCCGGTGGCCGCGGGCACCCAGATCGAGCTGCGGCTCTACTTCGCCAACCGGTGCACCTGCACCCAGCTGCCCGGCCAGCGGGTGTTCAACGTGCTCGTCGACGGCACGAACGTGCTGCCCAACTTCGACATCGCGGCGACCGTCGGGCACAACAAGGGCATGGCCCGCACGATCATCTTCACCAGCGACGGCAACGTGGACATCGACTTCACCCGCGTGGTGGAGAACCCGCTGATCCAGGCGATCGAGATCGTCAAGACGTCCGCCGCCCCGCCGCCGGTCTCCGGCAACGGGGTCTCCTCACGTACCTATGACGGGGCGACCGGGATCGGCCCGACCCAGTCGGTGGCGAACCCGGACAACACCCCGTGGTCGACCGCGCGGGGCGCGTTCTGGGTCGGCGGCACCCTCTTCTACGGCATGAACGGCGCGCTCTACCGGCGCACCTTCGACGGGGCCACGTTCGGCGCGCCGGCGTTCGTCAACCCGTACTCGGACCCGGCGTGGGACAACGTGCTCACCGACTCCGGGCCGGCCGGGCAGACGTACCGCGGCGTGACCACGAACTTCTACGCCGAGATCCCCAACGTGACCGCGATGTTCTACTGGAACGGCCGGCTCTACTACACGCTGACCGGCCAGAGCGGGTTGTTCTGGCGGTGGTTCAGCCCGGACAGCGGCATCGTCGGCCCGGACAAGTTCACCGTGGCCGGGGCCACCCAGTTCGCGGACGCGGGCGGGGTGTTCGTCTCGGGCAGCAAGCTCTACCTGGTCGGCCGGAGCACCGGCAACCTGTCCCGGATGGACTGGGTGAACGGCGCCCCGAGCGGCACGCTCTCGGTCGTCTCCGGCCCGACGGTGGACGCGAAAGACTGGCGGGGCAAGGCGGTATTCATCGGCCCCTGAGATCCCACCGTCCCCTTGAGATCCCATCGGGCGGGCCCGGCCGTTCGGCCGGGCCCGCCCGCGTCGTTCGCCGGTGTTGCGGGCTGGACGGGCGGCCTTACCGTGGGGCGTCCGGTGGCCCCCCAGTCGGATGAGCTCCTCCCGCGCCACCGTCCTTAGGAGACACCGTGCCTCACTCCCTGCGGCGCACCGCGCTCGCCGTCGTCAGCGCGGTCGCGATCCTGGCCAGCCCGACCGGGGCACCGGCCCTCGCCGGGCCGGGGCATACCGGCCTGGTCGCCGGCGTCCCGCCGGCCACCACCCCGGACATCGTGGACGGGCACGTCCGGGGGATCTTCGACGCGGGCGCCAAGGTGGTCGCCGTCGGCACCTTCACCCAGGTACAGAACCGCGACTCCGAGGTCAGCATCCCGCGGCGCTACGTGCTCGCGTTCAGCAAGGCCGACGGGCGCGTCGACACCGCCTTCGCCCCGGTCGTCGACGGGGTGGTCAACGCGGTCATCGCCGGCCCGGTGCCCGGCACGGTCTACCTCGCCGGCCGGTTCAACAGCGTCAACGGCGTGACCCGGCGCAAGCTCGCCCTGGTGAACGTGGCGGACGGCGCGGTGGTGACCTCGTTCGCACCGCCGGCCATCAACGGCGGGGTCAACGACATGGTCGTGGCCGGCGGCCGGCTGCTGCTGGGCGGGGTCTTCACCATGGTGGCCGGGCAGCAGCGCTTCGGCCTGGCCGCGGTGAGCGCCGCGACCGGAGCGCTCGACTCCTACCTCGGCAACATCGCGCTGACCGAGCACCACAACTGGACCGAGGGCAGCACCGGGGCCAAGGCCGGGGTCGGCGCGGACAAGCTCGCGGCCTCGCCGGACGGCACCCAGCTCGTGGTCATCGGCAACTTCAAGCGCGCCAACGGGGTGCTGCACGACCAGGTGCTCAAGATCGACCTCGGCGCCACCGCGGCGGCGATCGCCAACTGGAACACCGACGACTACCAGCCCCGCTGCCGGGCCCTGGCGTTCGACTCCTGGGTACGCGACCTGGCGTTCTCCCCCGACGGGGCGTACTTCGTGATCGTCACCACCGGCGCGCCGTACGCGGGCACGCTGTGTGACACGGCGGCCCGGTGGGAGGCGGCCGCCACCGGGGCGAACCTGTCGCCTACCTGGGTTGACTACAGCGGGGGCGACACCCTGCTGTCGGTGGCAGTCACCGAGCAGGCGGTCTACGTCGGCGGGCACATCCGCTTCATGAACAACACCCGGGGGACCGGCGGGGCCACCGCGGGCGCGGTCGGCCGGCCCAGCCTCGCCGCGCTCGACCCGATAAGCGGCGTGCCGCTGGCCTGGAACCCGGGCCGGCACCCGCGCGGGTACGGCGTCTCCGACCTCTACGCCACCGGCGAGGGCCTGTGGATCGGGCACGACACGGACTGGATGGGCAACCACCAGTACCGCCGGGAGCGGATCGCCTTCCTGCCGCTGGCCGGCGGCTACACCCCGCACCCGAGCACCGTCGCCACCCTGCCCGGCCGGGTCTACCAGGCCGGCGGCGTGACCGGCGCGCCGGTGAACGGGATCTTCGTACGCGGCTACGACGGCGCCTCCTCGGCCGGGCCGCTGGCGCCGGTGGCGAACCCGGACGGGACCCCGTGGGGCTCCACCCGCGGCGCCTTCTGGGTGGGCGGGACCCTCTTCTACGGCCTGAACGGCGCCCTGTACCGCCGGACCTTCGACGGCACGGCGTTCGGCCCGCCCAGCCTCGTGGACCCGTACCACGACCCGTACTGGGACTACGTGGTGACCGACTCGGGGCCGGTCGGGCAGACGTACCGCGGGGTGACCACGGGCTACTACGCCGAGCTGGCCAACGTGACCGGCGCGGGCTACGCCAACGGGCGCCTCTACTACACCCTGGGCGGCCAGAGCGGGCTGTTCTGGCGCTGGTTCTCGCCGGACAGCGGCGTGCTGGGGGACCGGTTCCAGGTGCCCGGGGTCACCGGCTTCGCCGACTCCGGCGGCATCTTCGTCTCGGGCGGGCGGCTCTACCGGGTCAGCCGCAGCACCGGCACGCTGTCCCGGATGAGCTTTGCCAACGGCGTGCCCACCGGCACAGCCACGGTAGTCAGCGGACCGGGCCTGGACGGACAGGACTGGCGCGGCCGGAGCGTGTTCATCGGCCCGTGAGCCGCGGACCGGAGTCAGCCCGGCCGGCGGCCCAAACCTGACGGCCGGGCTTTTCCGCACGTCGAGCCGCTGGTGTCGGGGAGCCGACAGGGGGATGGACGCGCGCATAATTCCGCCACAGGCTGGGGCGGTTACGGCCTGTAGCTAGCTAACACACCTAAACCGGTTGGGAGTTGCATTGGCGCAGTTTCCCCTTTTCCGTCGGCGTACTCCGGTGCTCGCCGCCGGAACCGCGCTCGCCGCCGGCCTCGCCGCCGGCGTGCTGGTGGCACCCGCTGGCGGGCTCGCCGGCCCGGGCCACACCGGGATCGTGGCGAGCGTCCCGGTCAACCAGACCCCGAACATCATGAACGGTACGGTGCGTGCGATCTACGACGCCGGGACCAAGGTGATCGCGGTCGGCAACTTCACCACCGTGCAGAACCGCAACTCGACCGTTGACATCACCCGCAACTACGCGCTCGCGTTCGACAAGGCGACCGGCGTGGTGGACAACGCGTTCGTGCCGGTCCTCGACGGCGACGTGAGCGCGGTGATCCCCGGCCCGGCGGCCGGCACGGTCTATCTCGCCGGCAGGTTCAACACGGTCAACGGCGTGACCCGCCGCAAGGTGGCCCTGGTCAACGTCGCCAACGGCGCGCTGGTCACCTCGTTCGCCCCGCCCGCCATCAACGCCGCGGTCAACGATGTGCTGCTGGTCGGCGACCGGCTGCTGGTCGGCGGCATCTTCACGCTCGTCGGCGGGCAGCCCCGCAACGGGCTGGTCTCGCTGGACGCCGGCACCGGTGCCCGCGACGACTACCTGACCGTCGCGCTCACCGAGAACCACAACTGGACCCCGGAGGAGAACGGCGCCAAGGCCGGTGTCGGCGCGGACAAGCTCGCGGCCTCCCCGGACGGCACCAAGCTCGTCGTCATCGGCAACTTCAAGAAGGCCGACGGCGTGCTGCACGACCAGATCGTCAAGATCGACCTGGGGCCCACCGCGGCCACGATCGCGGACTGGAACACCGACCGCTTCCAGCCCCGGTGCGCCTGGTGGGCGTTTGACACCTGGATGCGGGACGTGGCGTTCTCGCCCGACGGGGCGTTCTTCGTGGTCGCCACGACGGGTGCGGCCTTCACCGGCACCCTGTGCGACACCGCGTCCCGCTGGGAGGCCGGAGCGACCGGCAGTAACGTGGCTCCGACCTGGGTCAACTGGTCCGGTGGCGACACCATCCTGTCGGTGACAGTCACCGAGCAGGCGGTCTACGTCGGCGGCCACATCCGCTGGATGAACAACACCTATGGCGGGGACAGCGCGGGCCAGGGCGCGGTCGGCCGGGCCAGCCTCGCCGCACTCGACCTGACCAACGGTATGCCGCTGCGGTGGAACCCCGGCCGGCACCCACGGGGGTACGGCGTCGCCGAGCTCTACGCCACTCCCGCGGGCCTGTGGCTCGGGTACGACACCAAGTGGATGGGCAACGTCCAGTACCGGCGGGAGCGGATCGCGTTCCTGCCGCTCGTGGGCGGCTACACCGCACACCCCACCAACGTGTCGACCCTGCCGGGCAAGGTCTACCAGGCCGGCGGCCCGGCACCCACCAACGTGCTGCACCGCGTCAACGCGGGTGGCCCGCTGGTCGGCGCGCTCGACGGTGGGCCGGACTGGGCGGCGGACACCTCGGCCAGCCCCAGCCCGTACCGCAACGGCGGCAGCAACGAGGCGTCCTTCGGGCCGGTGGGCAGCGTGGACGGCACCGTGCCGGCGACCACGCCGAGCGCGGTCTACACCGACGAGCGGTGGGACCCGGGCGACGCCCCGGAGATGCACTGGGGCTTCCCGGTCACCGCCGGCACCCAGGTCGAGGTCCGGCTCTACCTGGCCAACCGCTACGACGGCACGTCCCAGGTCGGGCAGCGGGTGTTCCATGTGGCCCTGGACGGCACGACCGTGCTGTCCAACTACGACATCGTGGCCGCGGTCGGGCACAACGTGGGCACCATGCGCAGCTGGGTCATCACCAGCGACGGCACGGTCGACCTGGACTTCACCCACGTGGTGGAGAACCCGCTGGTCAACGCGATCGAGATCGTGAAGACCGGCCCGCCGCCGCCACCCGGCACCGAGAACAACGTGTACGTGCGCAGCTACGACGGCAACACGGCTGTGGGCGGGCAGGCCCCGGTGGCGAACCCGGACGGGACCGCCTGGTCCACCGCCCGGGGCGCCTTCTGGGTCGGCGGCACGCTGTTCTACGGCATGAACGGCACGCTCTACCGGCGCACGTTCAACGGCACGACGTTCGGCGCGCCGTCGGTCGTGGACCCGTACCACGACCCGTACTGGGACAACGTGGAGACCGACTCCGGGCCGGCGGGCCAGACGTACGCCGGCGCGACGGTGAGCTTCTACGGTGAGATCGCCAGCGTCACCGGGATGTTCTACTGGCAGGGCCGGCTCTACTACACGCTGCTCGGCCAGAGCGGGCTGTTCTGGCGCTGGTTCACCCCGGACAGCGGCGCGGTCAGCCCGGAGCGGTTCACCG
>DASSUC010000489.1:0-2267 GCA_035707405.1 Micromonosporaceae bacterium | reverse complement strand
GGGCGCTGGCCAGCGGCTCCAGCTTGTAGATGTAGCGGATCACCGCCAGGCCGGCCATCTGGGAGGCGACCAGCGACGCCCGTAGCGGCGCCTCCGCCGGGTCTATCTCCACCCGCGCGAGCAACGGCCGCAGCACCTGCGTGGTCAGGAACTCCCGGATCAGCGGGATGGTCCAGTCGGCGCTCATCGCCGAGCGCAGCAGGGCCACCGTCGTCGTGCCGACCGGGGAGTCCCAGACGCTGAGAAACGTGGTGACCAGTCGTACGCCGATCTGGTCCTGGTCGCCCTCGATCACCCGTGGCAGGAACGCCTGCGGGTTGACGGGCATCTGCAGGGCCTGCAGGAACAGCTGCTCCTTGGTGCCGAAGTAGTGGTGCACCAGCGCCGGGTCGACCCCGGCATCGGTGGCGATGGCCCGGATGGACGCGCCGTCGTACCCGCGTTCGGCGAACGCGTGCCGGGCCGACGTCATGATCGCCTGGCGGGTGTCGGGGTTGCCCGGGCGCCGGCCGCTGCGTCGGCTCATCCGGGTCTCACCCGGTGCGTCGGCGCAGCGTGGCGGCTGCCAGGACCAGCGCTATGACCACCGCCCCGGCCACGACCGTCAGGTCCCGCCACATGGTGCCGGTCGGCTCGGCGTGCGCGCCGACCTCCCCGAGCGCCTCGACCGCGTACGACAGCGGCAGGGCGTCGCTGATCGCCTGGAGCCAGCCGGCCATCTGCTCCCGGGGGACGAACAGTCCACAGAGGAGGATCTGCGGGATCGCCACGACCGGCATGAACTGCACGGCCTGGAACTCGGTGCGGGCGAACGCGCTGCAGAACAACCCGAGCGCCACGCCGAGCACCGCGTTCATCACCGCGATGAGGACGACCAGCCCGGTGTCGCCGACCGTGTCCAGGTCGAGCAGCCAGTACGCCAGGGCGGTGGCGAACGAGGCCTGGACCGCCGCGGCGGCGCCGAACGCGATGCCGTAGCCGAAGAGGAGGTCGAGCTTGCCCAGCGGGGTGGCGAGCAGCCGTTCGAGCGTGCCGGTGGTCCGCTCGCGCAGCATGGCGATGCTGGTCACCAGGAACATGATGATGAACGGGAAGACGCCCAGCATGATCAGGGCGACCCGGTCGAAGACACGGTTGTCGAACATGTAGTAGAGCAGCGTGAGCAGCAGGATCGGCACGAAGACCAGCAGCGCGATCGTACGGCGGTCGTGCCGCAGCTGCCGCAGGATGCGCAGCGTGGTGGCGGCCAGGATGCGCACGGACATCAGACCCGCGCCTCCTCTCGAGCCCGGATCAGGGTCAGGAACGCCTCGTCCAGGTCGTCCGTGCCGGCGGCGCGGCGGATGCCGTCGGGCGTGTCGTCGGCGAGCAGCAGGCCCTCGCGCAGTAGCAGCAACCGGTCGCAGCGCCGCGCCTCGTCCATCACGTGGCTGGAGACCAGCAACGTGGTGCCGGACGAGGCCAGGGCGTGGAAGCGCTGCCACAGTTCCTCGCGCAGCACCGGGTCCTGCCCGACGGTCGGCTCGTCGAGGATCAGCACCTCCGGCCGGCCGACCAGTGCGCAGGCGAGCGAGGCCCGGCTGCTCTGGCCTCCGGAGAGGGTGTGGACCATCTGGTCGGCCGCGTCGGCCAGCCCGACGTCGCGCACTGACTCGTCGGCCTGGGCCGCGCCGAGGCCGTAGAGCGAGGCGAAGTAACGCGCGTTCTCCCGGACTGTCAGGTCGGCGTAGATGCTCGGCGACTGGGTCAGATAGCCCAGCCGGCGCCGCAGCGGGGCCGAACCGGCCGGCCGGCCCAGCACCTGCACCACGCCGGACCTGACGATCTGCACGCCGACGATGGCCCGCATCAGCGTGGTCTTGCCACTGCCGCTGGGCCCCAGCAGGCCGGTCACGCTGCCGCGGGCAACCTCGCAGCTGATGCCGTGCAGCACCGCTCGCTTGCCGCGGTGGACCACCAGGTCCCGCACCTCGATCGCGGCCTCCATGACGTCCCTCTCGGCCGTTCGGACTAAGTCAACCAATGCTGAACTCAACGCTAGTTGAAATCTAGTCTTCGAACAAGGAAAGGGTACGCCCGTACGGCGCGGGCCCTGCCGCCGTGTCACCCCTTCCCGATCGCGATCGTGGCGGCCAGATGCGCAGTCAACTGCGCACTCGCCGCCACGGTCACGATCATGCCCGCCGATACCAGCGGTTGTCCGGCCTACTTCCCTTCAGGTCGAGTACGCGGTTGAGGAAGTCGCGATAGGTGCGTATCGCGATCCG
>DASSUC010000488.1:0-7238 GCA_035707405.1 Micromonosporaceae bacterium | reverse complement strand
CGCGCGTACCTGGCGCGCCCCCTGCAGATCGATCTTGAGAAGGACCGGCTGCCCTTCCCGCAGATGCGCCTCGACCGGCCCCCGCGGCGTGCCGTAGAGGTTGCCGGCGAACTCCGCCCACTCCAGGAGCTGTCCGCTGGCGATCATCCGCTCGAACTCCGCCCGGTCGGCGAAGTAGTAGTGCACGCCGTCGACCTCGTAGTCGCGCATCTTTCGAGTGGTGATCGAAACCGACAACCAGACCCAAGGCGAGCGCGCCCGGATCAGCTCGATCACGCTGTCCTTGCCGACCCCGGAGGGGCCGGACAGGACAGTGAGTCGAGCCGCCGGGCGCGCATCGTCATAGTTGCTCACTGCTTGTTTCTACCCTGCCGGCGAGCCCAAAGGACTCACTTGGTGGCAGAGAACTCCCCAAGCAGTGCCTTGCGCTGCTGGTCACCGAGGCCGCGCAGGCGCCTGCTGTCGGCGATCTTCAGCCGTTCCATGATCTGCGTGGCCCGGATCTTGCCGATCCCAGGCATCGCCTGCAGCACTGCCGAGACCTTGAGCTTACCGACCACCTCGTCGGACTCGGCTCGGTCAAGCACCTGGGCGAGGGTGGTCTTGCCCTGCTTCAGCTGCTCCTTGAGCGCGGCACGGGCCTTGCGGATCTCCGCGGCCTTCTCCAGCGCGGCAGAACGCTGTTCAGGGCTGAGTGACGGGAGCGGCACCAGTTCTCCTCAGGGGTTCCGGAGTGCGTCGGGGCGCGGGATGCGCCCGACACCTTGTGGTACGTGGGTGAGCGTTGTTTCCAGCGCGGGGAAACCTAGCGGGCATCGCCGGTTTCAGCAACGTTGCAACGCGCTCGAAGGCGCATCGTAACGAGGATCAAGTCACCGAACGGGGAACAACGCCGTGAGGCAGTCGTCACGCGCCCGCTCGGCCGCCGCGCGCAGGCCGGCCACGCCGGGTCCGGCCCGCAGGACCTGTCGCGAGTACGCCGGCAGCACCGGGCCCGCCGCCCGGCCGGTGAGTTGACGCAGCAGCCGCGGGGTGCCGCCCTGCGCGCCCATCCCGGGCACCAGCACCGGCCCGCCGAGCCGGGCCAGGTCCACCCGGGGCGCGCCGGGCGTGCCGCCGACCACCACACCGACGCTGCCCGGCCCGTCAAGCCCCGCATTGACCTGCGCAACCTCGTCCACGACGAGCTGCGCGACGGTGCGACCGCCGGCCGTACGGGCCTGCTGCACGCCCCAGCCCTCGGGGTTGGAGGTGACCGCGAGGACGAACACACCGCCGCCGTGGGCCGCCGCCGTGGCCAGCAACGGGCGCAGCGACCCGAAGCCGAGGTACGGGTGTGCGGTGACCGCGTCGGCACACAGCGGGCTCGCCGGGTGGAGGTACGCATCGGCGTACGCCTGCGCCGTGGAGCCGATGTCGCCCCGCTTGGCATCGAGGAGCACCAGTGCCCCGGCCTGTCGGAACTGTCGGATAGCCGACTCAAGAGTGGCCAGCCCGGCCGACCCGTGCCGCTCGAAGAAGGCCGACTGCGGCTTCACCACCGCCACCCGGTCGGCCAGCGCGTCGGCCACCCCCGCGCAGAACCGCGCCAGCCCGTCGGCGTCGTCGCCCAGCCCCCACGCCGCCAGCAGCTGCGGGTGCGGGTCGATGCCCACGCACAGCGGCCCGCGTGCGGCGAGCGCCCGATGAAGCCGTACCCCGAAGGTGTCCATCAGCCGGCTGCCGCGGCGGCGCGCATGGCGCCTGCGATGGCCGCCACCTCCTCGTCACCGGCGACGTAGGGCGGCATCGCATACACCAGGTCCCGGAACGGGCGCAGCCACACCCCGTGCGCCACCGCGGCCCGGGTGGCCGCGGGCACGTCGACGGCGTGGTCGAGCTGCACCACGCCGACCGCGCCGAGCACCCGTACGCCGGCGACCCCCGGCGCGCCCGCCAGCGGGGCGAGCCCGGCCCGCAGCCCGGCCTCGACCCGGCGCACCTCGCCCGCCCAGTCCCCGGCCCGCAGCAGGTCGACGGAGGCCTGCGCGACCGCGCACGCGAGCGGGTTGCCCATGAACGTGGGGCCGTGGGCGAGCACCGGCACCTCGCCGGCGCGGATGCCGGCGGCAACCTCGGCCGTGCACAGCGCCGCGGCGAGCGAGAGGTAGCCGCCGGTCAGGGCCTTGCCGACGCAGAGCACGTCGGGCGTGACGCCGGCGTGGTCGGCGGCGAAGAGCGCACCGGTACGACCGAAGCCGGTGGCGACCTCGTCGAAGACTAGCAGCACCTGGTACGCGTCGGCCAGCTCGCGCAGCGCGCGCAGGTACGCCGGGCTGTGGAACCGCATGCCGCCCGCGCCCTGCACCACCGGCTCGACGATGACCGCCGCCGTCCCGGCGGCGTGCTTGTCCAGCGCGGCCTCCAGCAGGTCCAGGTAGGACGGGTCGGCGGGGGCGTCGAAGCCGTCCGGCGGCCCGGGCACGAAGACCTGCCGCGGCAGCACGCCGGCCCACAGGTGGTGCATGCCGCCGTCCGGGTCGCACACGCTCATCGCGTGGAACGTGTCCCCGTGGTAGCCGCCGCGCCAGGTGAGCAGGCGGTGCTTGCCCGGGTTGCCGCGCGAGCGCCAGAACTGCAGGCACATCTTCAGCGCGACCTCGACGCTGACCGAGCCGGAGTCGCACAGGAACACGTGCTCAAGGCCGGGTGGCGAGATGTCGACAAGTGTGGCGGCGAGGCGCACCGCCGGCTCGTGGGTCAGCCCGCCGAACATGACGTGGCTCATCCGCCCCAGCTGGTCCCGGACGGCGGCGTCCAGGACCGGGTGCCGGTAGCCGTGGATGGCGGCCCACCACGACGACATGCCGTCGACCAGCTCCCGCCCGTCGGCCAGGGTGAGCCGGGCACCGCGGGCGGACGCCACCACCAGCGGGTCGGCGCCGCCAGGCATCGACGCGTACGGGTGCCACACGTGGGCGCGGTCCAGCGCCAGCAGCTCCTCCGGGCTCATCGCGGCCCAGACACCAGCGGCCGCCGGCCCAGAGCCGCCTCAGGGAGGCCAATGCCGGACGCGCAGGCGCGGACGGCCTCCCGCACCAGGCCGGGCCCGTGGTACACGAGGCCGGTCAGGATCTGCACCAGGCTCGCCCCGGCATCGAACAGCCGAAGCGCGTCGTCACCGGACATGACCCCGCCCACCCCGATGACCGGCAGGGCGCCTCCGGTCTCCCGGGAGACGAACGCGACGACCTCGCGTACCCGCCGGGTCAGCGGCGCCCCGCTGAGGCCACCCGGCATCCGGCCCAGCGTGGCCTCCCGCGGCGCCAGGCCCTGCCGGGACGTTGTCGTGTTGGTGGCGACCAGCCCACTGACCTCGTGCTCGGCACACACCTCGAGAACGTCCCCCAGGGCGCTGTCGGAGAGGTCTGGTGCGATCTTGACCAGGACCGGCTTGATGGCGTGGCCAGGGCCGCCGGCGAGCGAACGCACCTCGGCCCGGACCACCGCGAGCAGCTGGGCCAGCTGCTCGCGGCCTTGCAGCCGGCGCAGCCCGGTGGTGTTCGGCGAAGACACGTTGACCACGAAGTAGTCGCCGTACGGATACAGCGCGCGCAGCGACGACCGGTAGTCCGCCGCCGCCCCGTCATCACCCGTGACCCTGGATCTGCCCAGGCTGATCCCCAACGGGACGCGCAGTGGCGGCAGTGCGGCCAGCCGCGCCGCCACCGCCGGCGCACCGGAGTTGGGGAAGCCCAGCCGGTTGATGACGGCCCCGCTGCCCGGCAGCCGGACCAGCCGGGGACCGTCGTTGGCGGCCTGCCGGTGCCAGGTGACGGTGCCCAGCTCCACGAACCCGAAGCCCAGCGCCGGCCAGGCCGGCAGGGCCACCGCGTCCTTGTCCATGCCGGCGGCGAGCCCGACCGGGTTGGGGAACCGGACGCCGAACACCGTGCGGGCCGCCCCCGGCGGCGAGTACGGCCGGACCAGCCTGAGCAGCCCGGCAGACCGCGCCAACCACCGCAGCGCCAGGGCATGGGCGGCCTCGGCGTCCCCGCTGCCGCAGCGGAACAGCACCGGCCGGACGAGCCGCTCGTAGCGCCCCGAGCGGCCCCCCGGCCCGGTCAACGCACCGCCTTCCCGTCGAGGACGGTCGGCTCCCCGCGCAGGAAGGTGGCGACCACCCGGCCGGGCAGGACCATGCCGGCGTACGGCGTGTTGCGGCTGCGGCTGGCGAGCTCCGCCGGGTCGACCCGCCACCGGGCCGCCGGGTCGACCAGGGTGAGGTTCGCCGGCACGCCCGGGGCGGGCTCGCGCCCGTGGTCGGCGAGCCCGGCGATCCGGGCCGGCGTGCGGGACATGCGCTCGGCGACCAGGTCCCAGTCGGGCCACGGCCGCCCGGCCCGGTCACCGGGCGGCACCGCGCCGGCCATGGCGTGCAGCACGACCGGCAGCGCGGTCTCCAAGCCGAGCATGCCCGGGCGGGCGTACGCCCACTCGCACTCCTTGTCCTCGACCGAGTGCGGCGCGTGGTCGGTGGCGACCGCGTCGAGCACGCCCTCGGCCAGGGCGGCCCGCAGCGCCGCGGCGTCGGCGGCCGTACGCAGCGGCGGGTTGACCTTGAACACCGGGTCGTAGCCACACACCCGGTCGTCGGTGAGCAGCAGGTGGTGCGGGCACACCTCGGCGGTGACCCGGACCCCGCGCCCCTTGGCCCAGCGCAGGATCTCCACCGACCCGGCCGTCGACACGTGGCAGACGTGCAGCCGGGACCCGACGTGCCCGGCCAGGAGCACGTCCCGGGCGATGACCGCCTCCTCGGCCACGGCCGGCCACCCGGCCAGCCCCAGCCGCGCCGAGACCTCGCCCTCGTGCATCTGCGCGTCCAGGGTCAGCCGGGGCTCCTCGGCGTGCTGGGCGACGACGCCGTCGAACGCCTTGACGTACTCCAGCGCCCGCCGCATCAGCCGCGCGTCCGACACGCAGCGTCCGTCGTCGGAGAACATCCGCACCTGCGCCGCCGAGCTGGCCATCGCGCCCAGCTCGGCGAGGCGCTCGCCGCGCAGGCCCACGGTCACCGCGCCCACCGGCTGCACGTCGACCAGGCCGGCGGCCCGGCCGAGCCGCCACACCTGCTCAACGACGCCGGCGGTGTCCGCGACCGGGTCGGTGTTGGCCATCGCGCACACGGCCGTGTAGCCGCCGAGCGCCGCGGCCCGCGACCCGGTCTGCACGGTCTCGGCGTCCTCCCGCCCCGGCTCGCGCAGGTGGACGTGCAGGTCGACGAGGCCGGGCAGGGCGACCAGGCCCTCGGCGTCGACCACCTCGGCGCCGCCGGCCGGGCGGCCACGACCGGCCGCGGCCACGACCCCGTCGCGCAGCAGCAGGTCGGTCGGCTCGCCACCGCCGACGCTGACCCCCTTCAGCAGGTACGCCCTCACCGGTGACCTCCCAGCAGCAGGTAGAGCACGGCCATCCGGACGCTGACGCCGTTGGCGACCTGCTCGGTGATGGTGGAGCGGGGCGAGTCGGCCACCTCGGCGGCGATCTCCATGCCCCGGTTCATCGGCCCCGGGTGCATCACGATGGCGTGGTCCGCGAGCGCCCGCAGGCGTACCGCGTCCATGCCGTAGCGGCGGGCGTACTCGCGGGCCGAGGGGAAGAACGAGTCCCCCATCCGCTCGCGCTGCACCCGCAGCATCATCACCACGTCCGCGCCGGGCAGCACGGCGTCCAGGTCGTAGCTGGTCTTGGCCGGCCACGAGTCGACCCCCACCGGCAGCAGCGTGGGCGGGCCGGCCAGGGTGACCTCCGCGCCGAGGGTGTGCAGCAGCAGCACGTTGGAGCGGGCCACCCGGCTGTGCAGCACGTCGCCCACGATCACCACGCGCAGGCCGGCCAGCCGGCCCAGCCGCGACCGCATCGTGTACGCGTCGAGCAGCGCCTGCGTCGGGTGCTCGTGGGTGCCGTCGCCGGCGTTGAGCACGCTGCCGTCGACCCAGCCGGCGAGCCGGTGCGGGGCGCCGGAGGCGGAGTGGCGCACCACCACCGCGTCGGCGCCCATCGCCTGGAGGGTGAGCGCGGTGTCCTTGAGGCTCTCCCCCTTGGACACGCTCGACCCCTTGGCGGAAAAGTTGATCACGTCGGCGGACAGCCGCTTGGCCGCCGCCTCGAACGAGATCCGGGTCCGCGTCGAGTCCTCGTAGAACAGGTTGACGACGGTACGCCCGCGCAGGGTTGGCAGCTTCTTGACCTCGCGCCCGGTGAGGCTGGCCATCTCGGCGGCCGTGTCCAGCACCTGCGTGGCGAACGTGGCGTCCAGGTCCGCGGCTGACAGCAGGTGCCTCATCGGGCACCTCCCCGGGTCGGGCGGCTGGCCAGCCGGACCTGGTCGGTACCGTCGGTCTCGGCCAGCAGCACCCGGACGTTCTCGGTCTGCGCGGTGGGGATGTTCTTGCCGACGTAGTCGGCCCGGATCGGCAGCTCCCGGTGGCCCCGGTCGACCAGCACGGCGAGCTGGACCGCACGCGGCCGGCCGATGTCGCGCATGGCGTCCAGCGCCGCCCGCACGGTGCGGCCGGAGAAGAGCACGTCGTCCACGAGGATCACGCGCAGCCCCTCGACGCCACCGGGCGGCACCTCGGTACGCCCCACCGGACGCGCCGCTCGCAGCCTCAGGTCGTCGCGGTAGAGAGTGATGTCGAGCACACCCACCGGCAGCTCGGCTCCCTCGAACGCCGCGATGCGGGCGGCGAGGCGGTGGGCCAGCGGCACGCCCCGGGTGGGGATGCCCAGCAGGACGGTCCCGTCGCCGCCGTCGGTCTTCTCCAGGATCTGGTGCGCCAGCCGGTCGACCATCCGGCGGAGCTCGGAGCCGGTGAGGATCACCTTGCCGGTGCCCGGGTCCGAGGGTTGATGGGGGGCAGCATCCAGCTGCGCCACGATGGACCTCCTTCCCCGCCTCACGGGACGGGTCGTTAAAGGACGCCAGAAGTTTCTCGTGCCGCCGCGACACTATCACCGCCTAAGGGCCAGACCTGCGGATATCCACACCGTGCCGGCCGGCGCGCCGGCCCGTCGGGAAAACTTCCCGTCCGATCTACGAAAACGTACGGGCGGGCTACTTGACCAATCTGACCCGAGCCCCGTACCGTCACGCTCCGTAGCGATCGCTGGGGAACCCACGGGAGTCCGCATGCCCTCTGAGTACGCAAAGTCCTTGGGCGCCCGGTTGCGCTCCATCCGCCAGCAGCAGGGCC
>DASSUC010000487.1:0-10105 GCA_035707405.1 Micromonosporaceae bacterium | reverse complement strand
TCGGTCGCGGCGATCCGCGAGATCGTCAACGTGCAGCTGCTGCGCGGCATGATCGGCAAGCCGGGCGCCGGGCTGTGCCCGGTGCGGGGCCACTCCAACGTGCAGGGCGACCGGACCATGGGCATCACCCCCCGGCCGCCGGCGTGGTCGGCCGCGCTCGGCTCGCTGCTGTCCATCCCCATGCCGGCCACGCCCGGGTACGACACGGTCGAGGCGATCCGGGCGATGCGCGACGGGCGGGTGCGGGTCTTCCTGGGCCTGGGCGGCAACTTCGCGTCGGCGACGCCGGACACGGAGGTGACCCTGGCCGCGCTGCGCCGGTGCCGGCTGACCGTGCAGGTCTCCACCAAGCTCAACCGCTCGCACGTGGTGCCCGGCGAGACCGCGCTGATCCTGCCCTGCCTGGGCCGCACCGAGCGGGACCGGCAGGCCGGGGGCGAACAGTTCGTCACGGTCGAGGACTCGATGTCCTGCGTGCACGCCTCCCGCGGCCGGCTCGCGCCCGCCTCGCCGGCCCTGCTGTCCGAGGTGGCGATCGTGTGCCGGCTCGGCCGGGCGCTGCTCGGCGACGCGCTGCCGTGGACGTCGTTCGAGGAGGACTACCGGGCGGTCCGCGGCATGGTGGCGCGGGTGGTGCCGGGGTTCGCCGACTACGAGGCCCGGGTGGCCCGGCCCGGCGGCTTCACCCTGCCGCACCCGCCCCGGGACCGGCGGCGCTTCCCGACCCCGTCCGGCCGGGCCCGGTTCTCGGTCAACCCGCTGCACGTGCTCGAGGTGCCCCCCGGCCGGCTGCTGCTGCAGTCGGTGCGCAGCCACGACCAGTACAACACCACGATCTACGGGCTGGACGACCGCTACCGCGGCGTGCGCAAGGGGCGACGGGTCGTCTTCGTGCACCCGGACGACATCGCCGCGCTCGGCCTGGCCGACGGAGTGCTGGTCGACCTGGTCTCGGAGTGGGCGGATGGGGTCGAACGGCGGGCGGCCGGCTTCCGGGTGGTCGGCTACCCGACCGCTCCCGGGTGCGCGGCGACCTACTTCCCCGAGGCGAACGTGCTGGTGCCGCTGGACTCGACCGCGGCCGGCTCGAACACCCCGACCTCGAAACAGATCATCGTACGGTTGGAGCCGGCTACTCAATCGCCGTGAAGACGGCCAGCGCCGCGTGGCGTACCTCTGGGACCGGGTGCCGGCGCAGCATGCGCAGCCGCTGCCGCCACTCCTGCGGCCAGCCGGCCCGCGGGCCGGCGACCTTGGCCAGGACCACCGCGAGCAGGCCGCCGGCCCCGTCGCCGCGGCCGGCCAGCGCGTCCACGCCCGGGGCGATGTCCGCAGGCTCCCACCTGGACACCCACTTGTACACCACCGGGTATCTGTCCACTTCGGACGCTGCGGCCGGCAGGGCGGCGAGGAGGCCGGCCAGGGCCTGGACGTCGTCGACGAAGCCGGGCCCGGGCCAGAGCAGGGCCGCGGAGAGGCGGGCCGCCGCGGTGGCGAAGGTCGGTTCGGCGGCCAGGACCTCGACCATCCGGCGGGCCGGGGCGGGCTGGCGGCGGGCCGCCTCGGCCGCGCGGCACACGCCTTCGACGAGGTGGCCGAGGCGCTGGCGGGCGGGCAGGTCACGCAGCGGCTCGGCGTCCGGGTCGGACCGCGCCAGCCGCAGCAGCGTCGTGGCCAGCTGCGGCAGCAGGTCGGGCAGGGCCTGCCACACCGCCGGGGCCAGGGCGCAGTCCGCCGCGTACCGCCAGGTCGGCCCCTGCGCCAGGTCGGTCACCCCGGCGGCGATCCGCGCCCCGCTCTGCGGTGCCCACGGCGTCCAGGCCGCCAGCGCGGCATAGGCCCGCCGGACCACCTCCGGTTCGGGGTGGCCGGTCAGCCGGGACACGAGTACGGCGTACCGGGCGCGGTCGGGCTCGGCCAGCTGGAAGGGGGTCGCGTCGAGCAGGCTCCCGGCGGCGTGCCGCTCCCCCTCGACGGCCGCCTCCAGCACCGCCCAGCTGCGCGGGTCGTCGAGGCGTGCGCGCAGCGCGGCGGCCACGGCGACCCGCACGTCGCGGTGCTGCCCGTCGCGGTGCCACGCCGCCACCAGCTCCTCGACCGCGCCGGGTGGTCGCAGCGCCGACAGCAGCCGGGCCGCCTCCTTGCGTACCGTCACCTTCGGCGCCTGGGCCAGCGCGTGGCCGAGGACCGCGGCGAGCCGGCTCGGCGGCGTGGAGCGGGCGCAGCGCGACGCCGCGAAGACCGCCACCCGGGCCCGGTCGCCGTGCACGCTCTCCAGCAGGACCGGCAGCGCCTGGTCCGGGCGGTCGCAGTGGGAGAGCCCGGTCAGGGCGCCCTCGGCGACCAGCACGTCGTCCCCGGCGACGAGGTCGGCCACTGCCGCCGGCCCGTGGCCGGGCAAACCGGCGGCGACGCGGGCCAGCGCCGCCCGTCGCCGCCGGTCCAGCCCCTGGTCGTGGACGGCCCGGAGCACCAGTGCGGCGTACCGCTCGACCTGGTGGGGCGTCCACCAGGTCAGCGCCGTACGGTCGACCGCGGGTAGCCACCACGCCTCGCCGGTGCCGAAGCGCCCGCGCAGCCGCCGGCCGGCGAGCAGGTCCCGGTCGACCAGGTCGGTACGGCGGCGGGCCACCACCGCGAGCACGTCCGGCAGGGTGAGCATCGACCTGTCGTACGCGACCAGGCGGGTCACCTTCTCGGTCCGTCCGCGCGGCGGTCGCAGCCACAGCGACACCGCGCTCCTGGCCATCGCGTCGTCCTTGACCTGCGCCGCCTGGCCGAGCAGCTCCTGCAGCTGCGGCAGGTGCCAGGCGCGCCGACCCAATGACCGGGCGAAGGCCAGCAGGGGCCAGGCGTCGTTGCGGCGCAACGCCCCGGCCAGCCGGTCCCGGAGCCGGTCGAAGACCGCGTGCTCCTGGCCGCGGCGCAGCACCCGGCTCAGGTCCGCCGTCACCGGCGCCTGTTGCCACGCGCCGATGCGCTCGATGCTCTCCAGCGCCCACAGCGTGAGCGGTTGGGCCTCGCCGCTGGCCGCCGACTGCCACAGCACCCGCATGACCAGCCGGACGACGGCGCCGCTGGTCTGCCAGGAGCAGTCGCGGGCGTCCAGGGCGTCCCGGACCAGGCCGTCGAGTGGGCCGGCCGCCGCCACGGGGAACAGGTCCGGGCGCACCTCGGCGAGGGCCGCGAGCAGCCGGGACCGGACCGGGTCCTGCTCGTTGCGGATCCGGTCCAGCCCGGCGAGCAGCGCGCCCACCGCTTCCGGGTCGCCGGTGCGGGCGGCGCACCGTACGAGCAGCTGGTACGCCAGCGCCCGCTCGTCCGGCTCGGCGCTGCGGGTCGCCTTGTCCAGCTCGGCGGCGGCCTCCGGGTAGGGCAGGAACGCGGTGGCCCGCAGCCTGGCGGACGCGTCCGTGGCCACCACGGGCAGGGTGAGCATCCGGCGCGCCTCGGCGTGGCGCCGCTCGTGCGGCAGTACCGTCAGGATCTCCTCGGGCAGCACCTGCGCGGCGAGGTCACGGCCGGCGTAGGCCAGGTCGAAGATCGCCTCGCGGCGCGCTGGCGGCAGGCTGCGCAGCACGGTCGCGACCAGGCCCGGCGCGGGCCCGCTCGCCCGCAGCAACGCGCCGAGGTCCGGGGCCGGCAGCGTGGCCAGCCGGTCGCGGACCGACCGGGTTATGCGCCACCGGCCCAGCCGACCCGCCCGCGGGGGGTCGGCCAGCATGAGCCGCGCCACCCGCGCCGGGTCCACTGCGAGCAGCCGGCCGAGCTGCGTCAGCACCGCCGACGGCACGGGCCCGCTGAGGAACCGTTCACAGAGCTCCAGCAGCGCGGCCGGCTGGTGCAGCGCCAGTGCCCGTTGCAGTGGCGCGGTGCGCTCCCACCAGCCGGTCCGGGCCTCACCGTCCAGCGCCGCCAGCTGCGTGGTCGCGTAGCCGACGACCGCGTCCAGGTGGTGGACGGCCAGCAACGTCCAGCTCCGGACCGCGTGCCCGAGCACGGGCAGGGCCTCGGTGACCACCGGGCCGGAGCACGCCGCCAGCAGCCGGGCCGCCTCGGCCTCGCCCCACCGCCGGTGCACGGCCGCAAGCAGCCGGTCGGCGAGCGCGGCCTGCCGGCGCCGGCGCAGCCGGGCGTACAGCGCCAGCCGGTCGTTGAGTGGCGCATCCTCGACCAGGGCCGCCAGGGCGTCGTCGGGCAGGCCGGACGCGCCGAGCGCCCGCGCGCGGACCCCGGGGTACGGGTCGCGCAGCGCGGCCAGCAGGTGGTCGACCTCCCTGGTGGCCGCGGCCATGGTGACGGCCAGGTGCCGGCAGTACGGCTCCCGGCCGCCCAGGTCCGCGAGCAGCGCGCGGCGGTCGGCCGTACCCATCCCGCGGGCGACCTCCACCGCCCGGCGTACCCGCTCGTGGGGATGGCGCGGGGCGAGGTCGCGCAGGAACGCATCAGTGTGTCGCACGACGAGCATTGTGCCCGCCGGCAGGCTCGACCAGTCTTCGGTAGGGGCTTCCACGGCCGATGGGAGGCGCGGCATGACGGGCAGGATCTCCATCGACGGCGACCGGCTGCGCTCGGACCTGGAGGAGCTTGCCCGGATCAGCGACCCGGGACCGGGCGTCACCCGCACGTCCTTCTCCGCCGCTGACGCGCAGGCACGCGCGTGGTATCTCGACCGGTGTGCACAGGCGGGGTTGGCCGTTGCGGTGGACGGCATCGGCAACATGTTCGTGTCATCGCCGGACCAGCCGGACGCCGGGGGCGGCCCGCCGGCGGTCTGGACGGGGTCGCACATCGACTCGGTCCCCCGGGGTGGGCGGTTCGACGGTGCGTTGGGCGCGCTGGCCGCGCTGGAGTGCGTACGGCGGCTGCACGAGGAGAAGGTGCCGCTGCGCCGGCCGGTGCGGGCGGTGGTCTACTCCGACGAGGAGGGCAACTACTGCCACCTGCTGGGCTCCAGCGCGCTTGTCCGCGGGTTCACCCGGACCGAGCTGGAGGCGCTGACCGGGCGGGACGGCGACCGGTTCGTCGACACCTTCGTGGCGGCCGGGTGGGACCTGGACCGGGCGACGCAGACCAGGATTGACCCGCGGGTCATCCACTCAACCGTCGAGCTGCACATCGAGCAGGGGCCCCGGCTGGAGCGCCTCGGTCACCAGATCGGTGTCGTCACCGGGATCGTGGGCCTCGGCGGGGGCAGCATCACCTTCCACGGCCGGGCCGACCACGCCGGCACCACACCGCTGGCGGCCCGCAAGGACGCCCTGGTCGCGGCCGGCGCGCTGGTCGTGCAGCTGCCCGGGGTCGCCCGGTCGGTCAGCGACCGCGCGGTGGCCACCGTCGGGATCCTCACCGTCGAACCGGGCACCGCCAACGTGGTTGCGGAGACTGCCCGGCTGACCGTCGACTTCCGCGACCCGGCGCAGGCCCGCCTGGACGAGCTGGGCCGGGCCATCGCCGCCGCCGCGCACGCCGTGGCGGCACGGTACGGGGTGGGTGTCGACGTCGACTTCGAGCCGACCATCCCGCCGTGCCAGCTGGACGCCGGGATCCAGGCGGTCATCGCCCAGGTCGCAGCCGCCCGGGGCCTGGTCGCCAGCCCGCTGCCCTCCGGCGCCGGGCACGACTCGCAGAACCTGGCCGCGCTGGCGCCGACCGGGATGATCTTCGTACCGAGCATCGGCGGCCGCAGCCACTGCCCGGACGAGGAGACCGCGCGGGACGCCGTCGAGAACGGCGCGAACGTGCTCCTCGACACGGTCGTCGCCCTCGCGCATACGTAGGCTCACATCCTGTGGTGGTCGGTTTGGTTGCGCCGTTGGCGGAGCGGGCGAGGGTCGAGATCGCAGCGCGGGCCGACCCCGCACACGCTCGCCGTAACCGACAATGGTCACGCTTCCCCGGTGAACGTTTCCTCCGCCGTATCCGGTCCTTGATCGGAATCCGTACGATCCGGGGCCATAGCATTCCGCCACTCCTGGTCAACGATCTGGAAGAATCGCCTCCGCCGCTTGGAACTCAGGTATGAGAACTTCCACGTGTCCCACCAGTCACGGGCGACCTCCTGCTTAAACAGGCGCCTTGCGTTGACACGTGTACTATCGTCATTAGCTATCCCGAGGTCCCACGCGATGGCCCAGTGGCTCACCAGTAAGTTCGCATAGACCTTAAGAGCAGCGTCAGGATCAGCCGACACTCCATCGACGTAGAGGAACTGTGGATTGTCCAGGGCGAGCTTTGCAAGCTCCATATGCTGCTGCTTGTAGGAGAATAAGAGGATCATCCGGTTCTGGCGCCACTGGAGAAAGAGGGATAGGACTATCCCGCAAAAGGCCAAGCTAGAGAATACATTGGCAGCAGCACTGTAGGCCGCGCCAACACTGGCGAGGCTGTTCCAGTCAACCTCCTGCCCGGCCAACCACGTCAATGGAATGGGGGACAGCAGGACGAGCCCGGTCAAGCACATCAAGGTCATCACGAGCAGGCCCATCAGACCGGCCTGTCCTCGACGTTGGCGGACCATGCCCTCCCCCGATGGAGCCCCAAGCCCTGCGCTGGTAACTCTACGATGACACTCTGTAACAACCTTTCCGACCGATGCCCGTACACCGGACTAGGCCCGGACTAGGCCCAACTTCCGATTGGGCCAGCGTCGGCGCAGGTTGTAAGGTTCAGCGCCGTAGACGAAGTTGAGGCACGCCTTGAGCCGCCCTCGTGCCAGGCGTGCCAGGGTACGGCTACCGTCCTTCGCTGGAGAGGTCGATGATCAACGATACTACGGTGACGCCAGTATGGCGCCGGAGCTCCCGTAGCACGTTGGGTAACGACTGTGTAGAGATGGCGGTCGGGGCGTCTGTTGTGTCGTTACGGGACTCAAAGAACGCCAGTGGCCCCTTACTGACAGTCTCGCGGACCAGCTGGTCCAGCTTCCTCGCTGGCGTGCGGAGCGGCGAGTTCGACGTGCCCGGGTCCCATCCCTCCATGGAACAACCGGATCCGTCATCCTGAGTCGTTCTCCAGCGCAACCATGCAGGTCCGGCTCATCGGTGAGTCTTGTGGCGGACATCCGGTCATCGGAAGATATGGCTGGTCTGCTAGATCGAGGGGCTTATCGACCAGGGTCAGCGCACTGCCCAGGTAGCCTGGGCAGGCATGTCCGACTCCCGCCGGCGCGCCCGGCTCGCGCTGGCGTTTGCCGGGTTCATCCTGATCGGGCTCGGCGCGGGCGCGTCCGGCGTGCTTCTGCCGGCCCAGATCGCCCACTACCGCCTGGACAAGTCGGTCATCGGGCTGCTGTTCTTCGCGTTCTCGGCCGGGTACGTGCTCGCCGGCGCCGTCAACGGCTGGCTGCTGCGCCGGGCCGGCACGCGTACCGAACTGCTGCTGGGCACCGCAGCCTTCGGCGCCGCGGCGCTGGCCTGCGCGCTGCCGCCAGCGTATCCAGGGCTGCTCGGGCTCACCCTGCTCCTGGGGTTCGGCGCGGGGATCATCGACGCGGGGCTGAACGCCTACGTGGTGTCGCTACCTCGGCACACCGCGGTACTCAACTACCTGCACGCGTTCTACGGCGTCGGCGCACTGCTCGGCCCGGCCCTGGCCGCCGCCCTGCTCGACCGGGGCCTGCGCTGGAATGCGGTCTACCTGATCTTCGCCGCAGGCAGCGTGCCCCTGCTGGCCGGCTTCGGGCTCGGCTACCCACGGGCCACCCCCACGGGCGCGGGTGAACCGGCCCGGCCGTCGGCGGTGGCGGCCGCCGTCCGGCACCCGGCCGTCGTCCTGGCCGCGCTGTTCCTCGCGGTATACGTCGGCGTCGAGGTCAGCATCGGCAACTGGGGCTATAGCCTGCTGGTCGAGGAGCGAGGTCAGGACGCGCTGCTCGCCGGCTGGGCGGTCAGCGGCTACTGGTTCGGGTTCACCGCCGGCCGCTTCGTGCTCAACGCGCTCGCCGAATGGGCCGGCGTCGGTCCGGTGGCGCTGGCCTTCGGCTGCATCGCAGCGGTTGCCGCAGCTACGGCGCTCGCCTGGGCGGCGCCCGCGGACCCTGTGGCGATGTTCGCGCTGGCCGCCCTGGGCTTCTTCCTCGGCCCGGTCTTCCCGTTGACCATCGCCATCCTGCCTCGGCTGGCACCGGCCTGGCTGGTGCCCACCAGCATCGGCCTGCTCATCGGCGTGAGCGTGGTTGGCGGCGCCTTCTTCCCGTGGCTCGCCGGGACGGTCGCGCACCACCTCGGCCTCGGCACGCTGCTGCCTTACACACTGGTGTTGGCCGGCCTGATGCTGGTCGGCTGGTGGCGGATCGCCCGTCGGGTGGCACCCGCCTGACGCTGCCCACGAAACGGCAGCCGCCGCGGGCCGAACCCGCTACGGCGCGCGCTCCTCAGGGCCTACCGCCGGCCAGTTGCGGGCCAGCGCCGACAGGGCCGCCGCCGCCTCGGCCGGGTCGGCCCCTCGTCCCACCGCGACCCCCAGCAGGTACGCCGCGAGCGGCGCGGCCGGCCGTACCACGCCATGGGCCACATCCCTGGCCAGCTCCAGCACCCGGTCGCGCGCTGCGGCGGCTGCGGCCTGGTCCAGCCCGAGCGTGGTGCACGCGGCGGCGGTCCAGTCGTCGAGAACGCTCATCCCAGCTCCCTTGCCCGTTGCAGGTCCGTCTCGGTGTCGCAGTCGTACCACGGCCGAGGCTCCACGGCCGGCCACCCCACCTCGGCGACCGCGAGACCGTCCACGAGGCCGCGCAGCGGCGCCCCGGCCAGCTGCGGCAGCGCGCCCAACCGGGAGCGCAGCGAGGCCACCTGCCAGACGCCGCACAGCAGTTGGCGACGGCCTGTGTCGTCGACGAAGACCGCACCGTCCACGGTGGACGCCGCCATGGTGGCCAGCCGGAGCAGCGCCACCGCCTCGGGGACGAGAAACGGCAGGTCCGCGGCGAGGAGCGCGACGTATGGCGGACCCGGTCCGAGCAGTGCCAGGCCGGCGGCGGTCGCCGCGACCGGACCGCCGCCTGGCGGGTCCTCGCTGGTCAGCAGCGCATCCGGCGGCAGGGCGGGGCGCAGGAGCGGCGGGCCGACCACCACTCGCGGGCTGGCGTCGGCCACCGCGGCCAGCACGCGCACCAGCATCGGCGCCCCGGCCACCGGCAGCAGCGGCTTGTCGACGCCCCCCAGACGGCGGGCAGCGCCACCGGCGAGGACCACAGCGCCCCATGCGTCGGCCACGCCGCCACGGTAGTGCCTGGCCGGGACACGATCGGACGGCGGGCGGTGCGATGGGGTGGCTGTCCGCCGGGCGCGGTCCCGCCCTCCCGGCCTGACCAGGCGGCGCCGGGCCGGCGCGCGCGAGGATGGGGGGATGGGCAGGGTGACGGACCGGCGGTCGGTGCTTCGGATCGCCTCGGGGAACGGGCTCACCCGCCGGGACAGCCTGGTGGTGGAGGAGCCGCTGGAGATCCGGATCGGGCCGGCCGGCACCGCTCGCCGGCCGCTCGCCGTGACCATGCGCACCCCCGGCGACGACCTCGACCTGGCGTTGGGCTTCCTGCTCACCGAGGGCATCATCCGGCGGGCCGGGGACGTGCACACCGCACAGCTCTGTGCCGGGGCGCAGGCACCGAACACGTACAACGTGGTGGACGTGGCGCTGGCGCCCGGCGTGCCGCCGCCGGTCACCGACCCTGGCCGCAACTTCTACACGACCAGTTCGTGCGGGGTCTGTGGGAAGGCGAGCATCGACGCGGTGCGTACCCGCTCGAACTTTGACGTGGCCGGCGACCCGGCGGTGGTCTCCGCCGCGACCCTCGCCGGGCTGCCGGCCACGCTGCGCGCCGCCCAGCGCGCCTTTGACCGGACCGGGGGGCTGCACGCCGCCGGCCTCTTCACGCCCGGCGGGGACCTGGTCGCGCTGCGCGAGGATGTGGGCAGGCACAACGCGGTGGACAAGGTCGTCGGATGGGCGCTGCGCGACGGCCGGTTGCCGCTGCGCGGTCACGTGCTGCTGGTGTCCGGCCGGGCCAGCTTCGAGCTGACCCAGAAGGCGTGGATGGCCGGCCTGCCGATCCTCGCCGCCGTCTCGGCGCCGAGCACGCTCGCCGTCGACCTCGCCGAGGAGGCCG
>DASSUC010000486.1:0-3193 GCA_035707405.1 Micromonosporaceae bacterium | reverse complement strand
CTGGCTGCCGGACGGCACGCTGGACTTCCTCGGCCGCCTCGACGACCAGGTGAAGATCAGAGGGGTACGGGTCGAGCCGGGTGAGATCGAGGTCCGGCTGCGGGAGTCGCTCGGGCTGCACGAGGTGGCGGTCGTGCCGCGGCCGGGACCGGGCGGCGGGACCGAGCTCGTCGCCTATCTGGTGCCCCGCGGACCACGCCTGGCAGTGGCCGAGCTGCGCGGTCGGCTCCGCGCCGAGCTGCCCGTCGCGTGGGTGCCGGCCGCCTTCGTCCACCTGGACCGGCTGCCGCTGACCGCCAACGGCAAGCTCGACCGGCGCGCGTTGCCCGCCCCGACTCCGGCCGACCGCGGCGCCGCCGAGCGGCTGCGCCCCCGTACCGAGCTGGAGCGCCTGGTGGCCCAGGTGTGGGCGGCCGTGCTCGGGCAGGACACGGTCGGCGTGCGCGACCACTTCTTCGACGAGCTCGGCGGCACCTCGCTGCTGGTGGCGAAGGTGACCAGCGCGCTCGGCGAGAAGCTGGGACGGCACGTGCCGGTGACCGACATGTTCGAGCACCCGACCGTCGAGGCCCTGGCCCGCCACCTGGAGAGCGCGCAGCGCCCGGACCGCGACGGCGCACCGGTGGACGCCTCGCCGGAGGACCACGCCGCATACCGGCGCCAGGCGCTGGCCAGGCGCAACCGGAACCGGAGGCGGAGCTGAGCGAGGTGTCCACACTGTTCACCCGGTTCCGCGACAGCGCGGTGCGCCACCCCGAGCTGCCCGCGGTCGAGGTGGCCGGCCAGGCCGTGCGCTACCGGGAGCTGCTCGACCTGGCGGAGCGGCTGGCGGGCCGGCTGGCCGCGGTGGCCGGCCGGAGGCCGGCAGCGGTTGGCCTGCTCACCGTGCGCAGCCTCGCCGCGTACGCCGGTTACCTTGCCGCGCTGAGGATCGGCGCGACCGTGGTGCCGCTGCACCCGGAGCTTCCGGTCGCCCGCAACGCCCGGATGTGCCGGTCCGCCGGGGTGGCGGCCATCGTGGTGGACGATGCCGGCGCCGCGCAGCTGGCCGCGCAGGTCGGTGCCGCCGTGCTCGCGCTGCGCTCCGGCGGCGGTACGCCGTGGTACTGGAGCCTGGACACCCTGCCGCTGACCGAGCCCTACCGGGGCCGGCCGGAGGATGTCGCGTACACCCTGTTCACCTCGGGCTCGACCGGCGAGCCCAAGGGTGTGCCGATCCGCCACCGCAACTTCGACCACTACCTCACCTACTGCATCGACCGGTACGGCGTCGGCCCCGGCGCCCGGTTCGCGCCGGCGTTCGAGCTCACCTTTGACGGGTCGGTCTTCGGCATGTTCGTCACCTGGTGCTCCGGCGCGACGCTGGTGGTGCCGGGGCCCGAGGACCTGCTGGCACCGGCCCGGTTCGTGACCGCGCGGCAGGTCACCCACTGGTTCTCCGTGCCGTCGGTGGTCTCGATCGCGCAGCGGCAGCGGATGCTGCCGCCGGCGGGCATGCCGGAGCTGCGCTGGAGCCTTTTCGGCGGCGAGCAGCTGACGTTCGACCAGGCCCGGGCGTGGGCGGCGGCGGCACCACGCAGCGTCATCGAGAACCTCTACGGCCCCACCGAGCTAACCATCAGCTGCACCGGGTACCGGTTGCCCGCCGACCCGGCCGGCTGGCCGGCCACCCCCAACGGCACCGTGCCGATCGGCCCGGTCCACCCGCACCTGGAGAAGGTCGTGCTCACCGGGGACGGGCCCACCGGTGGCGAGGGTGACGGCGAGCTTTGCGTGCGTGGCTCGCAGCGGTTCGACGGTTACCTCGACCCGGCGGACAACCAGGGCAGGTTTGTCCACGTCGCGGCGGGCCAGGCCCGTCCCTGCGACGACCCGGTCGTGCCCGGCGATGCGTGGTACCGCACCGGCGACCGGGTGCGGGTCGACGCCGGCGGGGTCATGGTGCACCTCGGCCGCCTGGACGACCAGGTGAAGATCCGCGGCTACCGGATCGAGCTCGGCGAGATCGAGTCGGTGCTGCGCGAGCACCCGAAGATCCTCGACGCGGTGGCGCTTGCCTTTCCTGCCGACTCGCCGGCTCTCCATGTTGTCTACACCGGCGAGCCGGTCGACCCCGCCGAGCTGGCCGCGCTCGCCGGCGAGCGGCTGCCGCCGTACATGCTGCCGGCGCACTACCGGCATGTGGACGAGCTCCCGGTCAACGTCCATGGCAAGGTCGACCGGCGGCGGCTCGCCGCCGAGCTGGGCGGTCCGGAGCCGGCGACCCCTACGCGGGGTTGAACAGCATGTCGCCGGAGAGGATCTGGCCGCGGTTGTTGATGTCGCCCGGGCCGTAGGCCTCCGGCACGCCGGCCCGCGTCAGGTCGTGCAGGGCGCCACGCCACCAGATGAACCCGCGCTCGGCGGCGCTGTGCGGCTCGACATTCGAGGTACCCACTATCTGGCCAAGCTCGTTGATCGCGAGAGCCGCGCCGGCGTTGCCCTTGGGCAGGAGGCCGAGCTCGGTCATCGAGCCCTGGTACCAACGCACCGGGTGCGCCCCGACCTCAACCTCGATGAGGTATCCGCCCACGATCTCGCCCTTGTCGTTGATCGCGTTGGCGCTGCTGGAGACCCCGGGCGCCGACAGCCGCGTCACCACGCCGTTCTCCCACAGGAACGCCTGCTGCCGTCCTCCGCCGTCTCCGAAGTTGAGGGAGCCGACCACCTGGCCCTTGTTGTTGATGTCCCTGGGAATGACACCGCCGTCAATGCCGAGGTCGCGCATCCGGCCGTTCTCCCACAGGAACCCGCGCAGCTCCCCGCTCGGCGTGTGGCTGGTGCCCACGATCTGTCCGTTGTCGTTGATGGCGTATGCGAAGGTCGGGTTCCCGTTCAGGGTTCCCAGGTCGATGATCTGCCCGTTGCGCCAGAGCACCGCCCGTTGCCCGTTCGCGCCGTTGCTGCCGCCCACGACGTCGCCGCGGTTGTTGATGTCTCGGGCGACACCAGCCTCATCCTCGGTGCCGAACGGCAGCACACCCAGGTCGATGACCTTCCCGTTCTGCCACAGGACCGGGTGCGGGCGGCCGTTGCTGGCCTCGGACTGGCCGACGACCTGGCCGCGGTCGTTGAGGGCGAACCCACCCGTTTCATACTGCGTCGACCCGGCGAGCGCGGGGAGCCGGACCGCGGTGTAGTGGCGCGGCAGGCC
>DASSUC010000485.1:0-7886 GCA_035707405.1 Micromonosporaceae bacterium | reverse complement strand
CGCCAACGCCGCCACCCTCGGCATCGGCCCGTACGACGTGCCCAACGTCGTCATGGACTGCTACGTCGCGTACACCAACAACCCGCCCTGCGGCGCGATGCGCGGCTTCGGCGCGGTGCAGTCCTGCTTCGCGTACGAGTCGCAGATGGACCGGCTCGCCGCCGAGCTCGACCTGGACCCGGTGGAGCTGCGGGTGCGCAACGCGCTGCACCCGGGCGCGCGCATGCCGACCGGCCAGGTCGTGGACGGCCCGGCGCCAGTGGCCGAGCTGCTGGAGCGGGTGCGCTCCGCCCCGCCCGCGCCGCCGCAGGGTGCGGACCCGCGCGACCTGCCCGGCGGGGTCGCCAACACCACCCACGGCGAGGGGGTACGCCGCGGCGTCGGCTACGGCATCGGGATCAAGAACGTGTGCTTCTCCGAGGGGTTCGATGACTACGCCACCGCCCGGGTGCGGCTGGAGGTGATCGGCGGCGAGCCGACCGCCCTGGTGCACACCGCGGCCTGCGAGGTCGGCCAGGGGCTGGTGACCGTGCAGGCGCAGGTGGTGCGCACCGAGCTGGGCGTGGAGCGGGTGGTGATCGCCACCGCGGACACCGGGGTCGGCAGCGCCGGGTCGTCGTCGGCGTCCCGGCAGACGTACATGAGCGGGGGTGCGGTCAGGGCGGCCTGCGAGGCGGTCCGGGCCCGGCTGCTGGCTCGGGCGGGGCGGCAGGCCGACAGTGCGCGGCTGGCCGGCGGGAAGGTGGTGTCCACAGGGGACGGACGCGACGAGGTCGTGGCCGACCTGGTGGAGCTGCTCGGCGACGAGCCGGTGGAGGAGACCGTGGTCTTCCGGCACCGGCCCACCCAGCCGCTGGACCCGGTCACCGGCCAGGGCAACGCCCACGTGCAGTACGCGTTCGCCGCCCACCGCGCCACCGTCGACGTCGACACTGAGCTGGGCATCGTGAAGGTCGTGGAGATCGTGACCGCGCAGGACGTGGGCCGGGCGGTCAACCCGCAGGCGGTGCGGGGCCAGATCCACGGCGGCACGGCGCAGGGGCTGGGGCTGGCGCTGATGGAGGAGATCCAGGTGGTCGACGGGGTGGTGCGCAACCCGTCGTTCACCGACTACCTCATCCCCACGATCCTGGACATGCCGCCGATGCGCGTGGACGTGCTGGAGCTGGCCGACCCGCACGCACCGTACGGGCTGCGCGGGGTGGGTGAGCCGCCGACGATCTCGTCCACCCCGGCGATCGTGGCCGCGGTCCGGGCGGCGACCGGCCTGCCGCTGACCCGGGTGCCGGTGCGCCCGGAGCACATCGTGGGAGGCGACACATGAGAGAGATACTGAGCGCCGACGCGCAGTCCTTCGTCGAGGAGCTGCAACGCAGGTTCGGGCCGCGCCGCGACGAGCTGCTGGCCCTGCGCGCGCAGCGCCGGGCCGAGCTGGCCCGCACCGGGCGGCTGGACTTCCGGCCCGAGACCCGTGAGGTCCGCGCCGCCGACTGGAGCGTGGCGCCGGCGCCGGCCGACCTGACCGACCGGCGGGTCGAGATCACCGGACCCACCGAGCGGAAGATGGCGATCAATGCGCTGAACTCCGGGGCCAGCGTGTGGCTGGCCGACCAGGAGGACGCGAACACGCCGCATTGGTCCAATGTGGTCGGTGGCCAGGAGAACCTCTACGACGCGGTCCGCCGTACCATCTCGTACAAGGCGCCGGACGGGCGGGCGTACGAGCTGGGTGAGGGTCCGCTGCCCACGATCGTGATGCGGCCCCGCGGCTGGCATCTGGACGAGCGCAACGTGGTCGTCGACGGCCGGCCGGCGGCCGGCGCCCTGGTCGACTTCGGCCTCTACTTCTTCCACAACGCCCCCGAGCTGCTCGACCGGGGCAGCGGACCCTACTTCTACCTGCCGAAGATGGAGAGCCACCTGGAGGCGCGGCTCTGGAACGACGTCTTCGACCACGCCCAGGACGCGCTGGGCATCCCCCGCGGCACGATCCGGGCCACGGTGCTGATCGAGACGATCCCGGCCGCGTTCGAGATGGACGAGATCCTCTACGAGCTGCGTGCCCACGCCTCCGGCCTGAACGCCGGGCGCTGGGACTACCTGTTCAGCATCATCAAGAACTTCCGCGACGCCGGCCCCCGCTTCGTGCTGCCCGACCGCGGCGCGGTGACGATGACCGCGCCGTTCATGCGCGCGTACACCGAGCTTCTGGTCGCGACCTGCCACCGGCGCGGCGCCTTCGCCATGGGCGGCATGGCCGCGTTCATCCCCAGCCGGCGCGACCCGCAGGTCAACGAGGTGGCCCTGGCCAAGGTCCGGGAGGACAAGGAGCGGGAGGCCACCGACGGCTTCGACGGGTCCTGGGTGGCCCACCCGGACCTGGTGCCGGTGTGCCGGGAGGTCTTCGACCGGTTCCTGGGCGAGCGCCCCAACCAGCTGCACCGCCGCCGCGACGATGTGCACGTCACCGCCGGGCAGCTGCTCGACGTGGCCGCCACGCCCGGCGCGGTGACCCGGGAAGGGCTGCGCACCAACGTGTCCGTCGGCATCCAGTACCTGGCCGCGTGGCTCGCCGGCAACGGGGCGGTGGCCATCAACAACCTGATGGAGGACGCGGCCACCGCCGAGATCTCCCGGTCGCAGATCTGGCAGTGGCTGCACAACGGGGTACGCCTCGACGACGGTGAGCCGGTCACCGCAGAGCTGGTCCGGCGGATCGAGGACGAGGAGCTGGCCCGGATCCGGGCCGCGGCAGAGCCCGACCCGGACGCGGTCGGCCGGCTGGACGACGCCCGGGCCCTGTTCGAGCGGGTGGCGCTCGCCGACGAGTTCGTCGACTTCCTGACGCTGCCAGCGTACGAGCTGGTCGAATGAGGCTCGGGCCGGACGTCTACGCGGCCCTGGACGAGCGGCTGGCCACCGCCGACGCCGAGCTGCGTCGGTGCTACCCGGGCCCGCGTCCCGGCCGGCAGCCGGTGCACACCGTCTACGTTCCGGCCGACCGGTTCGGTGCCGACCTGGTGGCGCGTTGGGGCACCGCAGCCCGGGCGGCGCTGGATGCCCATCCGCCGCTGCCCTTCCCCGATGAGCTGCGCGGGCGGGTCCTCGCCAAGCTGGCCCGGGAGCCGGTCGAGGATGTCCGGATCGACTTCGAGGACGGCTACGGCGTCCGCGACGACCCGGACGAGGACGCCGTAGCCCGGGCCGCCGCCGCGGCGCTCGCCGCCGGCCCGATGCCGCCGTTCGCGGGCCTGCGCTGCAAGAGCCTTGAGCCGGGTACGCGCCGGCGCGCCGTCCGCACGCTCGACATCTTCCTCGACGCGCTCGGCCGGCCGCCGGAGGGCTTCGTGGTGACGCTGCCGAAGGTGAGCCGGGTCGAGCAGGTGGACGCGATGGTGCACCTGTGCGCCCGGCTGGAGCAGGAGTACGGCCTGCACGACGGCGGCCTGCGCTTCGAGCTGCAGGTCGAGACCACGCCCGCGGTGCTCGGCGCCGACGGCACCGCTACGGTCGCCCGGATGGTGCACGCCGCCGGGGGCCGCTGTGCCGGGCTGCACTACGGCACGTACGACTACAGCGCCGAGTGCGGCATCGCACCGGCGTACCAGAGCCTGGACCATGCGGTGGCCGACCATGCCAAGGCGGTGATGCAGGTGGCCGCGGCCGGCACCGGGGTACGCGTCTGCGACGGGTCGAGCAACGTCCTGCCGGTGGGGGAGACGGCACAGGTGCACGCGGCCTGGCGGCTGCACGCGGCGCTGGTGCGGCGGTCCCTGGAGCGCGGCTTCTACCAGGGCTGGGACCTGCACCCGGCGCAGCTGCCGACCCGGTTCGCCGCCACCTACGGCTTCTTCCGGGAGGGCCTGGCGGAGGCGGTGGCCCGGCTTTCGGCCTACCGGGCCGGTGCCGGCGGCACCGTCCTGGACGAACCCGCGACGGTACGGGCGCTGACCGGCTTCCTGCGCCGCGGCGTGGACTGCGGCGCGCTCGACGCGACGGAGGTGGCGGGTGTCCTTTGACCTTGTGCTGCGCTCCCGCCGCACCGTCCTGCCGGATGGGGAACGGCCGGCCGCGGTGTGCGTGCGGGAGGGGCGGATCGTGGCCGTCGAGGCCTACGACGCTGTGCCCGGGGAGGACCTGGGCGACCTGGCGCTGCTGCCGGGCCTTGTCGACACGCACGTGCACGTCAACGAGCCGGGCCGCACCCACTGGGAGGGCTTCGCCACCGCCACCCGGGCCGCCGCTGCCGGCGGCGTCACCACCATAGTGGACATGCCGCTCAACTCGGTGCCGCCGACCGTCACGTTGGCGGCCCTGGCCACCAAGCGGGCGGTCGCATCAGGACAGTCCTTCGTGGATGTCGGCTTCTGGGGCGGTGCGGTGCCGGAGCACCTGGACGAGCTACCCGCCCTGCACGCCGCGGGTGTCTTCGGTTTCAAGTGCTTCCTCGTCCACTCTGGAGTGGACGAGTTCGGCCACCTCGACGCCGCCGGGCTGGAGCGGGCGGTGCGCGCGGTGGACGCCCTCTTCATCGTGCACGCCGAGGACCCGGCGTCGATCGGGGACGCGCCGCCCTCCCGCCGGTACGCCGACTTCCTCGCCTCCCGGCCCCCGGCCGCCGAGGAGCGCGCCATAGACCTCGTGCTGGACGTCGCCGGCCGCACCGGCGCCCGGGTGCACATCCTGCACCTCTCCTCGGCCACCGCGCTGGACGCCATCGCGGCGGCCCGCCGGCGCGGGGTCCAGGCGACCGCAGAGACCTGCCCGCACTACCTCACGCTCGCCGCCGAGCAGGTGCCGGACGGGGCGACCGTGTTCAAGTGCTGCCCACCGATCCGTGACGGGCGCAACCGGGACGCGCTCTGGCGCGGCCTCGCGGCCGGTGCCATCGACTGCGTCGTCTCCGACCACTCGCCCTGCCCGCCCGAGCTCAAGCGCCCGGACACGGGTGACTTCGCCGCCGCGTGGGGCGGCATCGCCTCGCTCCAGCTCGGCCTGCCGGTGGTCTGGACCCAGGCGCGCCGGCGCGGGCACCCGCTCCCGGACGTGGTGCGGTGGATGGCGCAGCGCCCGGCCCAGCTCGCCGGGCTCGCCGGCAAGGGCCGCATCGCCGCCGGCTGCGACGCCGACCTGGTCGCCTTCGCTCCGGACGCGCAGACCGAGGTCGACCCGGCCGCGCTGCACCACCGCCACCCCGTCACCCCGTACGCCGGTGCCCGGCTGACCGGCGCGGTCCGCGCGACCTGGCTGCGCGGCGAGCCGGTGGACGGCGCGCCCCGCGGGCGCCTGCTGACCCGGGTCGCACCGTGACCGGCGACTTCACCACCCTTCCCGACCTCGCCTGCCGGTCGCTCGGCGGGGGCGTGGTCGCCACCAACGACGAGCTCTTCGCCGCCGCCGACAACCTCGTCAACGACGACCCGCCCAGCTTCGAGCCGCACACCTTCGGACCCAAGGGCCAGGTGTACGACGGCTGGGAGACGCGCCGGCGCCGTACCCCCGGGCACGACTTCGCAGTGGTCCGGCTCGGCGCGCCCGGGGTCGTGCGCGGGGTGGTCGTGGACACCACCCACTTCACCGGCAACTACCCGCCGTACGCGTCCGTCGAGGGCTGCGGCGTGGCCGGCTACCCGGCGCCGGAGGAGCTGGCCGGGGTGGACTGGGTCACGCTGGTGCCCCGCTCGTCGCTGCGCGGGGACGCGCGCAACCCGTTCCCGGTGGAGGTGGAGCAGCGGCTGACCCACGTACGGCTGTCGATCTATCCGGATGGGGGTGTGGCCCGGCTGCGGGTGCACGGCGAGGTGGTGCCCGACCCGCGGCTGCTGGCCGCCGGCCCGGTGGACCTGGCCGCGATGGAGCATGGCGGCCAGGTCGTGGGGTGCAGCAACATGTTCTACGGCTCCCCGCAGAACCTGCTGCGGCCGGGCCTGGCCCGGTCCATGGGGGAGGGGTGGGAGACCGCTCGCCGGCGTGACGAGGGCAACGACTGGGTGGTGGTACGCCTCGCCGTGCCCGGCCGGGTCAGCCTGGTCGAGCTGGACCTGAGCCACTTCAAGGGCAACGCCCCGGGCTGGGCGCAGCTGCGCGTGCTGGACACCCGGGCGGGCGCCCCCGCAGACCTCGCCGGCTCGCCGGCCTGGGTCTCGCTGCTGCCCCGCACCCGCCTCCAGCCGGACACCCGGCACCGGTTCCGGATCGCCGACGCCCCGACCGCCACGCACGTCCGGCTGGACGCCTACCCCGACGGCGGCGCGGCGCGGCTGCGCCTCCACGGCGTCCCGGCCGAGCCGGACCGCCTGCTGCTGCGCTGGTTCAACCTGCTGCCGCCGGCGCAGGCCCGGGCCGTGCTGGCGGCGGACGGCGGCCTGGACGCGACCGCCGCGGACCGGCTCGTCGCGGCCCGGCCCATCGACGACGTGGCCGCCCTACCGGCACAGATCCGGGATTAGCCGCGCCGAGTCCCCGCCTACCGTCGTGGTCACCGACGTAACGAGGGGGACCGATGAACACCGAGGCCAGGCGGGCAAGCGAGCAGGGACTGCTGCTCACCGTATGCGTCATCGTGCTGCTCGGCGTGGCGGCCCTGCTCGTGGCCTGACCCCGCGCGGGCCGGCTCATGCCTGGACCCGATGTGATCGGGACTTTCGGCCCTGTATACCCCCCCGGGTAGTTACCTACGGTGGAGACAGCGAGGGATACGCCAGGGGGTATACAGTGACCGAGATCCGCAGGCTGCTGGTGCTGGGCGGCGGGACCGCCGGCGGCATGGTGGCCAACCATCTCCGCCGCCGGCTGGGCCGGCGGCAGTGGCAGGTCACGGTGGTGGACCAGGACGACGTCCACGTCTACCAGCCGGGGTTCCTGTTCATCCCGTTCGGGACGTACCGGCCGGAGGAGGTCGTCAAGCCCCGCCGCCGGTTCCTGGCCCGCGGGGTGGACCTGGTGCTCGGCGAGGTCGACCGGGTGGAGCCTGCCGCCAACGCCGTCCTGCTCGGCGACGGGCGCCGGCTCGCCTATGACTACCTGGTCATCGCGACCGGCACCACGCCGCGACCGGACCAGACACCGGGCATGCTCGGCCCGCAGTGGCGCCGGAGCATCTTCGACTTCTACACCCTGGAGGGTGCGACCGCGCTCGCCGAGGCGCTGCGCCGTTTCGACGGCGGCCGGTTCGTCGTGCACATCGTCGACATGCCGATCAAGTGCCCGGTGGCGCCGCTGGAGCTCGCGTTCCTCGCCGACGCGTACTTCCGCAAGCGTGGGATGCGGGACCGGGTCGAGATGGTCTACGCTACGCCGCTGCCCGGCGCGTTCACCAAGCCGATCGCATCGGCCGAGCTGGGCGCGATGCTCGACGAGCGGAAAATCGCCCTGGAAGCCGACTTCATGGTCGAGCGGGTCGACGACGAGTCAAAGACCCTCGTGTCGTACGACGAGCGGGAGATCCCGTTCGACCTGCTGGTCACCGTACCGCTGAACATGGGGGCGGACTTCGTGGCCCGCAGCGGGCTCGGCGACGAGCTGAGCTACGTCCCGGTCGACAAGCACACCTTCCTCGCCAAGGGCCACGACAACATCTTCGCCATCGGCGACGCGAGCAACATCCCGGCGTCCAAGGCGGGCTCGGTGGCGCACTTCTCGGTCGAGGTCTTCGCCGGCAACTTCCTGGAGCACATCGCCGGCAGGCCGATGACCGGCAGCTTCGACGGCCACGCCAACTGCTTCATAGAGGCGGGAGACGGCCAGGCGCTGCTCATCGACTTCAACTACGACACCGAGCCGCTGCCCGGCAGCTACCCGCTGCCCGGGGTGGGGCCGTTCCGGCTGCTGCGGTCCAGCGCCGTCAACCACTGGGGCAAGCTCGCGTTCCGCTGGCTCTACTGGCA
>DASSUC010000484.1:0-4404 GCA_035707405.1 Micromonosporaceae bacterium | reverse complement strand
GATGCCGACGCAGGTGGAGAAGCCGATGTCGGAGAGCTCGTACATCATCTGGTAGGTCAGCGTGCCGCTCTTGCTGACCAGGCCGATGCGGCCCGGGCCGGTGATGTCGGCGGGGATGATCCCGGCGTTGGAGGCGGCCGGTGAGGCGATGCCGGGGCAGTTCGGCCCGATGATGCGGGTGCGCCTGCCGGCCGCGACCGCGTGCGCCCAGAACCCGGCCGTGTCGTGGACCGGGATGCCCTCGGTGATCACCACGGCCAGGCCGATGCCCGCGTCGACCGCCTCCACCACGGCGGACTTGGCGAACTTGGGCGGCACGAAGACAACGGTGGTGTCGGCGCCGGTCGCGGCCATGGCCTCGGCGACCGTGTTGAAGACCGGCACCGCCGTACCCTCGAAGTCCACCTGGCGGCCGCCCTTGCCGGGGGTGACCCCGCCGACCACGTGCGTGCCCGCGCGCAGCATCCGCCGGGTGTGCTTCGAACCCTCCGACCCGGTCATGCCCTGCACGATGACCCTTGAGTCCTTGGTGAGCCAGATCGCCATCGTCAGACCCCCGCCGCCAGCTCCGCCGCCCGCCGCGCGGCACCGTCCATTGTGTCCACATGCTCGAGGCGGGCCAGCTCCGGGCGCCCGCGCGCCGCGTCCAGGATCCGCAGGCCCTCTTCGGCGTTGTTTCCGTCGAGGCGCACCACCAGCGGCCGGTCGACGGTCTCCCCGCGCTCGGCGAGCAGGCCCAGCGCCTTCACGATGCCGTTGGCCACCTCGTCGCACGCGGTGATGCCGCCGAACACGTTGACGAAGACGCTCTTCACCGCCGGGTCGGAGAGCACGATCTCCAGCCCGTCCGCCATCACCGCCGCGGATGCGCCGCCGCCGATGTCGAGGAAGTTCGCCGGGCGTACGCCGTACTGCTCGCCCGCGTACGCCACCACGTCGAGGGTGGACATGACCAGGCCCGCGCCGTTGCCGATGACGCCCACCTCGCCGTCGAGCTTGACGTAGTTGAGGTCCTTCTCCTTGGCCAGCTGCTCCAGCGGGTCGACCGCGGCGGTGTCCTCGAACGCGTCGTGGTCGGGGTGGCGGAAGTCGGCGTTGCCGTCGAGCGTCACCTTGGCGTCCAGGCACAGCACGGTGCCGTCGGTCGTCCTGGCGAGCGGGTTCACCTCGACCAGGGTCGCGTCCTCGGCCACGAACGCCTGCCACAGCCGTACCGCGATGTCGGCCACCTGCTCGGCAACGTCTGACGGGAACCCGGCCTGGGCGACGATCGCCCGGGCGGTCGCCTCGTCCACGCCCCGCCCGGCGTCGATCGGCACCCGGGCCACCTGCTCCGGGGTCTGCGCGGCGACCTGCTCGATGTCCATGCCGCCCGCGACGCTGGCGATGGCGAGGAACGTCCGGTTCGCCCGGTCCAGCAGGTAGGAGAAGTAGTACTCCTCCGCGATGTCCGCCGTGACGGTGAGCATGACCCGGTGGACGGTGTGGCCCTTGATGTCCATGCCGAGGATGTCCGCGGCCCGCGCCTGCGCCTCCTGCGGACTGTCGGCCAGCTTCACCCCGCCGGCCTTGCCCCGACCGCCCGTCTTCACCTGAGCCTTGACGACCACCCGCCCGCCCAGCCGCTCCGCGATCGCGCGGGCCTCCTCCGGGGTGGTGGCGACGCCCCCGCCGAGCACGGGCAGGCCGTGCCGGGCGAACAGCTCACGCCCCTGGTACTCGTACAGGTCCACGTATTACCTCTTAGGTCTGACCGCCGTCCGCGGATGGACGGCCTCGGCCGCAGCCTAGCGAGGCCGGCACCGGCGGCAACCGACCGGGTGCACCGGGTTGCCGAGCCCGGCACACCCGGTCGCCCGTCGGGAGCGGGCGGGACCGTCAGAAATCCGTACCCGGGACGGTCAGGAGACGGGGGTCGCGACGTTGCCCTGGACCCAGTCCACGATCGAGCGCATGGTCGCCCCGGGCGTGAAGATCTTGGCGACGCCGAGGCGCTCCAGCTCCGGGATGTCCGCGTCCGGGATGATCCCGCCGCCGAAGACCACGATGTCCTCCGCACTCCGCTCGCGGAGCAGCTCGACGACCCGCCGGAAGAGCGTCATGTGCGCACCGGAGAGCACGGAGAGCCCCACCGCGTCCGCGTCCTCCTGGATCGCGGTCTCGACGATCTGCTCGGGCGTCTGGTGCAGACCGGTGTAGATGACCTCCATCCCGGCGTCGCGCAGTGCCCGCGCGACCACCTTGGCGCCGCGGTCGTGGCCGTCCAGGCCGGGTTTTGCCACGACGACCCGGATCCGAGCGCTCATCGCTGCCGTCCCCTCCCGTATGGATGCCAGACGAAACGGTAGCTCCTTTCCCCGGTGCGACACAGCAGCCCGGATCCATGACGGAAACGGTCACAGGAAACTACCCAAGGTAATGAGATCGACCGTCGTTTGAGCATCAAAAGGTGTCGAACTCGGACACTCCACAACGGACGCTCGCACTCTGCGTCCGATTATTTGACGAGGTGGCTTGTGAGGTCAGCTGGAAGTTGGCTAACGTGTCCCCGCGGTTCTTTGCCGTGCACCAGAAGGACGACAACCCCCAGTCCTGACTACGGAGGGTGTACGTGGAGCACCGGCCCCCCACCGGGCGCTACCGCGGGCGTCGCAGGGTCTGCACCCCGCCCCGCAGCCGGTATGCCGCGGTTGTGACGACCGCGTTCGTCGGCGCAGGCGTGGTCGCCCTCGGCGCTGGCGCTGCGGTGCCGGACGCAAAGGTCGGCCCGACGCCGTACGAGCTGGACTCGGCCGACCTGAGGCGGGCACTCGACGCAGAGCGGGCATCGCGCGACCACCGCAGCGGGCCCGCCACGTCCATGGGGCAACCAGCCCCCAACATATGGCTGCTCCCGGTCCGGGACTACAACCTGGCCTCGATGTTCGGCCCCCGGTGGGGCCGACTGCACGCCGGTGTCGACCTGGGCAAGCCGGAGGGCACGCCCTACTACGCCGCGCACGCGGGCACCGTCGTGCTCGCCCGGTGGAACAGCGGGTACGGCTACTGCATCATCATCGACCACGGCAACGGCGTGGAGACGGTGTACGGCCACTCCTCCCGGATCCTCGTCCGGGAGGGCCAGCACGTGCAGGCCGGCGACCTGATCGGGCTCATCGGGAACACCGGCTACTCGTTCGGGCCGCACCTGCACTTCGAGGTCCACATCAACGGCTCCCCGACGGATCCGGTGAACTGGCTTCGCCAGCGCGGCGTGGACATCCGCCGCCAGACAGACGCGATCTACAGCTAGCGGACATTCCGCCGCCCCTACCAACGGCCCGTGACGTGCCCGTCCGGGCGGTTTCTGCTGGTCTCCAGCGCCCGATTGTGGAGCACCTCACAGCCCTATCTGAGATCTGCGCCACAGCTGGTCCCTGCCGCGTTACCGGTCGGTAGCTCATAATCCGGGCGAACCAGCGGTCTCCAGGGCTAGCCACAGGCGCCTCTCCTGCCCCCCGTGAAACACCCGCACGCTGCTGACACGCCAGCATGAACGGTCCGTGTCAACCAGCCGACGGGGGTTCATCCGTGCAGGAGAGCACGCCGAACGACAACCATCCGGGCGGCCGCGCCCGGGGGGCCGCACGCCGTACCCGGCGCTCGGCCCGCCTCACCGGACGCGGCCGCTACATATCATGCGGGGCCGCCGCCTTCCTCGGCGTCAGCCTCGCCACCGGGGCACTGCTCGCCGCGGACCAGCCACGGTCTGCCACCCCGGCGCAGGCCGGGGCGGCGACCGCTGACCTCGACCTCACCGGCCTTGCCGAGCGCGCCGAACGGGAGGAGCTGGCCGAGCGCGCCGAACGCTCCACCCGTGTCGCGCTGGGGCCGCTGGTACCGGCTCCGGCCACACCGTCTCCGGCGATCCCGAAGCCGGCGGCGACCACCAGCCGGGCACCGGCACCGGCACCGCCGAAGCCCAGGCTACCGGCCTGGGCCCACCCGATGCCCGGAGCCAAGGTCACCTCGTGCTACGGCATGCGATGGGGCTCGATGCACGAGGGCGTCGACCTGTCGATGCCGTACGGCACGCCGATCCGCGCGGTCGGCGCCGGGACCGTGGTGAGCAGCGGCTGGAACGGCGGGTATGGCATCTCCGTGGTCGTCGACCACGGCAACGGCTACCTCAGCCACTATGCCCACATGTCCGATGCCGCCGTCGGGCAGGGGCGCCGGGTCGGGCCCGGCCAGGTGCTCGGCTACGAGGGCAGCACCGGCAGCTCGACCGGCCCGCACCTGCACTTCGAGGTGCACCGCGGGCTGTGGAACGCGGTCGAGCCGGTGCGCTGGCTGCGCGCCCGGGGGGTCGAGATCGGCGGCTGCTGAACGACCCACCCGACGCAGAGACCGGCCGGCCCGCAC
>DASSUC010000483.1:0-2299 GCA_035707405.1 Micromonosporaceae bacterium | reverse complement strand
AGCTGAGCAGGTAGGGCGCGCCGAGGGTGAGCTGCCAGTCGCGGGCGACCTCGGCGACCAGCGCGGGCAGCCCGGCCAGCCACCGTGCCCCCTCGCCGGCCCAGGTCTCGACCACGTTGCTGGCCAGGGCGGGCGGGATCGGGAACGGCACCGAGCGAGCATGGCACACGCTGGTGCCGCAGCGGCCGTTCGCATGGACAACGGGCGGGAAGGCACGCCCGGCGACATCCGCGCGTTACCCGCCTGGCTGGCTGAGCACGGCGACCGAGCCGACCTGGACATCGCGGCCGAGGGACCTCGCCGACCGCCCCGGCGGTCGCAGCGGCGTAGGTGCTGCGTCTCAGCTCTTCTCATGAATTCGCATGCGGAGGCAGCCTTCTGCTGCGCCCCGGCTAGATGGTCGCCGGTCAGAGGATGCGCGCGGCCCCGGGGAGTCGGCTGATGAGGAGCCAGGCGAGCGCGAACGACCCGGCAACGCCGCCGGCTGCCACGACGAGCGCCTTGACCTCTGCCGGCACCGGCACCGGCCGCATGACGAGGGCGACTCCGAGCAGGAGCAGGGTCTGGACCATGAACGCGCCGTACGCGCTGCGGCCGAGCACCGGACCCCACCGCGCCCGCCGGTTGAGGCGTCGCTGAGCGACCTGGAGCAGCCACACCGACCCGAAGACGGTCAGCGGGCCTTCGATGACGGCGAACCCGAGCGCTGGCCAGTTCCAGCCGCCCATCCACTCATCGACCATGTCGAGGAGGCCGGTGATGGTCAGGAAAGCCGCCATGGCCCCGAAGGCCAGCAGCGTCACGGTGCGGCACTGCCTGCCGAGCCGCTCGGGAACAGCGGTGAACCAGCCCTGCCTGGAGGCGACTATGCCGAGCGCGAACACCGCGGCGCACGCCGGCCACTCCCACAGGTTCAGGTCCGTGAAGCCGCTCTCGCTCCCGTACGGGTACGCCAACCGGACCAGGAACGAGGCTGGAGCCACCGCGGCACTGAGCAGTAGCAGCCGGCGCACCGTGACCGGGCCTGGCGTGGGGCGAGCCGGGTGGTGCCGGCGTAGGCCGGCCCAGCCCGCGTAGCCGAGAGAGAAGACCAGCAACACCCCGACGAACCACAGTGGACCGGTGTCGACCTGCCGCTCCTCGCCGAGGAACTCGTACCAGTAGGAACCGGACGCCTCGCCGAGCGGGTGCTCCAGCCCGTACATCAGCGCGGGCTGCACCAACAGGACATACGCGATGAACGGCACGCCGAGGCGCAACAGCCGGTCCCGCACGTATGCTGCGGTGCCCTTGCGCTCCAGCGATGGTCGGGTCAGCAGGCCGGCGACCAGGAACAGCAGCGGCATCAGGAAGAAGCCGAACGGGGCGACCACCACGAACAGCACGGCCTCCGTCACCGGTGCCAGCGTGACCTCCCGGACATCGGTGTACGACCAGACCTCGACCAGCCCTGCGTAGCCGAGGATCCCGTGGATGGCGATGATCGACGCGATCAGGATGACCTTGAGGTTGTCCAGGTAGGGCGCACGCTTCGACGCCCACCGGTCGACCGCTGGGCCGCCCCGCTGCGGTGCCTGGCCACGAGCGGGACGGGTAACCGTCGCCGCCATGACCTCACCGTCTGGCCGCTCGACGCTCCAGCACAAGGGCCGAAGGTCCTGGGAGGTGCCAGCGCCTCCAGCAAGGCTGCTCGTCTTTGGTCCGGCGCACATGGAGTGGGCCGGGGGGGCGACTTTGGCCATTCCAAGATCGCGATCTCGGACGTCAATTGTGCAGCCACGCTAAACAATTCCCGTCGCGATCGTGATCTTGAGAGATGGGGAGGTACGAAGCCGGACGAACCGGGCGCGGACTGTGGTTGAAGACCGCACGCCGGGTACGGCGGCCGGATGGGCATCGAGACGGCTGGACTTCGCTGGTATCGCCGCGATCGTGCCGGCGGCAGATGCCCGTTACCTGGCCGAGGCTCCAGCAGGCGGCGTGCCACGTCCCACTGCCGGCACGAGCGACGCCGACCCGGCAGCCGGGGGATGTGCCGCCGCCGCAGGCGGCGGCACATCAGCCTCGACTACAAGATCGGTGCCAGGTGGTACGTCAGCTCTGGACGATCTTCACATCGTCCACGCCGGCCTCGATCAGGCTCGCTGTCGAGGCGTCCGCGGCCTCGACGCGCAGCCGGATCGTCTGCCCGGCGAAGCTGGTGAGGTTGACGGTCCCGGTCGCCCACGCGCCGGCCCGGTTCGTCGCCGCGCCGAGCTGGGTGAAGACCGTTGTGGTGGTGCCGGTGACCACGCTGACC
>DASSUC010000482.1:0-2022 GCA_035707405.1 Micromonosporaceae bacterium | reverse complement strand
GCGGTTCCTGCTCGGCGTCGGCATGACCGCGGTGGTGCTCTCCGTGCTCGGCGCGCTCGCTGTCCACTACATCTACGGCGGCGTACGGCTGACCGGCCAGGGCGACCGGATGACCGGCGCGGCCCGGGCCCACGTGACCTCGCTGGTGGCGGCGTTCGTGCTGCTGAAGGCGGTGGCCTACTTCCTCGACCAGCGGGGGCTGCTGCTCGCCCACAACGACGGCACCGACCTCTACGGCGCCGGCTACACCGCGGTGAACGCGCTGCTGCCGGCGAAGGAGATCCTCGCCTACATCTCGATCGTGGTGGCGATCGCCATCGTGGTGTTCTCCAACGCGGTCATGCGCAACCTGACCTGGCCCGGCATCTCGCTGGCACTGCTGGGCATCTCGGCGGTCGCGATCGGCGGCATCTACCCCTGGGCGGTGCAGTCGTTCACGGTCAACCCGAGCCTGCGGGACAAGGAGGCGCTCTACATCCAGCGCAGCATCGACGCGACCCGGAAGGCGTACGCCCTGACGGACGTGAAGCAGACGTCGTACCCGGCGAACAACCTGACCCCGCCCGCGGCGCTGGCCACGGACACCTCGATCGTGCCGAACATCCGGCTGCTCGACCCGGCCGTGGTCTCGGCGACCTACACCCAGCTTCAGCAGGTGCGTGGCTTCTACGACTTCGGCGAGAAGCTCGACATCGACCGGTACACGCTCAACGGTGTCACCCAGGACTACGTCGTCGGCGTGCGCGAGCTCGACCCCGACAAGCTGCGCGACGCCCAGCGCAACTGGCTCAACCGGCACACCGTCTTCACCCACGGGTACGGCCTCGTCGCCGCCCCCGCCAACCGCACGCCCTGCGGCGGCCAGCCGTTCTTCACCTCCGGCTTCCTCGGCACGCAGAAGGAGGCCGAGCCGGCCGGCAACGAGCAGTGCTCCTCGCCCACCGAGCAGATCGCGACCAGCCAGCCGCGCATCTACTACGGCGAGCGGATGAACGACTACGCGGTCATCGGCAAGGCGGGCGGCGCCGGAGACGTCGAGTACGACCGGCCCACCGGCGAGACCGGCGACCAGTACTACACCTACCAGGGCTCCGGCGGGGTCGAGATCGGGTCGACGTGGCGCCGGCTGCTGTACGCGGTCGGCTACCGCGAGGCCAACTTCCTGCTCTCCAACGCGGTCAACGACAACTCCCGGATGATGTACATCCGCCACCCGCGGGACCGGGTGCAGAAGGTCGCCCCGTTCCTGACGCTCGACGGCGATCCGTACCCGGCGGCGGTCGGCGGCCGGATCGTGTGGATCGTGGACGGCTACACCACCGCGAGCACCTACCCGTACGCCCAGCGGGTCAACCTCCAGCAGGCCACGAACGACTCGCTGACCGGCACCGGCACGTTCCAGCTGGCCCGGCAGAACATCAACTACATCCGCAACTCGGTGAAGGCGACCGTTGACGCGTACGACGGCACGGTCACGCTCTACACGTTCGACCCGGGCGACCCGGTGCTGCGGGCGTGGAACAAGGCGTTCGGCGGCAAGCTGGTCCGCCCGGCGGCCGACGTGCCGCCCGAGCTGGCGCAGCACTTCCGCTACCCGGCCGACATGTTCAAGGTGCAGCGGGACCTGCTGGCCCGGTTCCACGTGACCGAGGCGAACGAGTTCTTCTCCGGCCAGGACTTCTGGCAGGTGCCGGAGGACCCGGCCCAGCCCGGCCAGGGCGTCAAGCAGCCGCCGTACTACCTGCTCACCCAGCTGCCCGGCCAGGAGAGCACCCGGTTCCAGCTCACCGCCGCGGTGACCCCGACCGGCCGGCAGAACCTCGCCGCGCTGATCTCCGGGTCGTACGTCGAGGGCAGGCCCCGGCTGGACGTGCTCGAGCTGCCGAAGGAGAACCGCATCCCAGGCCCTGGCCAGGCCCAGCAGAACATGGAGAACGAGCCGACCGTACGCAGCCAGCTGACGCTGCTGCAGTCGGAGACCTCGTCCGTGGTCAAGGGCAACCTGCTCTCGCTGCCGTTCGG
>DASSUC010000481.1:0-7317 GCA_035707405.1 Micromonosporaceae bacterium | reverse complement strand
GGGCACGGTACTCCACGGTGTGATCTGAAGGCGTCGACAACCTCAAGATCATCGGAGCTGTGCCCGCCCTGTCAAGTCCACCCTGAACCTTCACGAAAAGCTCCCAGGCGCACACTCTCCGACTTTGCCGTGACCGTGGCGAGTGAGGGGAGATGATCAGCAACTATGAACCTGTACAGCCGGCTGGCAAAGGTCCCAGGGGGCGCACGAGCGCTCTCTGCCGCACGCCTTCGATATGAGGTTCTAAGCGTGCTGCATTCTGCCCTGGCGAAAGCCGGCATCAGCCAGTCTGAGCTCGCCGCAAGGCTTGGTGTCCGTAAGTCCGCTGTCAACCAGGTGTTTCGAGGCGATGGCAATATGCGCATCTCTACTCTCGCAGACTACCTGCACGCGATGAGCTTTGAGGTTGAGCTACGGCTCGTTCCAGTGGGCAGGCCAAGGGAGGATGCCGTCAGAGAGATGCGCCAGGAATGGGTAAGGCGCAAGGTTGTCCGCGAGCGTCGATCTGTCACGATGCGCCCCCTTGACGACTTCCAATGGCGTGAGATCGGGAAGGAGAGCCGGGCGGAGAAGGTGACCGGCAGGTCGGGCGCTGCCGCCGCGCGGGAGCGCTACTCTGTTGCTGGACGGTCCTAAAATGCCGGGCGACTCGCCGGTGCCGGCGACAAGAAGGCCCTTGGGCAGCGCCGAGTTGGAGGACGTCCTGGTCGAGTCTTTTTCGGCATCTCTAGCGCGGCTGGGAAGCTATGAGTCGCTGACCTTGGAGATCGGAACATCCTGGGCGCCGCGGGATGGCGGCTTGCTCTGCAGGTTCTCGGTGAGGTGCCTCCTCTACGACGCCGAACTGGTTGGCGGTGAGGAAGAGAAGAAAGAGCAGCACCTGCTTGCGCGCATGATGTATGGAATTGTCTGCGAGTACGAGCTGGAAGAAAGCGACCGGGAGCTGCTACCCGACCTGGAGCCGGAGGTGGTTGGGGCGTTTACCCAGGAAGTGGCACTCCCGACGGCTTTTCCCTACATACGGGAAGCCATTGGCTGCATGTCCGCCCGGCTAGGCTTTCCTGGCGTCACGCTCGGCACCTTCCGCGCGGGGCCTTTGGCCTAGCGTGGTCCCCCAAGGCTCACAGAGACGTGGAGGTGGCGATGAGCGAGAGCCCGGCACAGCTGGCCCGTCTCATGTGGACGCTGTTCGAGCCGGTGCACACCGTCGCGTACTTCTCCCCGGAGACCCGGGCCGCGTACGAGGCGGCGGGGCTGCGCGGGGGGTGGCGTGGCTACTTCGCCGGCCGGTCCGCCCCGTTGGGGCCCGTACCCGCCGCTCCGGTCGTCGCCGCGTTCTACGGTTTCGCTCCTGGCCTGGTGGCCAAGGCGATCCCCAGCGCGTGGCAGCAGCTGTCTCCCGAGAAGGTGATCGAGGCGCGGCTGGCCGGCGCGGTAGCGGTGCTGTCGCGGCTGCTCAACGGTGCTGGACCGGAGTCGGGAGGCACAGCCACCCTGGACCAGGTTGCGGAGGCCGCCGAGCTGCTGGAGGCGGCGGTGGACCGGCTGGACCTGCCCGGACGGGTGCTGGGCGCGGCCAACGCCGCCCTGCCCAGGCCGAGCGAGCCGCTGGCGCGGCTCTGGCACGCGACCACCGTGCTCCGCGAGCACCGCGGGGACGGGCACAACGCCGCATTGCTCGCCGCCCAGGTGGGTGGCTGCGAGTCGCTGGTCTGGCGGGCCGCGTCGGACGTGCCCCGGGAGGCGCTCCAGCCCTACCGCGGGTGGAGCGACGAGGAGTGGCACGCCGCCGAGCGGCGGCTCATCGAGCGGGGCTGGCTGGATGGCGATGGTCGTCCAACGCCGGCCGGGGTGCAGGAGTACGGCGAGATCGAGCTCTCCACGGACCGGTCGGCGGCGGCGCCGTGGCAGGCACTCGGCCCGGCCGCCGTTGAGCGGCTTCAGGAGCTGCTGGCGCCTATCGCGGTGGCCTGCCACGCCGCGCTGCCGCCCGCCGTCCCGACCGGCCTACCAGCTCCCGGAACGGTTCCTGCCACTGCCTGAGGCGCCGGATAGCGCGGTCCACCTCGTACTCCCCGGCTGCGGACGGGGCGCCGTCCGCAGCCGGGGGCACGTACCAAGGTCAGCTACATATGTTCACGACCGCCGACCAGTCAACTTGCATGTAGGTCACACCGCCCACCGGCCACTTCACCCTGGTCTCGGCCTTCCAGTAGCAGTAGTACGACCAGTCCCAGGCGAACGACGACTTGTAGCCGTTGACGTATCCGAGGTAGACCCATCTCCCGTTGTTGTTACCCCCATGGACCCACCTACCAGCGCCCCAGTCGTAGTGGTACAGGTAGGTGATGATATAGACGCCGGATGCGCCATTACAGTTCGCACCGCTGTACACGCCGGTCCGGCTGCTGTCCCAGGGGTACGGGTTGCCGATAACCGCGTAACAGTTGGGATATACCGCGACGGACGCCGAATCGGCGACCACAGCCTGGCCCGCCGCTGGGCGCGTGCTCGCGGCGGCAGGGCCGGCCAGCCCGACGACTGCCAGCACGGTCGTTGCCAGGACCGCTGACGATAGGAAACGTCTGAACCGTCTCATTCGAGATCCTCCCATCTCGGGGAACGCGGTGCGGGAGAAATCGATTATGGCGAAGTGTCGATCCCTTCAACACATACAACCTTTACGGCCCGGCACTACAGTAAATGTATAGATAGAGATGGTGAAAGATCAGGTTTGATGGGTCGGTCGGTACGGCGTGTCGCCGTGACCCAGTTCGGGTGATCAACTATCCCTGAGCCTCAGGGCCGGTCGAGGCGGCGCAGCCGGGCCCGGACCTGGTCGGCGTCAGCGTGGTTCAGGGCCATCAGGAGACTCAGGGCGTCCTGCCAGGCGGCACGGGCGTCGTCGGACCTACCGATGGCGGCGCAGGTCTCGCCGAGATGGGTGAGGACCTCAGCCTCGTAGTAGCGGTTGCCGAGCTCCCGGTGCAGCGCAAGAGCCCGCTGGTAGCAGGCGATGGCCTCTTCGTACCGGGCGAGGTGGTGATGGGCGTACCCGAGGCTGTCCAAAGCCGCCGCGCACCCGGGGCGGTTGCCCAGCTCCTGGTGCAGGACCAGGGCCCGCTCGCAGCTGGCCAGGGCCTGCCCGTGCTCGCCGAGCTGGGCGTGGCTCCAGCCGACCGCGTTGAGCGCGTCGGCCTGTCCCCCCAGGTGGCCGGTAGCTCGGTACAGGACCAGGGCCTGTTGGGCATGGTGCAGCGCCCGGTCGTAGCGGTCCTGCCGCTCCCACAGCAACGCGAAGTGGTTGTGGGCGTGGGCCTGCGCCGCCGGGTCCTCGGCACGGATCGCGAGGTCCAACGCCTGCCCGAGGTGGGCGTGCGCCTCGTCGAAGCTGCCCAGCAGCGTGTAGTCGACGGCAAGCAGGCGGTGGGCACGCGCCTCCGCTGCCAGGTTGGCCAGGCGGCGGGCCGCAGTCGCGGCGGCGCGCTGGATGGCGATGTCGTCGTGCCAGAGCCCACGGCGGCTGAGGAAGTCCGTCAGGGCCCACGCAAGCTGCCAGGTGTGCGTGTCCCAGCCGCCGGCGACGGCGTGGTCGATCAGAGTACGCAGCACGGAGTGCTCCGCGAGGAACCAGTCGAGGGCCTGCCGGTGATCGGCGAGGATCTCCGGAACTGTGCCGGGTTGGGGCGGGACCGGAGTGACCGAGTCCCGAACCGGCGCTACCAGCCGGTCGGCCGCGTACGCGGTGTGCAGGTAGTGGTCGAGCATCCGGTGGGTGGCGGCACGATGGCGTTCCTCCGGTTCGTGAACGCCAGCCTGTTCGGTCGCGTAGGCGCGCAACAGGTCGTGCAGGGTGTACCGGCCCGGGACGTGCTCGACTACCAGGTTGGCGCCGGTCAGCTCGGCGAGCAGCACTCGTAGCCGGCGCAGCGGGAGGTCGGCGAGGCTGGCCGCGGCGGCCGCAGTGATGTCCGGGCCGGGATGGATGCCGAGAAACCGGAACAGCCGGGCCGCCTCTGCGGAGAGCGCGTCATAGGACCAGGAGAACACCGTCCGCACGTCGGTCGCTGCGTCCGCGCCAGGAAACGCGTCCAGGCTGCCCCGGGCCTCGCGCAGCTCCTCCGCCAGGACAGCGAGCGGGAAGCGGGGGTGGGCCACCGCACGGGCAGCGACGATCGCCAGGGCCAGGGGCAGCCGTCCGCACCGAATGATGATCTCCTCGGCGGCCTGTGGTTCCGCCGCCACCCGGCCAGCGCCGAGACGGGTGGCGAGGAGCTCGTGCGCCTCAGCGGCGGTGAGCAGGTCCAGCGTGACCAGATGGGCGCCGTCGGCGGCAACCAGGCTGGTGAGCTGGTTGCGGCTGGTTACCAGCGCCAGGCAGCCAGCCGCGCCGGGCAGCAGCGGGCGGACCTGCTCGGCGTCGCGGGCGTTGTCCAGCACGACGAGCATGCGCCGGTCGGCCAGCAGGCTGCGGTACAGCCCCACTTGAGCCTCCGCGCTGGCCGGGATGCGCTCCGGTGGGACGCCCAGCGCCTCCAGGAAGGCCCGCACGGCGGTCGCGGAGCCCACCGGCGGGTGAGCCGGGTCGAACCCCCGCAGGTTCACGTACAGCTGCCCATCGGGGAACTGTTCCCGCACCCGATAGGCCCAGTGCACGGCGAAGGCTGTCTTTCCGATCCCAGCCATCCCCGAGATCGCCGACACCACTACCGTGGATGATCGTCCCAGCAGCCCGCTCATGGCCTCGATCTGCAACGCCCGTCCGGCGAAGTGGGCGACCGCGGCCGGCAGCTGCCTCGGCGGCGCCTGCCCCGGCCCGCCCGCCGCGGTGTCCTCTGCGGCGGAGGGCCTGGGCGGTGCCCGCCTCGACGCCGCCGCGACGAAGGCGGCGCGTGCCTCAGCGGTGAGCCCAAGGGCGACCGCGAGCCGGGCGACCGTGTCGCGGTGGGGGAACCGGCGGTCACCGCGTTCGAGGGCGCCAACCGCCTGGCCGCTGAGGGCGGCCCGCTCGGCGAGTGCCTCCTGCGTCAGCCCGGTCGCCCGCCGGTGAGCCCGCAGCAGTGCGCCGAACGACCTGTCCACGTCGTCGCTTCGCACCGCCCGGATTCTATAGGGGAGCTGTGACAGTCCAGGTGGGACGCTGGTCCCCTGACTTGAGGGTGCCTGTGGTCATGGCCGGGTCGCCGCGATGGCGACCTGGCGCAGCTGGGCCACTGCCACACCCTGGGCGTGGCCGGGCATGGGGGACGGGCGGGTGACCGGCACAATACATGACGGCCCGTGGGCCGTGACGTATCCCGGACCATCACGAGGGGGGACTGTGGCGACGTCCGTCAACGCCCGGATCGCCGAGGAGCTCGGCGTCACCGAGCGGCAGGTCACGTCGGCGGTCGAGCTGCTCGACGGCGGGGCGACCGTGCCGTTCATCGCGCGCTACCGCAAGGAGGCGACCGGCGCGCTCGACGACGCGCAGCTGCGCACGCTGGAGACCCGGCTGCGCTACCTGCGCGAGCTGGAGGAGCGGCGCACCGCCGTACTGGAGTCGATCCGCGGTCAGGGCAAGCTGGACGAGGCGCTCGAGGCGCAGATCATGGCGGCCGACTCCAAGGCCCGGCTGGAGGACATCTACCTGCCGTACAAGCCCAAGCGGCGGACCAAGGCGCAGATCGCCCGGGAGGCTGGCCTGGAGCCGCTGGCCGACGCGCTGCTCACCGACCCCACATTGGACCCGGCCGCCACGGCCGCCGGGTATGTCGACCCGGACCGCGGCGTCGCCGACGCCGCGGCGGCGCTCGACGGGGCCCGAGCCATCCTGGTGGAGCGCTTCGCCGAGGACGCCGACCTGATCGGCGCGCTGCGCGAGCGGATGTGGTCCCAAGGCCGCCTGGTGTCGAAGGTACGCGACGGTCGCCAGGACAGCGGCGCGAAGTTCGCCGACTACTTCGACTTCGCCGAGGGTTTCACCACCTTGCCCTCGCACCGGATCCTCGCCCTCTTCCGGGGCGAGAAGGAGGAGGTCCTGGACCTGACGTTCGACCCCGAACCAGAGCTGGAGACCGAGGCGGGAGCCGCGCAGGCCCCCGGCCCGAGCGGGTACGAGGTGGCGGTCGCGCACCGCTTCGGCGTCGCCGACCGCGGCCGGCCGGCCGACCGCTGGCTGGCCGAGACCGTGCGCTGGGCCTGGCGCACCCGCATCGTCGTACACCTCTCGGTTGACCTGCGCACGCGCCTGTGGGTGGCGGCGGAGGACGAGGCGGTACGGGTCTTCGCGGCCAACCTGCGCGACCTGCTGCTCGCCGCGCCGGCCGGGACGCGGGCCACCATGGGCCTGGACCCTGGGCTGCGGACCGGGGTGAAGGTGGCGGTGGTCGACGCGACCGGCAAGGTGGTCGCGACCGCGACCATCTACCCGCATGAGCCGGCCCGGCGCTGGGACGAGTCGATCGCCGTGCTGGCCCGGCTGGCCCAGCAGCACTCGGTCGAGCTGGTCGCCATCGGCAACGGCACCGCGTCCCGGGAGACCGACCGGCTCGTCGCCGACCTGGTCCGGCGCCACCCGCAGCTCAACCTCACCAAGGTCGTCGTCTCAGAGGCCGGTGCGTCGGTCTACTCGGCCTCCGCGTACGCCTCCCGGGAGCTGCCCGAGCTGGATGTCTCGCTGCGCGGCGCGGTCTCCATCGCGAGGCGCCTGCAGGACCCGTTGGCCGAGCTGGTCAAGATCGACCCGCGCTCGATCGGCGTCGGGCAGTACCAGCACGACCTGGCGGAGACGAAGCTGTCCCGCTCGCTGGACGCGGTGGTGGAGGACTGCGTGAACGCGGTCGGGGTGGACGTGAACACGGCCTCGGCGCCGCTGCTGAGCCGGGTGTCGGGCATCGGGGAGGGGCTGGCCGGCAACATCGTGGCCCACCGGGACGCCAACGGCCCGTTCCGTTCCCGGCGCGGGCTCAAGGACGTGCCGCGGCTGGGGCCCAAGGCGTTCGAGCAGTGTGCGGGCTTCCTGCGCATCCCCGGCGGCGCCGACCCGCTCGACGCGTCCGGCGTGCACCCGGAGGCGTACCCGGTGGTACGCCGGATCCTCACCGCGGCAGGGGCTGACCTGCCGTCGCTGATCGGCAACACGGCGGTGCTGCGCAAGCTGCGGCCGGCCGACTTCGTCGACGGCACCTTCGGCCTGCCGACCGTCACCGACATCCTGGCCGAGCTGGAGAAGCCGGGCCGGGACCCGCGCCCGGCGTTCCGTACGGCCAGCTTCGCCGAGGGCGTGGAGAGCCTGGCGGACCTCGTACCCGGGATGGTCCTTGAGGGTGTGGTGAC
>DASSUC010000480.1:0-16627 GCA_035707405.1 Micromonosporaceae bacterium | reverse complement strand
GTGGTGCTGCGCACCCCGCCCGGGGCGGCGCAGTTCCTGGCCAGCGCCCTGGACCGCTCGGGCGTGCCCGAGGTCGTCGGCACCATCGCCGGCGACGACACCATCCTCGTCGTGGCCCGCGAGTCCTTCGGCGGCGCCGCGCTGGCAAGCAAGCTCTCCGCGTGGGCGGAGTCGACCGAAGGGAGCTGAGAGGTACATGACCGAGCGGGTGGTCCTCGCATACTCGGGGGGCCTGGACACGTCGGTGGCCATCCCGTACCTGGCCGAGCAGACCGGGGCCGAGGTCGTCGCGGTCGCCGTCGACGTGGGACAGGGCGGCGAGGACCTGGAGGTGGTCCGCAAGCGGGCGCTCGCCTGCGGCGCGGTGGAGGCCGAGGTGGTCGACGCGCGCGAGGAGTTCGCCGCGGAGTACTGCCTGCCCGCGCTGCGCGCCAACGCGCTCTACATGGACCGCTACCCGCTGGTCTCCGCGCTGTCCCGCCCGCTCATCGTCAAGCACCTGGTCGCGGCGGCCCGGGCGCACGGCGGCACGATCGTGTCGCACGGCTGCACCGGCAAGGGCAACGACCAGGTGCGCTTCGAGGTCGGCATCGGCGCGCTCGCACCCGACCTCACCGTGGTCGCGCCGGCCCGCGACTTCGCCTGGACCAGGGACAAGGCCATCGAGTACGCCAACCGGCACGAGCTGCCGATCGAGGCGTCGCACTCGTCGCCGTACTCGGTGGACCAGAACCTGTGGGGCCGGGCCGTCGAGACCGGCTTCCTGGAGGACATCTGGAACCCGCCGACCGAGGACCTGTACTCCTACACCGCCGACCCGGCCGCGGCCCGGGAGCCGGACCAGGTGGTGGTCACCTTCGACGCCGGGGTGCCGGTCGCCGTCGACGGCCGGGCGGTCACGCCGTACCAGGTCGTCACCGAGCTCAACCGGCGCGCGGGCGCGGCCGGCGTCGGGCGGCTGGACATGGTCGAGGACCGGCTGGTCGGGATCAAGAGCCGGGAGGTGTACGAGGCGCCGGGCGCGGTCGCGCTCATCACGGCACACCAGGAGCTGGAGAACGTGACCGTCGAGCGCGACCTGGCCCGGTTCAAGCGGGGCGTGGACCAGCGCTGGAGCGAGCTGGTCTACGACGGCCTGTGGTTCTCCCCGCTGCGCTACGCGCTGGACGCGTTCATCGACTCGGCGCAGCGGCACGTCTGCGGCGATGTGCGGCTGGTGCTGCACGGCGGCCGGGCGGTGGTCACCGGGCGCCGCTCCGCGGCGTCGCTCTACGACTTCGGCCTGGCCACCTACGACACCGGCGACACCTTCGACCAGTCGCTGGCGCGCGGCTTCGTCGAGCTGTGGGGCCTGCCCAGCCGGCTGGCCGCCGCCCGCGACGCCCGGCTGGCCGCGGCCGGCCGGTGACGGCCAGAATGGCGGTTGTGAACGACCGTTCCCTGATGCACACGGGTGCCATCCGGCTGTGGGGCGGGCGGTTCGTCGGCGGTCCGGCCGAGGCCCTCGCCCGGCTCTCGTTGAGCGTGCAGTTCGACTGGCGGCTCGCCCCGTACGACCTGGCCGCCTCCCGCGCCCACGCCCGGGTGCTCGCCCGGGCGGGGCTGCTGGACAACGCCGAGCTGGGGCAGGTGCTCGCCGCGCTGGACGACCTGGAGGCGGCGTGCGCCTCCGGGCAGTTCCGCCCCGCGGTGGAGGACGAGGACGTGCACACCGCGCTCGAGCGGGGCCTGCTGGAGCGGCTCGGCGGGCTGGGCGGCAAGCTGCGGGCCGGGCGGTCCCGCAACGACCAGGTCGCCACCGACCTGCGGCTCTACCTGCGGGACCGGGCGCGCGGCGTGGCGGCCCGCCTGGTCGAGCTGGGCGACGCGCTGGTCGAGCAGGCAGCGGCGCACGTGGACACTCCGGCACCGGGCTTCACCCACCTCCAGCCGGCCCAGCCGGTCAGCTTCGGCCACCACCTGCTCGCGCACGTGCAGCCGCTGCTGCGCGACCTGGACCGGCTGCGCGACTGGGACGCCCGGGCCGCGGTCTGCCCGCTCGGCGCGGGCGCGCTCGCCGGCTCGTCACTGCCGCTGGACCCGGTGCAGGTGGCGCGCGAGCTGGGGTTCACCGCACCGGCCGCGAACTCGGTCGACGCGGTGGCCGACCGCGACTTCGTGGCCGAGTTCCTCTTTGTCACGGCCCTGGCCGGGGTGCACCTGTCCCGCCTCGGCGAGGAGGTGGTGCTGTGGTCCACCCCGGCGTTCGGCTGGGTGGAGCTGGACGACGCGTTCGCCACCGGTTCGTCGATCATGCCGCAGAAGAAGAACCCGGACATCGCCGAGCTTGCCCGGGGCAAGAGCGGGCGGCTCATCGGCGGGCTGGTCACCGTGCTGACCATGCTCAAGGGCCTGCCGCTCGCCTACGACCGGGACATGCAGGAGGACAAGGAGCCGGTCTTCGACGCGGTGGACACCCTCGACCTCGTGCTGCCCGCGCTCGCCGGCCTGGTCGCCACGATGACGGTACGGGTCGACCGGCTGGTGGCTGCCGCCCCGGCCGGCTACACCCTCGCCACCGAGGTGGCCGAGTGGCTGGTCCGGCGGGGCGTGCCGTTCCGGGAGGCGCACGAGGTGACCGGGCACCTGGTGGCGCTCTGCGTGGCCCGGGAGTGCGCGCTGGACGAGGTCAGCGACGACGACCTGCGCTCGGTCTCGCCACACCTGGACCCGGCCGTGCGGGAGGTGCTCAACGTGCGGGGCGCGCTCGCCGCCCGTACCACGCCCGGCTCGACCGGCCCCGGGCCGGTGGCCGACCAGCTGGCCGCGGTCGCCGACCGCCTGGACGGGTGGCGCGAGTGGGCCACCGCCCGGGTGGTGCCCCGCTGAGCCGCCCGGCGGCTGCGGAGCTGGCCGCGGCGGAGCTGGCCGCGCTGCTGGCCGGACCGGCCGATGCGGCAGCGCGTGGCCTGCTCGGCTGCCAGCTCTCGGGCAACGGTGTGACCGTCCGGCTGACCGAGGTCGAGGCGTACGCCGGGACCGGCGAGGACCCGGCGTCGCACGCCCACCGGGGACGGACCAGACGGAACGCGGTGATGTTCGGCCCTCCAGGTCACCTCTACGCCTACTTTGTGTACGGGGCGCACTGGTGCCTGAACGTCGTATGTGGGGCCGAGGGGCAAGCCGCCGCCGTCCTCCTACGCGCTGGCGAGGTAGCCGCCGGCGTCGAGCTGGCTCGCCGGCGCCGGCCCGGGGCGCGCGACGACCGGAGCCTGGCCCGGGGACCGGCGAACCTGGTGCGGGCGCTGGGGGTTGACGGCGCGGTCAACGGCACCTCGGCCATGACCGGCTCCGGCCCGGTCATGCTGGGGCCCGCGCCGCACCCACTCGATCCGGCGCGGATCTCGGCCGGCCCGCGCGTCGGGGTCACCGCAGCGCACGACCTGCCCTGGCGGTACTGGATCGACGGCGACCCGACCGTCAGCCCGTACCGGCGGCATGTCCTGCGCCGGCGGCGGCCGGGCACCCGTGAGGCGGGGTAGCCGGCCGTCCCGCCCTACCGGCAAAGGGCACCCTCAGGCGGGTCATGCGGTCCTACCGGCGGCCGGCCGTCCGGCGGTACGAACGGGCTATGACGATACCCTCGGACCTTGACATCGCCCTTGCGGCCGGGCTCAAGCCACTTGTCGACATCGCCGGTGAGATGGGCATCGGTGGGCACCTGCTCGAGCCGTACGGGGACTCGGTGGCGAAGATCAAGCTCGCCGCGCTCGACGAGCTGGCGTCGCGACCGCTGGCCAAGTACGTGCTGGTCTCGGCGGTGACGCCGACCCCGCTCGGGGAGGGCAAGACCACCACCCTGATCGGGCTCGGCCAGGCGTTCCGCCACATCGGGCGCAGCGCGACCGTGAGCATCCGGCAGCCGTCCATGGGACCCACGTTCGGCATCAAGGGCGGCGCGGCCGGCGGCGGCTACAGCCAGGTCGTGCCGATGGACCTGCTCAACCTGCACCTGACCGGTGACTTCCACGCGGTGACCGCGGCGCACAACCTGCTCAGCGCGATGGTCGACAACCATCTCTACCAGGGCAACGAGCTCGGCCTCGACCCGCACAACATCTCCTGGCGGCGGGTGCTGGACGTCAACGACCGCGCCCTGCGTGAGATCGTCGTCGGTCTCGGCGGCCGCCAGGACGGCGTGCCGCGGCAGACCGGCTTCGACATCACCGCCGCCTCCGAGGTGATGGCCATCCTCGCGCTGGCGTCCTCGCTCGGGGACATGCGCGGCAGGCTGGGCCGGATCGTGGTGGGCTATGCCAGGGACGGCCAGCCGGTCACCGCCGAGCAGCTGGGCGGGGCCGGCGCGATGGCCGCGGTCCTGCGCGACGCGCTCAAGCCGAACCTGCTGCAGACGCTGGAGAACACGCCGGTCCTGGTGCACGCAGGGCCGTTCGGCAACATCGCGCACGGCAACTCCTCCGTGCTGGCCGACCTGATCGGCATCCGTACCGGCGACTTCCTGCTCACCGAGGCCGGGTTCGGCGCGGACATGGGTGCCGAGCGCTTCTTCAACATCAAGTGCCGGGTCTCCGGGCTGCGCCCGGACGCCGCGGTCGTCGTCGTCACGGTCCGGGCGATGAAGGCGCAGTCCGGCCGGTACCGCCTCGTGGCCGGGCGGCCACTGCCCGCGCAGATGCTCGCCGAGAACCCCGACGAGGTCCTTGAGGGCGCCGCCAACCTGCGCAAGCAGGTGGAGAACATCCGGCTGCACGGGGTGCCGGTGGTGGTGGCGGTCAACGCGGTGCCGTCCGACCACCCATCGGAGTGGCGCGCCGTCGCCGAGGTCGCGCGGGAGCTGGGCGTACGGGTGGCCGTGTCGCAACACTTCACCCAGGGCGGCCCGGGCGCCCGGGAGCTGGCCGAGGCGGTCGCCGAGGCGGCCGACGAGCCGTCCGCGTTCCGGTTCCTCTACCCGGCCGAGGCCCCGCTGCGTGACAAGATCGAGACGATCGCCCGGCGGGTCTACGGCGCCGGGCGGGTCGAGTACACCCCGGCGGCCGGGCGCCAGGTCGACGCGTACCAGGATCTCGGCTACGGCGCACTGCCGGTGTGCATCGCCAAGACGCACCTGTCGGTCTCCTCGGACCCGCACCTCACCGGCGCGCCGACCGGCTGGACCCTGCCGGTGCGCGAGGTACGCGCGGCCGTCGGCGCCGGCATCGTCACCCCGGTCTGCGGGGACATCCGGACCATGCCGGGGCTCGGTGCGCACCCCGCGGCACAGCGGATCGACGTGGCGGAGGACGGCAACGTGACCGGCCTCTCCTGACTCTCCTGGGGCCGGCATTCTCCTGTAGCCGGCGGCCGGCACACCTGAAGCCGTGCCGGCCGCCGGCTACAGGAAACGCTGGCGGCCGGCGGCGGTGAGGAGCGCGGTGACCCGCTCGGGCGGCTGCGGCAGGCCGAGGTGCCAGCCCTGGCCGACGTGGCAGCCGAGGTCGCGTACCCGGCGGGCCTGGGTCCTGCTCTCGATGCCCTCGGCGACTACGGTCAGGCCCAGGGTGCGCCCGAGCGAGACGAGCGTGGCCACGATCGCCTCGTCGTCGGCTGCCGGCGTCGACAGGCCGAGGCTCCAGGTGAAGCCGGCGGCGAGCTTGAGCTCGTGCACCGGCAGTGTGCGCAGGTAGGCCAGGCTGGAGTAGCCGGTGCCGAAGTCGTCGATGGCGAGGCGGACGCCGAGGTCGGCCAGCCCGCGTAACGTGGCGACGGTCTCCGGGTCGGTGCCCATCGCGGTGCTCTCGGTGATCTCGAGGTGCAGCCGCTCGGGCGGGAGCCGGTTGTCGTCGAGGATCGCGGCGACGTCGGCGACGAGCCCGGGCGAGCGGATCTGCCGTACCGAGAGGTTGACGCTGACGAACGGCGGCATCGGCGCCTGCTGCCAGCGGGCCGCCTGCCGGCACGCCTGGCGCAGCAGCCGCCGGCCGAGCGGGACGATCAGGCCGGTGTCCTCGGCGATGTCGATGAAGTCCTTGGGGGTGAGCGTGCCGTGCCTGGGATGGTGCCAGCGGGCCAGTGCCTCGACACCGCAGACGGTCTCGGTGGCCAGGTCGACCAGGGGCTGGTAGTCGAGGCGGAACTCGTTGCGGTCGATGGCCGCCGGCATCGCCGCAGCGAGCCGGTACCTGGCCACGTCCTGTGCGCTGCGGTCCGGGTCGAACAGGGCCCACCGGGCCTTGCCGTCGGCCTTGGCCCAGTACAGCGTGATGTCGGCGGAGCGCAGGAGGTCACGGGCGTTGGACGTGTCGACCCGCCCCTCCACCACCCCGATGCTCGCGGAGACCGACAGCCGCCGCCCGTCGACGCAGACCGGGTCCCCGAGGGCCGCCAGGGCCCGGTCGGCGACCTTGGCCGCGTCGTCGGGGCAGGTGGTGCCCTCGGCGAGGATCAGGAACTCGTCGCCGCCGAAGCGGGCCAGCAGGTGCCCTGAGTCGGCGACCACCTGCCGCAGCCGCTCGGCGACCCCGACCAGCAGCTGGTCACCGATGTCGTGGCCGCGGCTGTCGTTGACCGCCTTGAAGCCGTCCAGGTCGATCAGGCAGAGCCCGATCCGGGCGCCGGGTGCCGGGCTGGCGAAGACCTCGTCGAGCCACTCCCCGACCAGGGTGCGGTTGGGCAGGCCGGTGAGCGGGTCATGGGTCGCCTGGTGGCGGAAGCGCGCCTCGTGCTCGCGCAGCTTGTGTTCGGCGTCCTCCAGGACGACCGTGGCGGCGCGGCGCAGGGTCTCCTGCGCGTCGAGCGTGCGGCCGAACCGCGCCCGCGCATAGCCGGTGGCCAGCCCTTCGAGCACACGGGACAGCCGGGTGCCCAGGTCGGCACCGGTGAGGCCGAGGTCGCTCAGCAGCCGGTCGGCGATGACCGCCACCGTGTGGCCCAGGGTCTCGGGTGAGTCGAGGTCGGCGGCGACCAGCCGGGTCCCCACCTCGTACGCGGCGGCCGAGACGGCCGCGGGTGACGGGCCGCGCAGCGCTGCCGCGATGCGTCCGGCCAACTGGTGCAGGAGCTTTTCGATCTCGGCGTACGTCATCGACACGTAGCTGGTGTCCACGACGGCCCGGGCCCAGGCCTGTGCGAACGTTGCGAGACCGGCCTGCTCGGCCGGCTCGTACGGCGTGTCGCGCGGGTCCTGGGTCATGTCCTGCGCCCGAGACAGCTGAGGATGAACGGCTGGTCCAGGTCCGCGGCCGAGCCCTCCGGCGGGTCCGGCCGCCACTCGTGCGCCCAGACCAGGCCGGGCTCGACCAGGTCGAACCCGGCGAGCAACCGCTCCACCTCGGCCCGGCTGCGCAGCGCGGTCAGCAGGCCGCCCTGCTGTGCTACCACCTCCTGACCCGCGGCCATCCTGTCCTGCCTGGCGTCACTGGTGATCGTGGAGACGACCAGGTAGCTGCCGGGGGCTGTCGCGTCCCGGAAGGCGGCGACGATGCCGGCGGGGTCCTCCATGACGAAGTGCAGCACGCTCACCATCAGCACAGCCACCGGCTGGTCGAGGTCGAGCAGCTTGCACACGTCCGGGTGGGTGAGGATGCGCTCCGGCTCGCGGATGTCAGCCTGGGTCACCCGGGCCCGGTCGTTGCCGGCGAGGATCTCCCGGCTGTGCGCGACGGCGACCGGGTCGATGTCGACATACATCACCCGGCTGTCGGGTGCTGCCCGCTGCACCACCTCGTGCACGTTGCCCCGGGTCGGGATGCCCGAGCCGAGGTCGAGGAACTGGCGTACGCCGGCCGCGACGCAGAACTGAAGTGCCCGCCGCATGAACGCCCGGTCGGCCCGGGCGTGTGCCGCCAGGTCCGGCATCAGCGAGATCAGCTGCTCGTAGAGCCGGCGGTCGACCGCGAAGTTGTGCGCACCGCCCAAGGCGTAGTCGTGCATCCGGGCCAAGCTCGGCCGGTCGGTGTCGACGCCCTCCGGCGCCCAGCTGGGCCGTCCCATCAGCCCTCCTCGCGGCGCAGAAATTACCCAGGGTAGTGATACCGCACGTGTCGGCGAGGGCGCCATCGGCGGTTGTGGCACCGATCTCACGCCGACCGTCGAACCTTACCGGACAATAGGTGGCTGTGCCCCGGATGCCGGCTTAAATCCTCCGGGTGAGCGAGAGGTCCCGAGTCGCAATCCGTAGTTCTCTCATTACGGTCTGCACCCAACGCCGCTGAGGCCGAGCGGCCAGTCCACCTCCTCGGTCCGGGTCCGCATCTTGTCCGGGCGCCACTCGTGTGCCCAGACCAGCCCCGGCTCGACCAGCTCGAACCCGGTGAACAGCCGCTCTATCTCGGCCCGTGTCCGCGGCGCCGCCTCGACGCCTCTGCGGATGGACATCTCCAGGCCCTCGGCGATCTCCGTGGGCCTGTTCTCCGCGGTCAGGTGGGACATGACCAGATAGCTGCCCGGGGCCATCGCCTCCCGGAACGCGGTGACGATGTCGCCGGGGTCCTCCAGGACGAAGTGCAGCACGTTCACCATCAGCACCGCCACCGGCTGGTCGAGGTCGAGCAGGTCGCGTACGTCCGGGTGGTTGAGGATGGTCTCCGGCTGGCGCAGGTCGGCCTGGATCACCCTGACCCGGCCGTCGCCGTTGAGGATCTCCCGGCTGTGCGCCACCGCGACCGGGTCGATGTCGACATACATGATCGCTGCCTCGGGGGCGGCCCGGTGCACCACCTCGTGGACGTTGCCCCGGGTCGGGATGCCGGAGCCGAGGTCGAGGAACTGGCGCAGGCCGGCCTCGACGCAGAACTGCACCGCCCGCCGCATGAAGGCGCGGCTCGCCCGCGCCTGCGGCACGAGGTCGGGCATCACCTTGATCACCTGGTCGTAGAGCATGCGGTCGGCCGCGAAGTTGTGGACACCGCCCAGGGCGTAGTCGTACAGCCGGGCCGGGCTCGGCCGGTCGATGTCGACGCCCTCCGGCGCCCAGCTGGGTCTGTCCATCAGCGCTCCTCGCGGGTAGGTCGTCGTCGGCAACCTCGAGCCGGGGCCCGCACGACACCTGTGCGCTGGGCGCGTGTCTGGGCAGGCCGCCGTCGAACCTTACCGGAGCGCCGGGTGCCCCAGCCGACGGCCTGGCTCAGCTCGGTCATGTCTTGAGGCCCACGCCGCCGAGCATGATCGGCCGGTCAACCGCCTCGCCCGAGTGCACCGGCGGGTCCGGGCGCCACTCGTGTGCCCAGACCAGCCCCGGCTCGACCAGCTCGAACCCGGTGAACAGCCGCTCCACCTCGGCCGGGGTGCGCGGCGCGGTCTGGATGGCGCCGCGCTGCCTCAGCATGCCCAGGCTCGTGGCCATCTGCTCCGGCCGGGTGTCCGTGGTGAAGGTGGAGATGACCAGAGGGCTGCCGGGGACGACCGCGTCCCGGAACGTGGTGACGATGCCGGTGGGGTCCTCCAGGACGAAGTGGAGCACGTTCACCATCAGCACCGCCACCGGCTGGTCGAGGTCGAGCAGGTCGCGTACGTCGGGGTCGTTGAGGATGGTGTCCGGCTTGCGCAGGTCGGCCTGGATGACCCGGGCCAGGGGGTTGCCGGTGAGGATCTCGCGGCTGTGCGCGACGGCGACCGGGTCGATGTCGACGTACATGACCCGGGCCTCGGGGGCTGCCCGCTGGACGACCTCGTGGACGTTGCCCCGGGTCGGGATGCCGGAGCCGAGGTCGAGGAACTGGCGCAGGCCGGCCTCGGCGCAGAACCGCACCGCCCTGCGCATGAACGCCCGCGCGACCCGGGCGTGCAGCGCCAGGTCCGGCATTGTCGCGACCACCTGGTGGTAGAGCTGGCGGTCGACCGCGAAGTTGTGCACGCCACCGAGGGCGTAGTCGTACAGCCGGGCCGGGCTCGGCCGGTCGATGTCGACGCCCTCCGGCGCCCAGCTGGGCCGCTGCATGAGTCTCCGCGCAGTGTAGATCTTGCAAGATCAGAGTACGCCCCCAGCGGGAGGGTCATGGCACCCTGTCCCGCGCCGGCTGCCTCCGCAACCTACCTGAGCGGCGCCGGCGGCTTCCCGCCAGGCGCGGTCACGTCCGGCGCCCGACACAGCCGAGGATGACGGGCCGGCTCAGGTCCTCGGCCGTGGCGTCCGCCGGGTCCGGGCGCCACTCGTGCGCCCACACCAGCCCCGGTGCGACCAGCTCGAAACCGGTGAACAGCCGCGCCACCTCGGCCCGGCTGCGTGGTCTCGCCTCCAGGCCCCCGCGGTGCGCCACCTCGACGCCCTCAGCGAGGTCCGCGGGCCTGGTCTCCGCGGTGAGATGGGACATGACCAGATGGCTGCCGGGGACGACCGCGTCCCGGAACGCGGGGACGATGCCGCCGGGGTCCTCCGCGATGAAGTGCAGCACCCCCACCATCAGCACCGCCACCGGCTGGTCGAGGTCGAGCAGGTCGCGTACGTCGGGGTCGTTGAGGATGGTGTCCGGCTTGCGCAGGTCGGCCTGGATGACCCGGGCCAGGGGGTTGCCGGTCAGGATCTCGCGGCTGTGCGCGACGGCGACCGGGTCGATGTCGACGTACATGACCCGGGCCTCGGGGGCTGCCCGCTGGACGACCTCGTGGACGTTGCCCCGGGTCGGGATGCCGGAGCCGAGGTCGAGGAACTGGCGCATGCCGGCCTCGACGCAGTACCGCACCGCCCGCCGCATGAACGCCCGGCTGGCCCAGGCGTGCGGCGCGAGGTCGGGCATCAGCGCGATCATCTGGTGGTAGAGCTGGCGGTCGACCGCGAAGTTGTGCGCCCCGCCCAGGGCGTAGTCGTACATCCGGGCCGGGCTCGGCCGGTCGATGTCGACGCCCTCCGGCGCCCAGCTGGGCCGTTCCATCAGTTCTCCTTACGGCGTTGCGGGTTGGACCGGGAGAGGACGGCGCACGCGACGACTGGGCGGCGGCGCCGGTTGCGGCACGATGTGCCGAGCCTGGGTGGACCACCGGTAGCCACTGCTCACACCTTGCGGCCCACGCCGGCGTACAGGCAAAGCCGCATCGGGTCGCTGTCCGCCTCGACGGGTACGTCCGGGCGCCACTGCCGCACCCCGACGAGGCCCGGCTCGACCAGCTCGAACCCGGCGAAGCACCGCTCCACCTCGGTCCGCAGGCGCAGGGTCGCGGGCATGCCGTCGGCCGGCGGCGACGCGCCGCCGCCGGCCGACGGGTGGTCCTGGGCGGCTGCCAGCTTGTGGTCCGAGGTCAGGTGGGACATGGCCAGGTAGCTTCCTGGGACGACCGCGTCGCGTAGCCGCGCCACGATGCCGGCCGGGTCGTCGCTGTCCGGGATGAAGTGCAGGACGGAGACGAGCAGGAGCGCCACCGGCTGGGACAGGTCGAGCAGGCGGTGCACCTGCGGGTGGGCCAGGATCCGGTCCGGCCGCCGCGCGTCCTCCTGGACCGCCACCGTGTGCTCGGCACCGGCGAGCATGTGCTGGGCGTACGCGATGGCGCCCGGGTCGATGTCGACATAGACCACTCTGGAGTCGGGCGCGAGCCGCTGGGCGACCTCGTGCACGTTGCCCCGGGTGGGGATGCCTGACCCGATGTCGAGGAACTGGCGCACCCCGGCGTGGACCAGGAAGCTGACCGCCCGGCGCAGGAAGGCCCGGTTGGCCTGGGCGCTCAGCGGTGCCTCGGGCACCTGTTCCAGCAGGTGACCGGCTGCCTGGCGGTCCACGGCGTAGTTGTGCGAGCCGCCCAGCAGGAAGTCGTAGATCCGAGCCTGGCTCGGCCGATCGACGTCGATCGCCGTGGTTAGGTCCGGATGCCGCATTCCCGTGCTCCCCTCCGCCGTCGGGCATCTTGCCCGGCTACGCGCCGGCCCGCCACCGGCGGCTCGGGCACTGCCCGGCTCAGTGGCTGTGCTATGCCGCCTTTTGGGCGTGGTTATGGCGGGAAGCCGGTTTGAGCAGGGTGAGCCGCCGCCGGGCGGCGGTAACCCGGTGGGGAGGGCCGGGGGCGGTGGGGAAGAATCAGGCGCGTGACCGCAATCGTCGACGAGCTTCAGTGGCGCGGCCTAGTCGCGCTCTCCACCGACCTCGACGCGCTGCGCGCCGAGCTGGTGCAGGGCCCGGTCACCTACTACTGCGGCTTCGACCCGACGGCGCCGAGCCTGCACATCGGCAACCTGGTGCAGATCCTGACCGTACGCCGGCTCCAGCTGGCCGGGAACCGCCCGCTCGCGCTCGTCGGCGGCGCCACCGGGCTGATCGGCGACCCCCGGGAGACCGGCGAGCGGGTGCTCCAGCCACGGGAGCTGGTGGCCGAGTGGGTGGCCCGGATCCGGGCACAGATCGAGCCCCTGCTCGACTTCACCGGCCCGTACGCCGCCCGCATGGTGAACAACCTGGACTGGACCGAGGGGCTGAGCGCACTCGACTTCCTGCGCGACATCGGCAAGCACTTCCGGGTCAACCGGATGCTGGCGAAGGAGGCGGTCAGCGCCCGGCTGGGCTCGGAGGCCGGGATCAGCTACACCGAGTTCAGCTACCAGCTGCTGCAGGGCCTGGACTTCCTCGAGCTGTTCCGGCGCTACGGCTGCCGGCTGCAGACCGGCGGCAGCGACCAGTGGGGCAACCTGACCGCCGGCACCGACCTGATCCGGCGGGTGACCGGCGAGTCGGTGCACCTGCTGGCGACGCCGCTGCTGACCGACGCCGCCGGGGAGAAGCTCGGCAAGTCCACCGGCGGCGGGAACCTCTGGCTCGACCCCGCGCTGACCTCGCCGTACGCCTGGTACCAGTACTTCGTCAACGTCGAGGACCAGATGGTCTCCCCGCTGCTGCGCATCCTCACCTTCCTCGACCGCGAGGAGATCGAGGCGCTGGAGAAGGAGACCGTGGAGCGGCCGGCCGCGCGGCTGGGCCACCGGCGGCTGGCCGAGGAGGCGACCCGCATCGTGCACGGGGAGGGGGAGACCCGGCAGGTGGTCGCGGCCAGCCAGGCGCTGTTCGGCCGGGGCTCGCTCGCCGAGCTGGCCGAGCCGACCCTGCGGGCCGCGCTCACCGAGGCCGGCCTGGTCACGGTGCCGGCGTCCCCACCGCCGACGGTAACCGCGCTGCTGGCCGTGGCCGGCCTGGTGGCCAGCCGCAACGAGGCGCGGCGCACGGTCGCCGAGGGCGGGGCGTACCTCAACAACGAGCGGGTGACCGACCCCGAGGCGGTGGTGCCGCCGCAGGACGCGCTGCACGGGCGCTACCTCGTGCTGCGCCGCGGCAGGCGTACGGTCGCCGGGGTCGAGCTGGTCGGCTAGCGCGGCCGTGCCGTCGGGGACTTCGGGACCGGCGAGGTGACCACCGGCACCGGCTGGCGCCGGCGCTGCTCCTCCTCGGTGATGCGTTGCTGGCGCTGGAAGGCGCCGTAGACCGCGATCGCGGCGACGACCACGGCGACCACCACCAGGCCGCTCAGCGCGGCCGGCCAGATCCGGCGCCGCTCCCGCCAGACCCGGGTCGAACCGTGCAGCAGCGCCGAGCGCAGCTGGCGCCGGCGCAGGCTGTCCGCCTCCAGCAGGTAGCGCTCGGCGTTCGGCGTGCTCACGAACGGGGCTGGCGGGGGCTGTTCGCCGTCGGGCGGCACGGCGGGGTCCAGCCCGCCGGGGTGCTGCTGCGCCGCGCTCATTGCCGCGCGATGGCCGGCCCGCCCGGGGCGACCGGCTCGCCTGGGGCGAGCGGCCCACCCGGATGGACGGCCCCGTACGGGTGGACCGGCCCGCCGCGGTCGATGAGCGGGTCGCTGATGCCGGCCCGCAGCGACAGGCGGTGGTCCTCGGGACCGGGGTCCGCGAGGTAGCCGGCCAGGCGCAGGTACGCCTCCCGGGTCGCGGCGCGCAGCTGGGCGGGCTCGAACCTGCCACCGGCGGCCAGCGCCGGGTCGAACGGCACCGCCACCAGCCGGTGGCCCGGCAGGCCGAGGTCGGCGCGCAGCCGGCGGGCGGTACGCCGGTGCGCCCGCGCGGTCAGGCACGCCACGGCGATGACGAGCGAGCCGAGCCGGTGCGGCCCGGTGTCCCGGATCCGCCCCAGCGCGGTGCGCACCGACTCGACCGCGTCCTGGCTGGCGGTGGTCACGATGACCACATGGTCGGCCAGGGCGAGCGCCGCCTGGCCCGAGTCCGACGTGTCGTTGCCGACATCGACAAGTGTAAAAGCATTCTCCTGCCGCAGCTTCTCCAGCGCCTGGAGCATCCGCGCCCGCGGGACGGGGCTGTGCCACGGGGTCCCGTCCACCACCCCGACCACCCCGCGCACCCGCAGCGGGCTCACCGGTGGCCGTCCCGGCTCGACGTCGGTGAGCTGGGAGATGGTCGGAGCCGGCGGCCCACCCAGGCGGCCGGCGAGCGAGCCGGCGCCGTGGCGCGCGTCGGCCAGCGTGGTGTCATCCGTACGCAGGGTCGCAAGCGTGAGCGCGACGCCGCCGGCCGTGGTGGTGGTGCCCACCCCACCCTTCCCCGCGACGAACGCCACCACGCAGGGCTCGCGCCGCCGCGTACGGACCCGGGCCAGCAGCATCCGTTCCCGCTCCACAGCCTCGGCAGCGCCCGGCTGCAGCAGGCCGAAGGTGACCGCCCGCACCCCCCGGTGCCACCGGGCGGGCAGCACGACCCGGTACGCGTCGGCCACCTGCTCCAGCGGGCTGACCACGTCGTCCGCGTAGCGGACCGCAGCGGAGCCGGCGACCACCCCCGCGCCACCGAGCGGACGGCTGAGCGTGCTGGCCTCCGCGGGCACGCCCGCGGACCAGCCCCCCGGCGTGCCGCCACGCGGGCCAGGCCCGCGGCCCGGGTCGACGCCGCGGCCCGGGTCGACGCCGCGGTCAGCGTCCGGCCATCCGGCCGTGCCGGGCGGCGCCCCGGCGGCCGGGGCGGTGGTGCCGTCCGCGGAGCCGGGCCAGGCGGCGGGGACGCCCAAGGCGGGCGTGGGCCCGGCCCACCCACCGGACAGGTAGCCGGCCGGGTCGTCCCAGGCGCCGGCTGCGGCGGGCCCTGGGCCGTCCGGGTAGCCGGATCCCGCAGCGGGCGGGCCCGGTCCCCGGGCGGGAGCGGGCGGGTCCGGTGTGGACACCGGGTCGAGCCCGATCATGCTGGGGTCGATGCCCATCCGGGCGAGCTCCCCGGCGGCATCCTGGGCGGCCCGGCGCTCCACCTCGCCCGGCGGTGGCCCGCCGTCGCCCTCGTCCCGCACGCCGTCCGCCTCCCCGCTCGTTCAGTCGTGGCCAGGTCTCGTTCAGTCCTGGCAAGGTCTCGTTCAGTCCTGGCCGGCTCGCCCGGCTCAGTCGGTGACCTGGCCGACCCAGCTGTAGATGCCGAGCGCGCCGGCCGCCACCGCCACCATCGCCACCACGACGGCCATCTCGGTCACGTTGAGCACCTGCTTGAAGCGCGCCCGGGCCACATCGGACAGTGGCACCGCGCTCAGCACCACCAGCAGCGTCGCCAGCGACGCGGCCAGGAGCACCGGCCCGGGGCCGTCGCCGGAGCCCTCCCGCACCACGCGCAGCACCTGGGCGACCAGCACCACCAGACCGGCGGCGCGCAGCGGAAGGATGTGCGGGACCCGGGAGAACACCCGCGACCGCAGCACCAGCGCGAGACCGACGCACAGGCCCAGCAGCCGGTCCCAGGTCGACGCGCCGGCGGTCAGCACGAGGCCCGCGGCGAGGCCGGCGACCGACACCCCGGCGATGCCGCCGTGCAGCAGGGCCGTGCTCTGCCGGATGCGCGCCGCGAGCTCGTCGGCGGTGACCAGGCCGAAGTTGCGCACCCGGTAGTCGGCCCCGGCCAGCCCCCCGACCGTCAGCGAGGTGCGTGGCAGGACGCCGACCAGGAGCACGGCGAAGACTGCGGCGACCCGTACCGCCGTCATCGGGCTGTAGCCGGCGAGCGCCAGCAGGCCGACCGGGACCCCGGCCGTGCCCAGCACCACCGTGGCGGCCAGGTGCCCGGTCGCCGCCGCGGTGACTGCGCGGGCGACCCCGGCCACCACCAGGGCGCCGGCCAGCCCGGCACCCAGCGAGGCGGCGAACGGCCATCCCGGGTACGTCGACGCCAGCCAGCCGGCGAGGCCACCCCAGAGGCACGCCGTCGCCAGCACCGCCAGCGCGCCGCGCGGGTAGCCGCTGCGCTGGGCCCACCAGCCGGCCAGCACGCCGAGCGCGGCGACCCCGACCGCCGCCGCCAGCGTGGCCGCGTCGCGCGCCGCACGCGCCTGCGGCAGCAGCGTCGCCGCGGTTAGGCCGGCCGCCGCGACGGCAAGGGCGAAACCCACCGTGGTACGCGAGCGCCACTGCCGCCCGGACTCGTCCACGACGTCCTCGACCGCGTCGCGGACGTCCTCCACGTAGGCGGAGCGGGCCACGGCCGAGGCGGGCCGGATCTCCAGCACCTCACCGTCGGCGACCGCCACGTCCTGAAGGCTCTGGCCGAGACTGAAGCTCGGGCCGCCGAGCCGGCCGAGCGTCCACGACACCGGCTGCTGCGGGTCCTCCTCGGGCGCGCAGAACCGCAGCAGCTGCGGCATCACGTCGGCCAGCGGCAGTGCTCCGGGTAGCGCCAGGTCGACTCGCCGCGTGCCGTTGACGAGGGTGACCCGGCTGTAGGCGGTCGGCACCGGTGTGG
>DASSUC010000479.1:0-2292 GCA_035707405.1 Micromonosporaceae bacterium | reverse complement strand
CCTTGAAGACCTTGGCGAAGGCCCCCTCAACCAGGCCTTCCAGGCGCTTCTCGAAGCGTTGCAGCACACTCACCGGCTCCTCCTCGGGTTCCGAGGACATGATGGTATCCGGCCGCCGCACGCCCTGTATGGGCACCGATCCGGCGGGCCGTGCTAGTCTTCCCAGGCGCTGCGGAGCGTAACCCAGTTTGTCCACCACGGCAGCTGGGGTAGGCTCGCGGTCGCCTGGGGGAAGTGGCGGAATGGCAGACGCGCACGGTTCAGGTCCGTGTGCCCGGAAGGGCGTGAGGGTTCAACTCCCTCCTTCCCCACCAGAGCAGCTCAGGCCGGCATGACCTTGCCGGTGGTGGGGTCGATGCTGAGGTAGCCCAGCCGGCACAGCGGGGTCGCGGCGGGCTTGCCTGGCCCACCCTTGGATGTTGATGTTGGGTGCCCGTTGGACGGTGGCGCTCCTTGACCGTCGGTCCGCCGACCCACCCGCTTCGTGCCTCTTTCGCCCGTTTTTCCTAGTGTGGCGCACGGCCTCTCTCGCCAACATGTTCTTGATCAAATCAATATCGCGGAAATTAGCCCTATCTGGCCGGTCGATAGGCACAATATCCGTGAAATTGATTTGATCTTGAAAACACTGCGGTAGCCCGGCCTGGGCGAACGGTTCACGCGGCTCGGCTGCACGGGCACGGCAAAGGCCGGCACCGGCCGCGGCTGGCGCAGATCGCGGTGGACGGCAAGACCGGCCGCGACGCGAAGGCCGCCGGCCGTCCGGCGCCGCACCTGCTCGCCGCGCTGTCCTGCCGGCTGACGCTCGCAGTCGTCCAGAGACCGCCGCAGGCGACCGCGGCGCAGTCGGCACGTAGGCGGGGTCCGCACTGGGAAGCCACTGCCTGACCAGGATCGGCGCGGACTTCAAGATTGTTTGCGCCCAGACCAGACGCTGGACCCGCTGGGCTTAGGCGGGCCCACACCAGCCATCCTCTAGCCGTGGCTGCGATCATCGACTGATATAAATCTTCAGGAGACGAGGCCGCCCACCCGGACGGGACGGGCGGTCTAGCCGTACCGGAAGGAGAAATCGGCATGAGGCGGACCATCCGTTCCCTGCTCGCGCTGCTGGTGCTCACCGGTGGCGCGACCGTCGCGATGGGCGTCGCGCCCGCGTACGCCGATGTCGGCGCGATGCACCAGCCCACCTCGGGTGTTGTCACGTCGAAGATCGACTGGCGGTGCAGCGGGTACGCCGACAACCACGACGGGATCGACATCGCCAACGCCATGGACACGCCCGTCTACGCCGCCTACCGCGGCACGGTCACCTTCGCCGGCACGATGTCCGGCTACGGGCGCATCGTGATCATCGACCACCCCCAGGGCTACACGACCCGGTACGCGCACCTGGCCGGCTTCCGCGTCTCCGTCGGCCAGCACGTCTCCCGCGAGGAGCGGATCGGCCGGATGGGCTCCAGCGGCAACTCGACAGGGCCACACCTGCACTTCGAGGTACGCCGCAACGGGGCGGTGCACAACGCGCTGAACCAGGGCTACACCTGCGGCAACCGGGTCACCGCCGGGAACCGGATCGACGCGCCCTTCCCCGACCTCGCGGCGTAAGACGCTTTTTTTCCGCACCCAGAGGTGACCGCCATGTGCCTACCTGACCCGCTCGGCGAGCCGACCCTCGCCGCGAACCACATGGATCTCGCCGCGAACCGTCTGGATGAGGACCTGGCGGGCGAGGACGGCGCACGGCCCGGCCGGCTCTCCCGCCGTACGCTGCTGCGCGGCGGTGTGCTCACCGGCACGCTCGCCGTGGCCGCCGGTTCGCAGCTGTGGCGCCCGACGGCCGCGTACGCAGTGGCCCAGCCCACGATCCACAGCACCAGCGAGTGGGGGGCCGAGCCGCCGCGCGGCACGATCCAGATCCTCGACCCGCGCCCCACGAAGATCGTCGTCCACCACACCGCCGGCGCCAACAGCAACGACTTCTCCCTCAGCCACGCCTTCCAGCTGGCCCGCAACATCCAGCAGGCACACTTCGCCCGCGGCTTCATCGACTCGGGCCAGCACTTCACGATCAGCCGGGGCGGTCACATCATGACCGGCCGCCACCACAGCAAGACCGAGCTCGTCGCAGGGGTCGACCACGTCCTCGGAGCGCACTGCACCGGGCAGAACGAGGAGTCGGTCGGCATCGAGAACGAGGGCACCTACACGAGCGTGCAGATCCTCGACGGGCACTACAACAAGCTCGTGAAGATGTGCGCCTACATCTGCCAGCAGTACGGCATCGCGCCC
>DASSUC010000478.1:0-7462 GCA_035707405.1 Micromonosporaceae bacterium | reverse complement strand
CGCGGCGCCCCGGTAGAGGGCGACGATCCGCTGCCCCCACTCCGGGTCGGCCACCCCGACCACGGCCACCTCGTCCACGCCGGGCACCTCGGCGATCACGTCCTCCACCTCGCGCGGGTAGACGTTGTACCCGCCCGTGATGATCATGTCGCCCTTGCGGTCGACCAGCCACAGCCGGCCCTGCCCGTCCAGCCGGCCCAGGTCACCGGTGTGCAGCCAGCCACCGGCGTCCACCGCCTTGATGTCCCCGGCGTGCGCCCAGTAGCCAGGCATGACGTGGTCCCCGCGGGTGACCACCTCGCCGATCTCCCCGGCCGGCAGCGGCACGCCCGACTCGTCCACCACCTGCAGCTCGACCCCGAGCGCCGGCCGGCCGGCGCTGGCCAGCAGCTCCGGCCGGTCGGCCAGGCCCGCGGCGTGGTCGGCCACGCCCAGCACGGTCACCGGCGGGATCGCCTCGACCAGGCCGTAGTACTGCACCAGGCGCGGGGTCAGCCGCTCGTACGCCTGCCGGATCTGGTTAGGCGGCATGGGCGCGCCAGCGTAGCCGAGCATCTTCAGGCCGGACAGCGGCTCACCGAGGGCGACCAGCCGGGCCACCATCGTCGGCACCAGCGCGGTGTGCGTGACGCCGCGCCGGGTCACCGCCTCCACCACAGCCCCCGCGTCGAACGCCGGCAGGATGAGCTGCGCGCCGCCGTAGGCCAGGAACGGCAGCACGAACAGCCCGCTGGTGTGGGTGACCGGGCCGGCGTGCAGGTAGACGTCGGCCGGCCCGGGCGGGCCGCCCAGCACGTCGGAGACCATGTTGACGAGGCTGGCGAAGCGCACCCGGTGGGTGCGGCGGACGCCCTTGGGCGCGCCGGTGGTGCCCGAGGTGTAGTTGAGCGAGACCAGGTCGTCGGCGAGAGCATCGCCGGTGACCGGCGCGGCCTCGAGGAGCCTTTGGTACGGCTGGCCGGGCCCGTCGCCGATCACCACGCTGCGCGCGTCGCCGAACCCTTCGCGCAGCGCCTGGGCCGGCTCGGCGTACCGGGCGTCGTAGATGAGCGCGGACGCGCCGCAGTCGTCGGCGATCTGCGCCCAGTCGTCCGGGTGCAGGCGGTGGTTCAGCGCCACCCGGACCAGGCCGGCGGTGCAGCAGGCGAGGTCGGTCTCGAGGTAGGTGTTCTGGTTGGGCTGGAGGTCCAGGACGCGGTCCCCGGGGCGTAGCCCGCTGGCGAGCAGGCCCCCGGCGAGGCGGGCGACCCGGTCACCCAGCTCGGCGAACGTCTGTGTCCCCTGTGGACCGTCCAGGGCGGTACGGCCGGCGAACCGCCGCGCCGCCCGCTGCACGAGCATGCCGACGAGCATCGCTACCTCCCGCCGGTGAGGGCCGGGGCGGTGCCTGCGGCTGCCGCCGTGCCGGTGGCCGGCGCGGCGCCGGCCGGCGGGGTACCAGCCGGCGCGGCGCCGGCAGGCGGAGCACCAGCAGGCGGCGTGTCCTCGGTGGTTGGCGCGTCGACCGTGAGGGCGGCGTCGAGCACGACCGCGCCGCCGGCGTGCACGACCACCGGGTTGAGGTCGAGCGCGGCGCCCGGCGGCAGGCTCGCGGCGAGCCCGGCGACCCGGAGCACCAGGTCCACCAGCGCGTCCACGTCCGCCGCCGGGCGGCCGCGGTGCGCGGCGAGGAGCCGGGCCACCCGGGTCTGTGCCAGCTGGTCACGCACGTCGGCCTCGGTGACGGGCAGCAGGCGTACCGCCGCGTCGTCCAGCGCCTCGGTCAGCACCCCGCCCGCGCCGACCGTGAGCACCGGGCCGAGCGGGCTCGGCGCCACCCCCACCAGCAGCTCAACGCCGGCCGGGACCTGCTCCTCCACGAGCACGCCGGTGGCGCCGGGGAGCTGGCGCAGCCGCCGCGCGGCGGCCGCCGCGCCGGCCGCGGACACGCCGGTGACGACCCCGCCGATGTCGGACTTGTGCGCGAGCCCGGGCACCACGACCTTGAGCACCGCAGGCTCCCCGCACGCCGCCACGGCCGCCGGGGCGTCGGCCGGGTCGTGCACCACACGGCCGCGCGGCACGCGTACCCCGGCCTGGGCCAGCCACGCCTTGAGCTCGCGCTCGCCGGCGGACCGGTCCACGGCGTGGGGGCTGCGCGCGCCCACCGAGGCCGGGCCGGACCGGGCAGTCGTGGCGGCCGGTGCCGACTGGTACAGGGCCGCCGCGGCGCGGACCGCCCGGGCCGGCGTCGGGTAGGTCGGGATGCCCGCCGCCCGCAGCGCCGCGCCCGCTTCGGGGGCGAGGTGGTCGGCGCCGGTCCGGGCGGCCAGCACCGGCTTTCCGGACGTGGACGCGGTCTCGGCCAGCGCCGTCACCACCGCCTCGACGTCGGAGCCGGCGAGCACGCAGAAGCAGGCGACCAGCAGGTCGACGCCCGGGTCTGCGGCGACCGCGGCGAGCGCGCGGGACACCAGCGTGCGGTCGCGCAGCACGGCCGCGGTCACGTCAACGGGGTTGGCCACGGCGCCGTACGGCGGTACGACCGCCCGCAGCGTGTCCATGGTGGACGGCGCCAGCGTGGCCAGGCGCAGGCCGTGTGCTGCCACCGCGTCCGCGGCGAGGATGCCGGAGCCGCCCGAGGTGGTGACCACGCCGACCCGCGGCCCGCGGGGTGGCCGGGCCAGCGTTACGGCGTCGCCGACGTCGAGCAGCTCGTCCACATCGGACACCCGGACGATGCCGAGCTGGCGCAGCGCGCCGTCGACCACCCGGTCGGCCGTGGCGAGCACGCCGGTGTGCGTGGCCGCGGCCCGGGCGCCGGCCGCGGAGCGGCCCGCCACGAGCAGGGCGACGGGCACGCCGGTGGCCTGGCGTGCCGCGGCCAGCGCGCGCAGCGCCGGGCCGTCGGCGAGCGACTCGAGGTAGCCCAGGAGCGCGGTGCAGCCCGGCTCGGCGGCGAGGGCGGCCAGCACCTCGAGCGCGGTCACATCCGCCTCGTTGCCGGTGGTGACCGCGGCCAGCAGGCCCATGCCGCGCTCCAGGGCCAGGCTCACCGTGCCGAAGCCGAGGGCCCCGCTGGCCGAGGCGAACCCGATGCCGCCGGCGCGCAGGGCCGTACGCTCCCCGGAGAACAGCGGGCTGAAGCTCGCCACCTGCCCGGATGCGAAGCCCACCGCGCCGATGCAGTTGGGGCCGACCAGCCGCATGCCGGCGCCGCGGGCCCGGGCGACGAGCGCCTGCTGCGTGGCCAGCCCGTCCGGGCCGGTCTCGCCGAAGCCGGAGGTGCCCACGACCGCCACCCGCACGCCGGCCGCCGCGCAGTCGGCCACGGCCGCCGGCACCGCCGCCGGTGGCACCACGATCAGCGCCAGCTCCGCGCCGGGCGAGGCGGCGACGCTTGGATACGCGGGCAGGCCCGCGATCTGCGGGGCGCTCGGGTGGACCGGGATGACCGCGCCGGAGTAGCCGTACCGGAGCAGGAACTCGACGGCGAGCCGGCCCGGCGCGCCGGGCCTGGTCGAGGCCCCGACCACCGCCACGCTGCGGGCGGACCACAGCGCGCGCAGTGCGTCCACGCTGCCGAGCCTGTCACGCTTCAATTGCGGGCGTCAACAAGACGCCACACCGGACCCGGGGGTCACACCCCCAGGAGCGCGTGCGCCCGCTCCGGGTCGGCGCGGAAGTCATCGGTCGGGGCATCCACTGCCACCCGGCCCTTCTCCATCACCGCGACCCTCCCCGCGACCGAGAAGGCCAGCCGGAGGTCCTGCTCGACCAGCAGGATCGCGAGGCCACCGGCGGCCAGCTGCCGGATCACATCGCCGACCAGCGCGACGATGGCCGGGGCCAGCCCGTCGGAGGGCTCGTCGAGCAGCAGCACCCGCGGGTTGGTGAGCAGTGCCCGGGCGATCGCGAGCATCTGCTGCTCACCACCGGAGAGCTGGTCGCCGCGGTGCCGCAGGCGCGCGGCGAGGTGCGGCATCAGCTCCAGCACCCGGCGCCGGGTCCACGGCCCGCGCCGGCGGGCGGCGATGACGAGATGCTCGGCGACGGTCAGCGGAGCGAACACCCGCCGCCCCTGCGGCACCAGGCCCACCCCGGCCCGGGCCACCGCGTCCGGTGGCCGGCGGGCCAGCTCCACGCCGTCCACCCGCACCGACGACCCGGGGTACGGCCGCACCAGCCCCATCACCGAGTGCACCAGGGTGGTCTTGCCCATGCCGTTGCGGCCCAGCACGGCGACCACCTCGGCGGCGTCGACCGCCAGGTCGACCCCGTGCAGCACCGCGGAGCCGGCGTACCCGGCGGTCAGTCCCCGCACCTCGAGCAGCGCCACGCCGCCTCCTTCAGAACAGCTCCGCGGCGTCGCTCGCGCCGAGGTACGCCTCCCGCACCGCGGGGTCGGCCCGCACCTGCTGGGGCGTGCCGGTGGCCAGGTGCCGGCCCAGGTGCAGCACGGTGACCCGGTCGGCGAGGCCGAACACCACGTCCAGGTCGTGCTCGATCAGCAGCACTGTCACCTCCCGGGGCAGGCCCCGGACCAGCTCGGTCAGGCGCGCGGTCTCCGCCGGGGACATGCCGGCGGCCGGCTCGTCCAGCAGCAGCAGCCGCGGCCGGGCGCCGAGGGCCACGGCCAGCTCGAGCTGGCGGCGCTCGCCGTGGGACAGGGCGGCGGCCCGCAGGTGCTCCCGGCCGGCGAGCCCGACCGTGTCGAGCAGCTCGAGGCACTGGTCGACCAGGGCCCGGCGGCGGCGCGGCGCGGGCAGCATCCGCGCTGCCACGCCCGCCTCCCGCTGCACCGAGACGAGCACGTTCTCCACCGCGGTGCAGTGCAGCAGCACCGAGGAGTGCTGGAACGTGCGGGCCAGGCCGAGCCGGGCCCGGCGCCACTCCGGCAGCCGGGTCACGTCGCGCCCGGCCAGGCGGACCCGGCCGGCGGTCGGCCGCAAGGCCCCGGCGACGACGTTGAACAGGGTCGACTTGCCGGCACCGTTGGGGCCGATGAGGGCGTGCCGGGCGCCCTCGGACACCGACAGCGTGACATCGTCCACGGCCCGCAGCTCACCGAAGCACCGGGTGACGCCGGAGACCTCCAGCAGCGCGCTCACCGCCCGGCCGGTGGGCGCCGGCCCCGGTGCCCGCTGCGCTGGCTGCTCGCGCTCACCCTGGCTTCCCTCGTCCGCGGCTGCGGCGCCTGCCTGCCCGATCCTCATGCTCACGGTAACGTCCCCGGTCCGTCGCTGTCGGATGGGCCGCGCCGGCCGGCCGCAGCCGCCACCGCCGGGGGCCGGGTGGGCGGGTCACCGCCGGCGGCTGGTCCCGCCCCCCGGGCACCCGCCGCCCGCGGGCGGGCGAACGCGGTGCGCAACCCGGCCAGGCCGCGGGGCAGCAGGTAGACGGCGAGCACGAAGACGATGCCGAGCAGCAGCGGGCCCCGGCCGTCCAGCTGGCCACCGATGTAGTCGCGGGTGAGCACGACCACGGCGGTGCCGGCCACCGCGCCCGACATAGAGCCGAGCCCGCCGATCACCACCGCGATCAGCGCCATGGCCGAGACTGTGAAGCCGACCTCGGACGGCGAGACGAACTGCTGGGAGGAGATCCAGAGCGCGCCGGCCGCGCCGGCCAGCCCACCCGCGAAGGTGTACGCCCCCAGCAGGTAGCGGGTCACCGGGTAGCCGGCCGCCCGCAGCCGCGCCTCGTTGTCCCGGATGCCGCGCAGCGCCAGCCCGAACGGGGACCGCACCACCGCCGAGACCAGCGCGAACAGCACCAGGAAGACGGCGAGCACCCACAGGTAGATATAGCCGTCCAGGCGTAGCTCCCCCATGCCCGGCAGCGGGACCACGTGGGGCGCGGCCCGCCCGTCGCTGCCGCCGGTGACCGAGCTCCACTCCAGCGCGACGCTGTAGGCCAGCTCGCCGATCGCGAGGGTGAGCATGAGGAACGTGATGCCGCGGGTGCGCACCACGGCGATCCCGGTGACCGCGGCCACCGCGGCGCTGACCGCGACCGCCACCGCCAGCTGGACCAGCCCGGCCTGGGTGACGGTGCGGGCGGTCAGCGCGGCGGCGTAGGCACCGACACCGAAGTAGGCCGCCTGGCCGAGCGTCGGCAGCCCGGCGACGCCGGTGAGCAGGTTGACGCTCATCGCGAGCAGGCCCAGGACGAGCACCTTCGAGGCGAGCGAGATGACGTACGAGTCGACCACCCAGGGGGCGACCCCGAGGACGACCACCGCGGCCGCGATGGCGAGGACGGCGAGCCGGCCGGGCGCGGGCGGGCGCGTCACGGTGCCGGTCGTGGCGGTCATGGGGCGGTCCGCACGACCGAGACGAGCCCGCGCGGGCGCACCGCCAGCACCGCGAACATCGCGCCGAAGAGCAGGAACGCCGCGTACTCCGGCGCGACGGCCCGGCCGAGCGTGTCCACCTGCCCGACCAGCAACGCGCCGAGCAGCGCCCCGCGGACCGAGCCGAGCCCGCCGACCACCACAACGACCAGCGACATCACGAGCACATGCGCGTCCACGCCGGGCCCCGGCCCCAGGATCGGCGCGCCGAGCACGCCGCCCAACACGGCCAGCACGGCGCCGGCTGCGAAGACCCCGAAGAGCACCTTGCGGGTGTCCACGCCCAGCACCCGGACCATGTCCCGGTCGGCCACGGTCGCCCGGACCAGCGCGCCCAGCGAGCTGCGCTCGAAGACGAGGTAGACCGCCAGCGCCAGCGCCGCCGCGATCCCGATGAAGACCAGCCGGTACGCCGGGTACGCGTGCCCGGCCAGCTCGACCGAGCCGCGCAGCCCGGCCGGTGCCTCGGCGGGCAGGGTCTCCCCCCCGGCAGCCAGCAGGAAGAGATCGGCGCCGATGATAGACAGGCCCAGGGTGAGCAGTGCCTGGTCCAGATGGCCACGGCGGGCCAGCGGCTGGGTCAGCGCGGCGAGCAGCGCACCGCCGGCCAGGCCGAGCGCGACGCCGGCACCGAGACCGACGGCCAGACCGGTCCAGCCGCCGTCCGAGAGCAGGTAGGCGACGTAGGCACCGCCCAGGTAGAGCGTGCCGTGCGCCAGGTTCAGCACGTCCATCATGCCGAACACCAGGGAAAGCCCCACCGCGAGGGTGAAGTAGAGCAGCCCGAACGCCACGCCGTCCACCATGGACACGAGGTACGTGTCGAGCCAGCCGAGCACCGGCACCGCGGTACGCCTCCCTCCAGGCGTACCGCCGTGGCCCCCGGTCAGGAGGCCACGGCGGTCGAACGGGTCAGCCGAGCGTGGTCAGCTCGGACACCAGGGTGTTGGCCAGCACCGTGCCGTCCATCTTCACCTCGCGCAGGTACCACTTCTGCTGCGGGGTGCGGTTCTGGTTGAACTGCCAGGTGCCGCGCGGGCTGTCGATCTGGCCCACCCGGCCCAGCGCCGCGTTGAGCGTCTGCGGCGTCAGGTCCTCCCCGGCGAGCAGGACCGCCTTGTCCAGCAC
>DASSUC010000477.1:0-5000 GCA_035707405.1 Micromonosporaceae bacterium | reverse complement strand
CAACGGCAGGCCGGCACGGCCGGCAGACGACGTGGTGGTGATCGGGCTGGGCCGCTTCGGCGGCCAGGTGGCCGCGTCGCTGGTGCGGCTCGGGCACGACGTCCTCGGCATCGACGAGGACCCCAAGCTGGTGCAGCAGCTGGCGGACACGCTCACCCACGTGGTGCAGGCGGACGCCACCGACGAGCAGGTGCTGCGCCAACTGGGCGTGCCCGAGTTCCGCCGGGCGGTGGTGGGCATCGGCACCGACGTGGAGGCCAGCGTGCTGACCGTGCTCGCGCTGCACGAGGTGGGCCTGCGGGAGATCTGGGCCAAGGCGACCAGCGCCAAGCACGGGCGGATCCTGCGCTCCGTCGGCGCCAACCATGTGATCTTCCCGGAGTCGGTGATGGGCGAGCGGGTCGCCCATCTGATCACCAGCCGGATGCTCGACTTCATCGAGTTCGACGACGGCTTCGCGATCGCGAAGACCCGCGCGCCCGACGAGGGGGTGGGCCGCACCTTGGGCGAGTCGGCACTGCGGTCCAAGTACGGCGTGACGGTCGTGGGCGTCAAGCGCACCGGTGAGGACTTCGTCTATGCCCAGCCGTCGACCACGCTGGAGGCCGACGACGTGCTGATCGTGGCCGGGCGTACCGAGCTCGTCGAGCGCTTCGCCGCAGTCACCTGAGCGGCGGGCCGGCCTGACCGTACGTATCTACCCAGGCCGATCGGCTGACGCGGCGCCGGCCCTGGGGCCGTACCTTCTTGCGCCATGACGGCTCTTCGCCATGCCAGGGCCGCGCTGGCGATGCTGATGGAGACAGTGGGCGGGCCGGGCCTGGCCGCCGCCCGGGCCCGACCGGGGCTGCTGGCCGCCGTTGACCAGCACGCCGCCGAGGTCCGCGACAGCCTGCTGGGCGACCTTCGCCCGCTGACCCCGGTCACCCTCGCCGGTTACGCTGCCGGCGTGCGCGACCTCGCCCAGGAACGCGGCTGGACCGCGCCCGGCTCAGGCTGGCAAGCGCCCGACTGGGTGCTGACCCGCCTGCTCGCGGTGTGCTGGCTGCACCTGCATACCGAGCCCGGGCTGGCCCCGGCCGCCTGACCACCGCCACGCCAGCGTGGATGAGCCCCGGCGGCCAGCCTGGATGGGCCCCGGCGGTCATCGACCGCCGGGGCCCGCCTTCCGGTCCTCCGGCCGGCTCACCGCTCCCGCGGTGACGTCGGCCAGTCTCCCTGCTGTGGTTGCGGCGGCTGCGGCTGCGGCACCACCTGGGTCGCCTCCGAGCCCGTCGCGGTGTGGCTGGCGTACGTGGTCGGGTCCGCCTGGCCCGGCACCGGGATCTGCCGGGTGCGGTCGGCGTCCTGCGGGTAGTCCGCGGGCATCTGCTGCGGGTACTCCGGCCGGCCCACCGGGTGCCCGCCGCCGGCCGGCATCGGCGCCGGCTGCGCGCCGGCGGGGTACGCCGGTCCCGGCGCACCGGCACCGGCCATCACCGGGGCCTGCTGGACCTGGGCCTGCTGGACCGCCCGCTCGCTGTCACGGCGGCCGGCCGCGTACGCGCGGGCCTGCTCCCGGATCGCCTCGGACTCGACCTCCAGCCGGCCGAGCCAGCGGTCCCACCGCTGCTGCATCGGCCGGACCAGGCCGCCGCCGACGCCCACGATGAGGATGCCGGCGATCGAGGCGAGCACGGCGATGAGCACCGGCGTGGTCACCGTGGTGGCGATGCCGACCTGGTTGAGCGCGGCGATCGCGCCGAGCCCGATGATGAACCAGGCCGCCAGGTTCGCCAGCAGCCGCCCGTAGGACAGCCCACCGAGCGCGGCCGTCACCAGGTCGCGAACGGCACTGGCGATGGCGGCGGCCACCACGATGATGATGATCGCCACGGCGGCCTTCGGCAGCCAGGCCACCACGCCCTCGATCAGGTCGCTGATCGGGTTCGGCCCCCACACCCCGAACGCGAGCTGCAGGGTGAGCAGCAGAACGGCGTAGAAGACCAGCTTGGCCAGGATGTCGCTGGCGTCGTACTTGGTCCGCTGCAGCGCCCGGCCGATGCCGCCACGCTCAACCGCCCGGTCGAAGCCGACCCGCTCGAGCACCTGGTCCACCACCTTGCGCAGGCCGGTGGCGACCAGCCAGCCGACGAGCAGGATGGCGAGGAACGCGAGCAGCTTCGGTGCGACGAGCAGCACGGTACGCCACATGTCGGTCAGCGGGCCATCGATGTCGACCCGTACCGCGGCCAAGGAATCGGTCATGGCACCTCCTCCAGCGGCGATGCGAACGGGTACGCATCGCGCAGTCTGGCTATGCCGTACCCGCAGGGGCGTGGCTCGAATCCCGGTCGTCGGTGCTCAGTGGCGACCGCTGCCCCGGTCGCCACTGCGGTAGCTGCCGCTGCCGGAGTCGTCATCGCCGTCGTCGCCTCCGCCGGGCCCCGGGCCGCCGGAGTCCTTGGGCTCCTTCGGTGGCTTCGCCCCGTTGCCGCCGGCACCGCCCCCGGCAGGGTCAGCCGGCGCGGCCCAGACCAGCATCGGCTCGCAGGCGCTGCCGTTGAGCAGGAACTGCGTCGGCAGCGGGTTCGTCCCGCGGTACGCCCCGTCGAAGCCGGTCGCCACCGACCCGCCCGCGGCAAGCGCCTGACCCTCAACCGTGACGGTACGGCCCGACTGCCGCCATCCGGCCGTCCACGGGCGCACCACCCGCTGGTCGGCGGGGAAGCTGAACTCCAGCCGCCACCCTTCGACCGTTGCCGCGCCGGCGTTGCGCACGGTCACGCCGGCCGCGAAGCTGCCCGCCGCGTTCCGGCGGACCTCGTACCGCACCTGGCAGTCGACCTCGCGCGCGGCAAAGCCGGTGCCGACCAGCCGGGCGCTGCCGGCGGTGACCCCGTCCGGCTCCCCCGCCCCGCGCAGGGAGCCGCCCATCAGCCCGCTGACCAACAGCAGGCCGACGACTGCCGACACCACGGCGAGCGGCTGGCGGCCGGGGCGCAGCGGTGGCGACCCGCTGGTGACGAACGCCTCGCGGGACAGCGCCACGGTCCCGGCCACCGCGCGGACCAGTCGCCGCAGCGGTCCGAGCCGGCCCGGACCCGGCCCGGCGAGCGCGGTCAGCTCGGCGGGCAGTGCCAGCGCGGTCGCCGGCAGGTCCACCGCGGCCGCCAAGGCGCGCGCCACCTCCATGCTGTCCGGCCGGTCCTCGGGTGACTTGGCCAGGCAGCGCTGGCACAGCGCGGCCACCTCGGCGGGGATGCCGGGGATCGCCGGCAGCGGCGCCGGCTCGGCGTACAGGTGGGCCTTGAGCATCTGGGTGGTGGTGACGGACTGCCACGGCAGCCGCCCGGTCAGGGACTTGTAGAGCAGCAGGCCAAGGGCGTAGACGTCGGTCGCCGGCTGGACCGGCCCACCCGCCAGCCGCTCCGGGGCAAGGTAGGCCGGAGTGCCCAGGACCTGTCCCGGCGGACCTGCCTCAGCGTCACCGGCGCTCGCCGAGATGCCGAAGTCCACCAGCTTGACCCCGGTGGAGGTGAGCATCACGTTGCCCGGAGTGACGTCCCGGTGCACCACGCCCCGGGCATGCGCCGCGGCCAGCGCGGTCGCCACCTGAGCGCTGACCACCACCGCCACGCGCCACGGCAGCGGGCCGGCGGTGAGCAGGTCCGCCAGGGAGCGCCCCTCCACCAGCTCCATCACCACGTACGGCAGGGACGGCCCACCGTTGACGGACGCCTCGCCGTAGTCGTGGATGTCGACGATGTTCGGGTGGCGCAGCCGGGCCGCTGAGCGCGCCTCGATGCGGATCCGCTCCAGCAGGTCGGCGTCGGCCGCCAGCTTCGGCGCGAGCACCTTCACGGCAACCTCGCGCGCGAGCACCTCGTCCCGGGCGCACCAGACCACCGACATGCCACCCGTGCCCAGGCGGCTGACCAGGCGGTACCGGCCGCCGAAGAGCTGTCCGGCCTCCATGCCAGCACCGGTTCCCTACCACCGGCCCGGCAAACCCCACCGGCCTGGCAAACCCCTCCGGCCCGGAAACCCCCTCCGGCCAGCACACTCCGAGATGCTGTTGATCATGTGGGCTGGTGGGAGACCGTGGCGTGGTACCGTCTCAGGGTCTAAAAGCCACGTTTCAGTGCTCCGGCACCGGACATCCGGGCGCGACCTTTTCTCGGAGCGAGTCTGCTTCTCGGAGCGAGTCTGCGGAGGACGACACGGTGAGTCTGTCGATCACGACAAGCCGTCATGTCGATGGCGCGCTGGAGATCTGCCCCCGCGGTGAGATCGATCTCGGCAGCGCGCACGAGCTTACGGAGGCGATCAACCGGGCGCTGGTCCGCAGCGCTCCCCGCCAGATCCGGATCAACCTGTGGCTGGTCACGTTCATCGACAGCGTCGGGATCGGCAGCCTGGTGGCGAGCTACCACGCCGCGGCGGCCAGCGGTGTCGCGCTCACCGTGATCAACCCGACCGAGCAGGTGTACCGGCAGCTGTGGGTCTCCGGGCTGGTCGGGCTGTTCGGCTCGCCGCAGCCGATCGCGGGCGTCGGCCGCCCCACCGCGTCCCAGGACCCGGTCACTCCGGTCCCGTAGGCGCAGGGTCCCGTAGGCGCGGGGTCCCGCAGGCACGCGGCTCAGCCGGTGGCCTCCGGATCTGCTACGCCGGCTCCTCCGGACGAGAGCCCCGGGGCGGCAGCTTCACCACGCTGACGAAGAACTCGTCGATCCGCCGGACCACCCCGATGAACCGCTCGAAGTCGACCGGCTTTGTCACGTATGCGTTGGCGTGCAGCCGGTAGCTGCGCAGCACGTCCTCATCGGCCTGGGATGTGGTGAGCACCACCACCGGGATCTGGCAGAGCTGCGGGTCATTCTTGATCTCGGCGAGCACCTCCCGCCCGTCCCGGCGGGGCAGGTTCAGGTCGAGCAGGATCAGGTCCGGCCGCACCGCGTCGGTGAACGGCTCCTCCTTGCGCAGGTACGCCAGGGCGTCCACCCCGTCGGAGACGACCG
>DASSUC010000476.1:0-4560 GCA_035707405.1 Micromonosporaceae bacterium | reverse complement strand
GCCGAAGGAGAACCGCATCCCAGGCCCTGGCCAGGCCCAGCAGAACATGGAGAACGAGCCGACCGTACGCAGCCAGCTGACGCTGCTGCAGTCGGAGACCTCGTCCGTGGTCAAGGGCAACCTGCTCTCGCTGCCGTTCGGTGGCGGCATGCTCTACGTCGAGCCGATCTACCTGCGCAGCAACGTCGCCAACCCGTACCCGTTGATGAAGAAGGTGCTGCTCAACTACGGCGACCGGGTGGCGCTCGCGGACAGCCTGCAAGCCGGCATCAAGCAGCTGGTCGAATCCAGCCGGCCACCGACCACCACTCCGACGCCGCCGAGCACCCCACAGCCGCCGACGGCGACGCCGCCCACTGGCGTACCGGGTGACCTCGCTGCGGCGGCGGCCAAGGTCCGCACGGCGATCGACGCGCTGCGGGCCGCGCAGGCCTCCGGCAACTTCGAGGAGTACGGCCGTGCGCTGGCCAACCTGGACGCCGCGTTGAAGGAGTTCGAGGCGGCGCAGCGGCGGGCGGGGGTGACGCCGGCTCCGGGTGGCACCCCGACCCCCGCCCCTTCGCCGTCCGGGTAAGGCGTTTTGCAGGTACGGCGAGGCGTGCGCTACAGTTGTCCCCGCGACGCGGGGTGGAGCAGCTCGGTAGCTCGCTGGGCTCATAACCCAGAGGTCACAGGTTCAAATCCTGTCCCCGCTACCAGAAAGAACGGGCCCCTCAGAGATCATCTGAGGGGCCCGTTCTCATGCCATCGGTAGCCAGGTTTGTAGCCACACCGACTGGCCACTACGAGAGGGGAGCCATCCGTGGGACAGGCCCGCGTCGCGGTCATTGACCGGCGCGTTCGCCTGGATGAGCGGCGGCTGCGATAGTCTCACATTTGATACACTTTGCAGGTGTCGACCGTTAAAGTGCTGGCTCGACTGGCCGAGGATGTCGCCGAGGACCAGTGGGGTCTGGTGACTCGTTCGCAGGCTCTCACTGCGGGAGTGCCGCGGGCGACGTTCGCCCGGCTGGTTGCGGCTGGGGCGTTGGTTCGCGTCGCGCATGGGGTGTACCGGATCGCTGGTGGACCTGATCCCGGACATCTCGATCTGCGGGCGGCGTGGCTGCAACTGGATACGGGCGTACCGGCGTGGCGCCGGGTGCGGTCCGATGGGGTTGCGGTGGTGTCGCACCGGTCTGCCGCCGAGCTGTACGGCCTGGGAGACCTGATTGCCGACACCCACGAGTTCACCGTTGCGGTGCGCACGCAGACCCGACGTCGGGATGTGCGGCTGTATCTGCGGCAGGTTCCGCAGGCGGATCGGGATGTAGTTGAAGGGTTGCCAGCCACGCGGGCCCACCGGATTGTGGCCGACCTGCTGGCCGTCCATGAGGACGGCAGTGCGGTGGCCACGATTGCGGTGGAGGCGGTACGACGTGGCCTGACTACGCCGGGACAGATCGCCACGTCGGTGGCGCCGATGGCACGGCGGTACCACGTGCGCGACGGAGCGGCGCTGGCTGGCCAGCTGTTGGGCGATGCGGCATGACGGGCCAGTTTCCCTATGGGTCGCCTTCAGCTTTGCGGGCGGCATTGACAGACCGGTTGAGGAAGTTGGCCGCCTCGTCGCCGTTCACCGTGACCGAGCTGTACCGCCAGTTCGCTTACGATCGCCTTCTGGTCCGGGTGTTCAGCGCGCCGGATGCGGATCGTTGGGTGCTCAAGGGTGCCGCCGCACTGCTTGCCCGGCTGGATGTGGCGCGGCACAGCAAGGATGTCGACTTGTCCTGTGAGTCTACAGTGGACCTTCAGGAGGCGGAAGACGCGTTCCGTGCCGCAGCCGGACGGGATGTGGGCGACTTCTTCGTCTTCGATATTGCGCCAGCCGCACCGCTGATGGGCGATAAGGGGCGGCGGTTCGCGGTGGTAGCCGGGTTGGGTGGGCGGCCGTACGCGGCGTTCTCGGTGGACCTGGTTGCGGGGCATTCGATGACCGCAGTGCCGGAGTCGGTGCCTCCGTTGGTGGCAGTCGAGATTCCTGGGCTGCTGCGCGTGGACTACCGGGCCTACCCGCTGGTCGACCATATCGCGGACAAGGTGGCCGCGTGCCTGGAAACGCATGTGCGGGTCGGCGGAGCAGTGACGATTTCCACCCGGTACAAGGATCTGGTCGACCTGGTCCTCATCGCCTGCACCCAGCGGCCAGTGGCTGCTGAGCTGCGACGGGCACTGCTGTCGGAGATCGGGCGCCGGGGAGTAGGGCTGCCGACGGAGTTCGTGGTGCCGGGGCCGTTGTGGCCCGCCGGGTACGAGGCGAAGGCCGCCGAGGTGCCGCAGCTCGGGGAGCTGGGCCGGTTTCCGGCTGCGCTGGTGCTAGTGAAGAGCATGCTCGATCCAGTCTTAGCCGGAACCGCGGCCGCACGGTGGGACCCAGTTGGGGCCGCCTGGGTTGGTTGAGGCCGCAGGCGGCAGGTGGACGCTTGGCCGGCGGCGACCTCGGTGTCACCCAGCGCGCCTCGCATCAGGGCCATAAGGTGCCCGGGTTCGCGCAGTCGCTCCCGCAGGTACGGCCACAGCTCGCGCTCACGCTCCTCCAAGCCAACCGCGGAAACTGTCCCGCACATGCGCCACCACGCCTGTCCCCGCCGGTAGGCCCCGCGAATCGGCGGGCAACTCCGGCGAAATCCTGAGCAATGCGAGAGCACTTGTCCGGCTGCTTCGGGCACCAGCATGAGCCGGGTGTATCCACATCGTGGCATAGAGGTTCACGGTGCGCTCTACCGCTACGGGCCGGGGATCAGGGCAGCGGGACGGCGTTGACCGGTTGGTAGATGCGGTATCCCTCGGTTTCGGTGACGGTCGCGGGGATGGCCCTCGCGGCGAGCCGCTGCGCGAAGGCGGCGTCCGTCGGTGAGCCGGTGGGGAACGCGTAGGCCGGCGTGGGGGACGCCCGCACCTGGTCACGGAACGCCGGACGGCGGTCCAGGCCGGGCGTCATGGCGGGCGTGAGAACTGCACAGACGATGCGCTCCCGGGTGTCGAACGCGATGCGGTTGCATGTCCAGTACTCGCTGTACACGTGCGTGACGCCGAGCCGTCCCAGGGTGGCCACGAGGTCGCGGTGCTCGTCGGCCTGTTCGCGATATCCGGGGACGGCGGCGAGCAGCTGCCCGGTGGCGAGCACGGCGACGGCGGTGACGACCGCGACGGCCGCCAACCGGAACGCCCGCAGCCGCCCCACCCGCCACAGCGGCCACAGCACCGCTGGGGTGCTGACCAGGAGGCAGTGGAGGTAGCGGACGCTCTCGTACGCGTCGAGGGTGGGCCCGGTGCCGCGCAGGTAGGCGAGGAGCGTGCCGGCCGCGGCGGCGAGCAGCCCGAGCCGGGCAAGGTACCGCAGCCGTTGCCCATCCCGGGTGCGGTACCAACCGGTCATGGCAAGGACCGCGGCGACGGTGAGCAGGGCGAGGTACAGCGGCCCCCACAGCCACAACGGCCGGGCGCAGTGCCCGGGCGCGCACAGCCCCGTCGCCAGCGGCAGCCCGATCAGCACCCCGGCTTTGAGCTGCGGGCCGAGCGCCGCGTCGCCGGGGGCGCTCAGGGCGCGGTGCACGCTGAAGGAGTCAAGACCCGCCGGCGCATCGAGGTTGTACCAGATCAGCGGCAGCGCGCCGAGCACCGTGGCGGCGGCGAGCACCGCGCCCGCCCACCCCCGTAGCTCGCGGTGACAGCCCACGAGCAGCACGATCCCGGCCACGCCGAGGTAGGGCAGGACCAACCAGTCGACCCACAGGGCCAGGCTGGTGACCAGGCCGAACGTCGCGTAACCGGCGGCACGCCGCAACGGCTGGTGTCCGCCGTCGGCGAGCCACAAGGCGAGCAGCATCAGGCCGGCGGCCGCGGGCAGCATCTCCGGATAGCCCCCGCCGGCGATCATCTGGTTCTTGATCACCCGGTCCGAGCCGAGCGCCAGCAGGCCGACGGTGACCACGGCCAGTCCGGGTGTGAACAGCCGTAGGGTCAGCCGGTACATCAGGAAGGGGAAGGCGGCGTACCCGAAGAGGATCGGCAGGCGCAGCAGGAGAGTGCCGGAGCCGAAAAGGGCGAACAGCGGCGCGGCCAGGTAGGCCTCGATCGGGCCCATGTACGCCTGGCCGTAGAACCAGATGGGCAGGTCGGTGCCGGCAGCGATGTGCGCGCCGGCGAGCCCCATGGTGGCTTCGTCGCTGTTGGTCGGTGGCACATCGAGCAGCAGTAGCACTCCTCGCAGCAGGACGCCGGCCAGGCCGATGCCCAGCGCCACCCGGCTGGCCACGGCCTCCGGGAACCCACGAGGCTGCTCCAGCCCCTTCTCGGAGAACACGTCTACCCCGTCGCAACGACCGTCACCAACGGACGCCGACGCTACCGGCGGGCCGAACCAGGTTCAACTCATAGGGGTGCGGCTCTTCTGAGGTGATCGTCTACTGTGGAATGACACCGCCGAGGTAGCGGCTGTTGTGGACGCGTTGTTGTTCCTGGGCCAGGTGCCAGGCCCAGTACTGGTCGAAGTCGCCGTTGCTGACCACGGTGCGCAAT
>DASSUC010000475.1:0-60974 GCA_035707405.1 Micromonosporaceae bacterium | reverse complement strand
TGACAACCAGAACGGACCTGTGTGGCCTGTCTCAGGAGTCAATCTGCTGGCGGCCGCTGCCACCAATCATGATCTTGCGCGGCTTCGCCTGCTCGGCGACCGGGATCCGCAGGGTCAGCACACCGTTGTCGTAGTTGGCCTCGAGGTGGTCGGTGTCGAGGGTCTCGCCGAGGAACAGCTGCCGGCGGAAGGTGCCCATGGGCCGCTCCGCGATCACCTGCTCCACGCCTTCGCGCTGCGGACGCTGGCGCTGCGCCGTCACCGTGAGCACGTTGCGCTCGACGGTCACGTCGATGCTGTCCGGGTCTACGCCTGGCAGGTCGAAGTGCGCGTAGAACCAGTCACCCTCCCGCTCGGCGTCCAGGTGCATCACCGCCGGGCGGCTCGCGGTGCCGAAGAACTGCTCGGCGAGCCGGTCGAGCTCCCGGAACGGGTCGGTGCGCATCAACATCGTTGCTCTCGCCTCCTTGGTGCTTCCTGGCCAGAGGCCGGGGGTTCACAGTTGAGCCCTGTTGACTCAACATACTTAACCAAGTACAACGAGAACATGTCGTTGTCAAGTGCGAGGAGGAGCGCCAGCGGACGGTCCGGCGCCGAGCCGGGGCAGGGCCTCTACCCGATCTCGGTGGTCACCGAGCTGACCGGCATCGGCCCGCACGCGCTGCGGGGGTACGAGCGGGCGGGCCTGCTCACCCCGGCGCGCACCGACGGCGGCACGCGCCGTTACAGCGACGACGACCTGGTCCGGCTGCGCCGGATCGCGGCGCTGGTCGAGAGCGGGGTAAACCTGGCTGGCGTCCGCCTCATCCTGCGCCTGGAGCGGGAGCTGGCCGAGCTTTGTACGGAGAACGCGTGGCTGCGCCGCTCCCGCCCGGCGGCCTCCGGCTAGCAGCGGCACTGAGAAAGAGTTGATGCAGTGTGACTCACATTTTGCACATACAGAAGGCGAGGTTATCTCCTCCCGGATCGGGCGATTAGGAGCAGGACCGTGGCCGCGACGCGTGACTTCTACGAGGTGCTCGGGGTGGCCCGCACCGCCAGCCAGGAGGAGATCCAGCGCGCCTACCGCAAGCTCGCCCGCCAGCACCACCCGGACGTCAACCAGGACTCCGACGCGGAGGAGCGGTTCAAGCAGATCGGCGAGGCGTACGAGGTGCTGTCAGACCCGGCCACCCGGGCCCGTTACGACCGGTTCGGCGCTGACTGGCGAAAGGCACCCACCGGCGGCGAGCGCCCCGGCGGCGGCCCGGCGGGCGGTCCGTCCGAGACCTGGGGCCGAGGGCGACGGGTGCGTGTCAACACCCGCGGCGCCTTCCGCGACGTCCCGTTCCGCGACAGGCACGGCCATGCGCCGAGCTTTGGCGACCCTGGTCCGCACGACCCGGGCTTCGTCGACGTGGACGGGCTGCTCGGCGGGTTCTTCCCGGGCCGCGGCTCCGGCCGCCGGCCCGGGACACCGGGCGCCGACGCCGAGGCCGAGATCTCGCTGCGGGTCGAGGACGCGTACACCGGCGGTCGTTGCGTGGTCAGCGTGCCGGCGCCGGGTGGGGCACGCAGCCACGAGGTGAGAGTTCCGGCGGGAGTCACCGATGGCACACGGATCCGGCTCGCCGGCCTGGGCGGCTCCGGCACCGGTGGGGGCCCGGCCGGCGACCTTCTCCTGGTCGTACGGTTGGCGCCGCATCCTCGCTACCGGGTCGACGGCCGCGATGTCGCCGTTGACCTGCCGGTGACGCCCTGGGAGGCCGCGCTCGGCGCGACGGTCCCGCTGGACACGCCGGACGGGACGGCGCAGGTGCAGGTGCCGCCCGGCTCATCGACCGGCCGCCGCCTGCGCCTGCGCGGCCGCGGCCTGCCCAACCCGCAGGGCGCGGCGGGGGACCTGTACGCCGAGGTGAAGGTGATGGTGCCCGAGCGGCTCAGCCCACGGGAGCGCAGGCTCTTCGAGGAACTGGCCAGGGCGTCGACCTACGACCCCCGCCGGCCGGGCACCTAGCCAGGCGCCCGAGTGCCCCCTAACGGCTAGAGTGGTGGTGCCAGATGCTCTCTTGCGTGGCTTTCATGCATAGGAGACCCAGAGACAGGTTTTTTGGTCCGGTGAGGTGACTGTGCTTCTGCGCTTCAGGGTGGCGAACCATAGGTCGATCCGGGCTGAGCACGAACTGTCACTGGTCGCGACTGAGCTCAATGAAGGTACGGCTCGGCCGACTGGTGTGCGGGCAGAAGGGCGGGAGATCGCAGTTGTGTCGGTCGCTGGGATCTTCGGTGCGAACGCATCCGGTAAGTCCAACGTGCTCGCCGCGGTTGGAGCGATGCGCGAGGCGGTGCGGGCGTCGCTCGCAGAGTGGGCGCAGGGGGCCGGCGTTCCCCGCGAGCCGTTCGCGCTAGCTCCGGCGGCCCGCGAGGACACGACGCTGTTCGAGGTCGACCTGCTCCTTGGTGAACGACCCGTCCGTTACACCTACGGGTTCGAGCTTTCCGACGAGCGGGTCGAAGCGGAGTGGCTGCACGCCTACCCCTACGGGCGCAGACAGGTCTGGTTCGACCGCGAAGCTGATCGCGAGCGGGGGGAGGAGTTCCTCTTCCCTGGTGATGGCCTACGTGGCAAGAAGGAACGGCTCGCGGAGTTCACCCGGCCGAGCTCGCTGTTCCTGACGGTGGCGGCAAGCCTGAACCATCCACAGCTCAGTGCGGTCCATCGCTGGTTTCTCGATGATCTCTGGACGGTCCCGCCGCGCGGGAGCACCGCCGTGCCCGGTCAGTACACCCGTCAGCTGCTCACCGACCGGCGAAGCGGAAGCCAGCACCGGCGGCGGATCGAGGCGCTGCTCCGGGTGGCGGACCTGGGGGTGGCCGGTCTACAGATCGACCCGTCCCTCCCTGCTGACCAGCAGGTCCGGCTGCTGCACCACGGCGAGGCGGGAGACCTGGTGCCGCTGGACCTTGTGCGTCAGGAGTCGTTGGGCACATCGGCGTGGTTCAGCTTTCTTGGTCCGCTTCTCACCGTGCTGGGTGAAGGGTCGGTCCTGCTCGTTGACGAGCTGGATGCCAGCTTGCACCCGATACTCGCGGCAGAGGTCATCCGGATTTTCCAAGATCCGAAAGCTAACCCGCGCAGCGCACAGCTGATCTTTACGACTCACGATGCCACGTTGCTGGGCACGGCGATGGTTGACCGCCCGCTCGACCGGGACCAGGTATGGATTACGGCCAAGCGTCGTACCGGGGAGACTGAGCTGTACCCGTTGATTGACGCGAGGCCGCGCAAGGAGGAGAACCTGGAGCGCGGGTATCTTCGAGGTCGCTACGGTGGCGTGCCGCGGGTGACCAGCGGTGAGCTGGCCCGAGAGGTTGCGCAGGTGCTGGCGGAGGCCGGATGAGCAGGCGCCGCCGCAGCGATCCCGAGACGGAACGGCCACTGCACCGCGCTCCCGCGGCGTCGCGTCGCGGCAACCGCGTGTTCTATGTGCAGTGGAGGGCGGTGCCACCGAGCCTGACTATCTCGCTTTCCTGAGCCGCGAGTTCGGGTCGGAGCTGCGTTTCCTCATCCATCCGCTGTACCGGAGCAATGGGATGACTCCTACGCGGGTGGTCGCCAGGGCGCTGGAACAGCAAGATGAGGTACGGCACGGCGGTGGTCTGGTACAGCTCTGGGCGATCTTCGATCGCGACCAACATCATGACATTCCCCAGGCGATGCGCGACACCGAAGCTGGCGGCGTGGTGGTCGCGTTCTCACATCCGTCCTTTGAGCTGTGGTTGTTGCTGCACTTCGTTGACGTTTCCGGACAGCAGGGCGGATCGAGCCGCGTCATCCACGAGAAGCTGCGACGGCAAGCCGGGTTCGAGGCATTCGGCGATCGAAACGACAAGAGCCTCCGTGGCTCACGGGTCTTGGCTCTCAACGGCAGGCAGGAGGCCGCCGTCAAGCGGGCGAAGAGGATGGTGGACGACTGCTCGACGGGCGGGTGCTCAGCGACCAGGGGACACGCAACGCACTGTGATCCACTGCGACGGGACCCGTCGACCGATGTGTGGCGGCTCATCGTCGAGCTGGGCATCGTAAGCGCGTGAATGCTCCAGCCGGTCGCCGCCGCGCCGCTGCGCCCGGTTAGCCGGGGCCCGTGGTCACGGTTACCACACTTGTCCCGGCCCAAGAGCGAGCAGCTTGCGCAGCTCCGCATCTGCACGGCGTACCGCGGCCTCCGCAACGCGGTAGGCCTCGGCGGCCTGCCGGAACAGCCCCTTGTCGCCAGCTCGGAGCGCGACCAGGCGGTGTACCGCGCCGGCGAGCACCGGCGGCGGGTGGGTCGCGAGCAGGCCGTCGTGCCGGTCGCCCAGGCGCCACCAGGCGGCCAGGGCTCGCGCCACGACGGCGAGGCCCTGCCAGGGTCCACCCTCGACAAGGAGCAGCTGGGCAACATCGTCGAGCCGGCTGGCCGGCGGAGGGATCCGGGTTATCCGGTTCGGGTTCTGGTCGTCGAACCACCAGTAGTACGCGTGGAACCGGCCGTCCGGGTACAAGGGAAACGGGAGCACCTCGGCCACCCAGAGGCCGCCGTGCTCGGCCCGCCACCGCATCAGGTACGGGTACTCGTGGCGAGTGGTCCGGACCACTCCGTTGGTGGTGCCCCAGCCGTCAGCGGCCGGAGTGCTGCCAGACGTGAAGGAGGCCAGCTGCTCGTGCCCGGGCAGCCCGAGTACGTGCCTGACGCCGTCGGCGCCGTAGACCTTGTGCAGCGCGGCGGCCGGCGAGTCGGGTGCGAGGGCGTCCCGCAGGCGCCGGCCGTGTCCGTCCGCCACCGCCTGCCATAGCGTGGCGACGAGCTTCTCCGCCCGCTTGGGTGCGGTCGCGGCGAGCTGTCGCGGCAGGGCATGGGCGGCCCCGGCTTGCTGCGGCCGGGTGGACGACGCCCGCCCCGTGGCGGTCGCCGGCGTGGCCTGCGCGGAGCTGGACCTGCCGGACGCCTGCTTCGCCTGGCTGGACCCGTTCGCACGCGGTGCCGGGGCGCCCGAGGCGGCACTGGCGGGTGGTGCCGCGGCAGCCGGCGGCGCCGAGGGAGGTGTCGCCGGAGCCGGTGGTGCCGCGGGAGCCGGCGGGGCGGTTGGCGGCGCCTTCGACACCTGGCACTGGAGGCAGCCGAGCGCGTTCTTGCCGGCGACCAGCGGGGCCGTACTGTCGCAGGACGGGCAGCGGGGCTGGGCGAACACACCGACGGGGCGGAGCCAGTCCAGCTCCATCGGGTAGCGGCGCTCGCCGCGACGCACGTCAACCGGCAGCCGCACCGCGGGCACCCCGACCACGTGCAGCCGGTACGGCCTGATCTCGTGGTGTGCCTGGTATTTTTCGGCGATCTCGGCCAGCCGCCTGGCCTGTTCCTCGCGGGTGGCGACCAGCCGCTGCTCGAGCAGGGCACGCCGGTCGGGTGGCGCCGCCGCGAGCCGGCGTTCGAGCCCGGCGACGGCGTCGGCGTAGTAGCTCGTCGCGCGGGCACGCTCCTCGTTGTGAGCCTCGTCGAGCTGGCGGGAGAGCTGGCCCTGGCGGCGCTGCGCCGCGGCCTCGATGAGCCGGTCGGCCTCGGCCAGGGCCCGGGTCAGCTCGCCGGCGGGCACCGGCGCCGCGCGTCCCGAGAGACCGGCCGGCCAGCCCGCCGCTTCATCGGGCGCGCCGGCCAGGCGCGCCACCACGGCGGCGGGCACCTCGCGGCGGCTGGCCACGTGCACCCACTGTTCCAGGCGTTCGGAGAACCGGTCGTCGGCGGAGACCGCGTAGCTCACCATCACGCCGACCCGCAGCATCCAGTGGGTGAGGTGGCGGGGCTTGCCGATCACGTCGATGCGCCCGTGGCTGACCGGTATCTGAGCCCTGGCATGGTCCTCCAGGACATCCGCGGTGGGCGCCGGCCCGGCGGCGCCGCCCAGCAGTACGGCGCCCGCGTCACCGCTGCTGAGCACCGACTCGGCGGCCTCGGCCAGCACCGGGTGCCCGGTGCCCAGGAATGTGACGCCGTCGCTGCGGGCGACGTCAGGGTCGTCGGTGACCACGAGCTCGTCGGCGAGCCGGTAGCGCTGGCTCAGCTCCGGCGGGAGCATCACGAGCACGCCGTCGCCGGCCGGCTCCCACAGCCCGCCACCGGCCTCGACGTGGTGTAGCCAGAACCGCAGCCCAGGGTCTGTCACGCGCCGACCCCGGCGGTCTCCTCGTCGCCGACGAGGGCGTCCAGGGTGCCCCGACTGTGCAGGTAGTCGCGGCGGGCCCGGGCGAGGTCGTCGCCGATCGCGTCCAGCCGCTGCGCGAACTGCGTATCGTCGTCAGACCCAAGGTACGCGTTGAAGATCGCCGACTCCAGGTCGAAGTCCTCCTCAACCCGGCCGAGGATCAGGTCCAGCTCACCGACGACCAGCTCGAAGAGGTTGATCTTCGCTTCGAGCACGCGTAGCACGCGCTCCTCGATCGTGCCGCGGGCGACGAGGTTGGCGATGAGCACCTCATGCCGCTGCCCGACCCGGTGCAGCCGGCCGAGCCGCTGCTCGATCTGCATCGGGTTCCACGGTAGGTCGACGTTGACCATGACGTGGCAGAACTGGAGGTTGCGGCCCTCACCGGCGGACTCGGTGGACAGCAGCACCGGAACCTCATCGCGGAACGCCCCGATCGCGGCCTCCTTGCCGGCGCGGGGCAGGCTGCCGTGGTAGACCGCCGCCGGGATCCCAGCCTCTGCCGCCAGTCGCGCCAGGTGGTCCAGAGTGGCCCGGAAGCCGGTGAAGACAAGGACCTTCTCGCCCCGTTCGGCGTGCGCGCGAAGCCGCTCCAGCAGCACCGCCGTCTTGTGCGGCCGGGACACCGCGGCGGCCCGGGTGGCCAGGTCGGTCCAGCCGAGCTTGGTGAGGGTCGCAGCGGCGGCGGCCGGGGTCGAGCCGGCCAGCCGTACCAGGCTGCGCAGGGCCAGGCGGGTCGCCGCCGGCGCGGTCCGGCCGGCGTTACGGACCCGGGCGGTGACGTCGGCGTAGAGCTCCGCCTCGTCCGCCGCCGGGGCGACCAGCAGCGTCTCGGCCAGGCGAGGCGGCAGCATGAGCGCCACCTCGCTGCGCCGGTGGCGGATCATCACCTCCCGGGTACGGGCCCGCAGCGCGGCGGCGTTCTTCGGCGCCTGTACGGCCGGGTCGGCCGTGCCCGAGCCGTGCTGGGCACGGAACTGTGCCGCCGTGCCGAGCAGCCCGGGCGCGACCAGGCTCACCATCTCGTAGAGGTCGGCGAGCCGGTTCTCCACCGGAGTCGCGGTGAGCAGCAGCAGGTAACGGGCGCGAAGCTCGCGGGCCAACCGGCCGGAGGCGCTACGCGGTGCGCGTACCCGGTGGGCCTCGTCAATGACCACGGCGTCCCACTCGCGGCCGACGAGCAGTGAGCGAAGCGGGTCCCGGCGCGCGGCGGCCAGCGACGCCAGCACCACCGGCCGGTCCAGCCCCGCGTCCCAGCCGTCCCGGGACGCGATCGCCGTCGGCAGGCCGAACTTGCGCTCCAGCTCCTCGCGCCACTGCTCGACCAGGCCGGCCGGGGTGACGACGAGGGTACGCCCGGCGAGGCCGCGCAGGCGCAGCTCGGCCAGGACCAGCCCGGCCTCGATGGTCTTGCCCAGGCCGACCTCATCGGCGAGGATGGCCCGCCCCCGCATCCGGCGTAGCACCGTCTGCGCCGCCTCGACCTGGTAGTCGAAGGGTTCGAAGCGCAGCGCGGCGCGGGACAGCAGGACGTCGAAGCCGGGGCGGCTCCACACCGAGGCAGCCTGGTCGACCAGGTCCGAGGTGCGGCGGGCGACCACCGCGCCGGTACGCAGGCGGCTGAGCAGCGATGCATACCGCGTGAGAAGGGCGCCGTCCATCCCTAGTTTGGGTGGCTCAACCGTGACTGCTGCAAGCACCGGTCCGCCTCTGCTTGGTGGCCAGCGTCACAGTCTGCCCCACCTGCCTGTCCGACTGACGCAGACACGCTACCGGCTTACCCCGGGGAGTCGAAGCGAGCCCCTCCCGCCAGTGCGCCGATCGTCCTCGCCGGGCGTGACCTGTCCCCGAGTGCCGCGGCGCGGTTCAGCCGAGCCGGCACGGTGAGCCACGCGTCATGCCGGCGTGGCGGGAAAGGTGGTAGCCGTAGCGGCCGACCTGGGTAGCGGGTAGGGTCACGCCCGCGTCCACCGCCGCAGGTGGGCGCCGCCATATGCGCGGGCACAGGAGTACGTGCGCCCGCGACGTTGATGTGTGCTTTCGACAATCTCGGCGGCTGTCAAGTGGGGAGTTTCCCCACTCAAACACGGCGTCGCTCATACCCTGGGCTCGGTGCTTGTGGCGAGCTGCTTCCGTCGCACGCGCCCGTCCGGCACGATAAGCTCTGCCGGGCCGGCAAAACCACCGCAGTAGAGCCGTTCACCGCAGCAGAGCCGTTTCCCGGCCATCCAGTCAGCCCTCGGGAGAGGGGCCACTCACCACTCTGTCCGAGGTTTCGCGATGACTACCGAGCATCACCGAGTGGTAATCGTAGGGGCAGGTTTCGGGGGCATCGGCGCCGCGGTCCGTCTCCTCCGCAAGGGCGTCTCCGACTTTGTGATCCTGGAGGCCGCCGGAGCCCCGGGTGGCACCTGGCGGGACAACTCGTATCCGGGTTGTCAATGCGATATCCCGTCCAACCTCTACTCCCTGTCGTTCGCGCCCAACCCGGCGTGGTCGACCACCTTTCCGGTACAGCCCGAGATTCGGGACTACATCGAGAAGGTCGTCACCCGCTTCGACCTTCATAAGTTCACCCGTTACCACACGGAGCTGCTCGACGCCCATTGGGACGCGTCGGAGACCCAGTGGCGGATCACCACGTCCGCGGGCGAGCTCAGCGCAAACGTCCTGATCCTCGCGATGGGCTTCCTGTCGGAGCCGTTCGTGCCGGCGCTCAACGGCCTCGACAGCTTCCGCGGCCCCACCTTCCACTCCGCGCGGTGGGACCACGACGTCGACCTCGCCGGCAAGAGGGTGGCGGTGGTCGGCACGGGCGCCTCGGCGGTCCAGCTCATTCCCGAGATCGCCCCCCGGGTCGGCCACCTCGACGTGTACCAGCGCACCCCGGCATGGGTGCTGCCGCACATGGACCGCCGGGTCACCCGGTTCGAGCAGTGGCTCTACCGCGGCCTCCCGTTCGCGCAGGGCATCCGCCGGGCCATGACGTACGTGATCTCGGAGTCCCGTCATGCGGTGCTCACCAGGACCGGCCTGCTGAACCGGGCCGCCCGGGCGCTCGCCCGCGCCAACATCCGCCGTGCGGTGCCAGACCCTGAGCTGGTGGCGCGGCTGACCCCCCGCTACGAGCTGGGATGCAAGCGGGTCCTGCTCTCCAACCGCTACTATCCGGCGCTGGCTCGTCCGAACGTCGATGTGGTCAGCGACCGTGTCGTGGGCGCCACGCCGACCGGGGTGGTCACCGGGTCCGGCGACGAGCGGCCGGCGGACGTCGTCATCTTCGCGACCGGGTTCAAGATCACTAACCGGGCGTGCTACCGGCGGATACGTGGCGAGGGCGGCCTCGACCTGGCGAGCAGCTTCGACGAGCACGGCGCCTACCTGGGCCTGACGGCCGCGGGCTTCCCCAACCTCTTCTGCATCGCCGGGCCGACCAGCGGTGTCGGGCACACGTCGTTCCTCTTCATGATCGAGTCTCAGCAGGCGTACGTCGCCGACGCCGTCGCAGCGATGGTCTCCCGGTCGCTCGGCTCCGTGGAGGTCCGCAAGGAAGTGCAGGACGGCTACTTCCACAGGATCCAGGCGGACACCACCGGGAAGGTCTGGGCATCGGGCTGCACGTCCTGGTTCCTGGATGAGAAGGGACGCAACGTGGCGGTGTGGCCCGGTTACTCGTGGACATTCCACCGGCGGACGCGGCGCTTCGATGAGCGGTCATATCACGTCACCGCCGGGACCGCGCGTGACGTGCCGTAGCCGGCCGACGCCGCAGCCCGATGGTTCTCTGGTCCGGGCCGCCACTCCGGTGTAGTGCGCGTACGCGCCTTGCGGAGCCCCGCCGGTCACGCGTAATGTCGATCCGTGTTTGACGCACGCACGACCCAGTTCATCCGGGCCACGCCGGATGCCGTTCTCGATTTCATCATGGATATCGAGCGTTACGCCGAAATCGATGAGAAAATCCGGCCGGTGCTATGGATCAGGCGTGCGGAAAACTTTACAGAATTCGCCTTCAGGCCGAAGCTGGCCGGGCTGATCGGCCCGACGCTGGTCTCCCAGGAGCGGCTCACCCCCGGACGTCGGGTGGACATCACTCTGGCACCATCGCCACACAACCGCCTTATCCGGGCGATCACGCATTATGAGGCGAGCTTCGAGTGCGTAGCGGTTCCCGGCGGGACCGAGGTGACCCGGTCCGAGCGGTTCCGGCTGAGGTGGCCGCTCCGGTGGATCGTGGGACCGTACCTGCACCGTAAGATGCCGGTCCTGGTGAAAAGGGAGCTCCTGCTGGCCAAGCAGAAGTTGGAGGAGACCAGCTCACCGCCGTTGGCCGGCGCGCCCGCGGGGACGCCCACCCGTCCGGAACCGGCCACCTAGGGGCGCGCGACGCACCAGATGCCGGGACGACTCATTGGTAGGGAGGTACGGCATGGCGCTGCCCGGCCCCCGGTGGCCTTGGGAACACGTACAGCTCGCCCGCCTGCTGGCGAGGTCGCCGGCGGAGGGCCTGAGCCTGCTGCATGAGCGCTACGGGGCGGTGGTGGGCTTCGGCCTCGGGCCGTTCAAGTACGTCGCCATGCTCGGGCCGGACGCCAACAGGTTCATCCTCTCTGAGCACCCGGAGCTGTTCCGCTGGCGCGAGGCGATGGCCTTCCTGATCCCGGTGGACGGGGACACCGCCATGGTGGTCAGCGACGGGGAGGAGCACCGCCGCCGGCGCCAGGCCGCCCAGTCCGCGTTCGCCGCCAAGCGCATCTACCGGTATCTCGACATCATGATCGACGAGTTTCGCGCCGAGCTCGCCAGCTGGCCGGTCGGGGGGCGGGTGGACGCGCTCCGGGCACTACGCCGCCCGATCAAGCGGGTCACCACGCGGTCGCTGTTCGGCAGCCAGCTGGACAAGGCCGACGAGCTGGGCAGGGCGCTGGACACCACCATCGGGTATGTCAACCTCCCGATGTGGCGCCAGTACAAGATCGATCTGCCCTGGACCCGGTGGCACAAGGCGCTGGTCGCGCGTGGACGGACGGACGAGATCGTCAATGCCGAGATAGCCCGGCGCCGGGCGCGGGCGAGCGCACCGGACTCGCCAGACGTGCTGGACATCCTGCTCGCGGCCGTTGACGAGTCGGGCCACCCGGCACTGACCGACGTGGAGGTCCGTGACCAGGTCGTGAGCCTCATCGCCGCGTCCTATGACACCATCGGCAGCGCCGCCTCATGGGCGATCCACGAGCTGCTGTCCAACCGCTCCGTGCGGGAGAAGGCGACGGCCGAGCTCGCGGAGGTGCTCGGCGACGGCCGCCTCACGGTCGACGCCCTCAGCCAGCTGCCCTACCTCGACGCGATCGTCAACGAGACCCTACGCATGTGGCCGCCGACCTCGGTCAGCCCGCGGAAGGCGGTGGAGACGTTCGAGTTCGCCGGTGTCACGGTGCCGGCGGGCTCCATGGTCCTGTACTCGCCGTACGTCACCCACCGGATGGCCGAGCTGTGGCCCGAGCCGGACCGCTTCCGGCCGGAGCGGTGGCTCGGCACGAAGCCGGAGCCGTTCACGTTCGTCCCCTTCGGGGGCGGCTACCGGCGCTGCATCGGGTTCATATTCGCCGAGCAGCAGCTCAAGGTGCTGTTGGCAGAGCTGCTCCGGTCGCTGGAGCTGGCCCAGGACTACGAGTCCCTCACCCCGGTCGGCATTCCCGCCCTGCACCCGGGCGAGGGCCTGCCGGTACGGGTCACCAGGCGGCTCGACAGCCACCCGCGAAGCACCTCCGTAGCTGTCTGACCACCGGTCTTGACCTTGTGATTGACCGGTCGGGAGATCCATCGATAGGCTGCGGTCGGCGGGGACGAATGGCCAGACTCCATGGCCCTTACGGTCAGTCGTCGACGGAGGTGGCGTGAGGTCGGAGCTGGGCGAGGCCGGTTTCGCCGTCGGAGCCGCCCCATGAGGTTGTTCGTCGCAGGGGCGACCGGCGTCCTCGGCCGGAGGGTCCTGCCGCAGCTTGTCCAGGCCGGCCACTCCGTCACTGGCGTGGCCCGGTCAGATGAGAAGGCCGCACTGGTGCGGGACCTGGGAGCGCTGCCGGCGTACGTCGACCTGTTCGACCCGGTTGCGGTCCGGGCGGCTGTTGACGGGCATGACGTCGTGGTCAACCTGGCCACGAAGATTCCGCCGCCGTCCCGCGCCGTCTTCGCCAGTGCCTGGGCGCAGAACGACCGCCTGCGGAGGGAGGCGTCCCGCAACCTTGTCAACGCCTCGCTGGAGACCGGTGTCGCGCGTTTCGTGCAGGAGTCGATCGCCTTCATCTATCCGGACAGCGGCGACCGGTGGATCGATGAGGACGTCCCGCTCGACCCGCCTGTGCTTGGCCGCGCGAGCCAGGCCGCGGAAGCCGGAGCGAGCCGCTTCACCAAGGCGGGCCGGGTCGGTGTGGTGCTCCGCTTCGGGCAGTTCTATGCACCGGACGCGGCGCACACCATATATATGCGACGCATGGCCCACCGCCGGATGCCCCCTCTCCCCGGCCCCAGGGATGCCTACGCACCGGCGGTCGCTGCGCAGGACGCTGCCGCAGGGGTCGTGGCGGCCCTCGGCGCGCCCGCGGGGACGTGGAACGTGACCGACGACGAGCCGCTCACCCGTCGAGCGTTCAACCTGGCTGTCGCCCAGGCGTTGAGGGTCGGGCCACCACATGGGACCGGCAGCCTGCTGCTGCGGCTAAGCGGTAACACACGCTTCTACCTTCGTTCCCTACGCGTATCGAACCGGCGGTTCAAAGCAGTGACCGGCTGGTCTCCGCGCTATCCCGACGCGGCGACCGGCTGGCGGGCGATGGTCGCCGAGACCCCGGCGTTCCGGTGATAGCGCCGGCACCCCCAGCATCATTTTTCGGTATATCGAGAAGGTGATGTTACTAAGGAGGAGGCCAATGCTTCGCTTGCCCGGCCGGGAGGCGATGGAGCGGTGGATGCTGAACTATTACGACCGTGGGCGTGACCCCGGCGCCTTTGCCGTACCGGTCGTGCAGACAGGCACCTTGAGCGCGTTACGCGGTCACAAGTACGCCGTGCTGGTCACGTTCCGTCGCAACGGCGAGCCGGTACCCTCCCCGATCTGGTTCGGCATGGACGGCGGGAAGGCCTACATTCGTACCGGGGCTGACTCGTGGAAAGTCAAGAGGATCAGGAAGAACCCGTCCGTCGTCATCGCGCCGTCGAACCGAAAAGGTAAGCCGCTGGGCCCCGGAATCGCCGCCGTGGCCAGGATCCTCCCTCCGGAAGAGCATCCCCGGGCTATCGCCGCCCGGCTGGCCGCCTACGGCCTCGGTCGCTGGATCTACGACCGGTCCATCGCCAAGGTATACGGAGAGGCGACCTACCTGGAGGTCATGGCGGTCCATGCGGAGCAGCCCTCCACCGAGACGCGAAGCCGCTCCTGACCCGGTTTTCCCAGGTCATGGCCTGTATGCGCGCTGCCTTGGCCGTGCGACCGCTCACGCCCGCGGCTTCGTGGTGCGGACCGTCCTCAGTGGATGACCGGTCCGCTCCACATCATCGCGCATAACTGGCGCGGCGTTGGGAATAGAGGACCGTACCCGCACGCGGCTGTCGGCTACCGTCCACGCCAACGGCCCGCCGTGGTGTCTCCAGCCGTCGCGACCAGACCCGACTACATAAGTGTTCTCAAGTATGCACGGACCGTAAACACAACTGAGGACCAATCCGGACATACCTCAAAGCGCCGGGCGTTGCCTTCTCGCCCGGCTGCTTGCGTCGCAAGTTGCATGTCCGACTGTCGTTTTTCTGCCTATGGTGGATGCTGCCCGGCCTGCTCCGGCATCCGTTGCGGGCCTCCGGTGCCGCTGCTATGCTCGGGGTTGTCCTTCTCTAGTTGATTGTCGTTTGTGAATTAGCTAAAGAAAAACCAACGCAATAGTTGCGGCTGGTGGCGGGGGATTCTCTCAATATGTTCCCGCTGGCCCTGTCAAAGTTGGACTGATCTGTGGCTCGCGGTTTGCGCTCATTGAGGCAGGGCCGGCCGGTCGTTGAGATCTGCGGGACGCAGCACCGTTGTTCCAAACATCACACGAGTGATTCTCTCGCGGGGGAGGCTATGTTGTGACAGGACGACCAGATGGCGCCACTACGCCAGCCACTGCCCGTCGCACCGTCGAACTGGTCCCACTCAGCTCCCTGTTGAAATGTGACTCACCCAGGTCGTCGGGTGAGGACATGGCGCACGCCCGGCTGCTCGCCGAGTCCGACGCCAACCTGCCTCCCGTCCTCGTCAACCGCCGCACGATGCGGATCATCGACGGGATGCACCGGGTGCTCGCCGCGACCCTGCGCGGCAGGGACGAGATTGAGGTCCAGTTCCTCGACTGTGACGACGAGGAGGCCTTCATCCTGGCCGTCGAGTCGAACGTGGCACATGGCCTGCCGTTGTCGCTCGCTGATCGGGTCGCCGCCGCCAAGCGCATCATCGCCTCACACCCGGAGTGGTCGGACCGGGCGGTCGCCTCGGTCACCGGGCTGGCGCACAAGACCGTGGGGTCGATCCGTCGCCGGTTAAGTGGGGAGATTCCCCAGTCGAACATGCGGCGTGGAAAGGATGGACGGGTCCGGCCGGTGGACGCCGCACAGGGCCGGCGCGAGGCCAGCCGGCTGCTGGCGGACCGGCCCGGCGCGTCGCTGCGCGAGATCGCCCGGGAGGCCGGCGTGTGCGCCGCGACCGTACGGGACGTCCGGGCCCGGCTGGAACGCGGTGAGGGCCCGCTCGTGCCTGGGCAGCGCGGGGCGGCGTCGCGGAACGCCGGACCGCCACCCAGGGACCGGACAGCACCGGGCTCCTTGTCGATGCGGGCGAAGCCGTCCCGCGGGCATTGGGGGGCGGATGGCGCGGCATTGATCGAGAACCTGAGAAAGGATCCGTCGCTGCGGTTCTCCGAGTCCGGACGGCAGCTCCTGCGGTTGCTGGGCACCGTCGCCATCGAGCCGCAGGAGTGGAACCGGCTCTGCGACAACGTCCCGCCACACTGCGCCGACGTCGTCGCCACCGCGGCTCGGATATGCGCCCAGGCATGGCAGCAGTTCGCAACGGAGCTGGAACAGCGCCGCGGGCAGAAGTGGCAGTCCTCCGGCTGATCTTGCGAGGCGCGACGGGTGCCGGGCGACCGCAGCATCGAAAGGCGGGCATGGCACGGCACCCCGTTACGGGACTACGACATCCGATCGGCCCCGGTGCGCCGGCGGCGCCGTCCTGCGGCGGTGCCGAGGGGTGCCTCCCACCGGCGCATCTTCCGGTGTTCGGTCGGTCCATCCGGGCCGGAGGGAAGACATGGCGATCAGCGCCGTCAGCGACGTCGGGACCACCGATGCCCGGCAGATGCTGAGCAGCCTGCTGGTGCCCGACCCACCGCCGTTCGCCCTGCTACGCCGCGGCGCCGCAGACGGTGTCATCGAGCTCATGACCGGCCGGGTCACCCGGGCGTCCCTCCTGGCCGACCTGCCGGTACCGGCGCCAGGGAACGGTGCCCGGGCCGGTTCCGAGGTGCTCGCGGTAGTCCCGTTCCGGCAGGTCACCGAGCGCGGGTACGCCTGCCACGACGACGGTGAGCCGATCCTCGCGCTGGTCGTCGAGGAGCGGGCGGCATTGCCGGCCGCGGACGCCGTCGACCTGCTGCCTGACGTGGAGGTGGCGGTCTCCGGGTGCGGGTTCGACCTCGGGGATGACGAGTACGAGAAGGTCGTCGAGCAGATCATCGACGGTGAGATCCGGACCGGGGAGGGTTCAAACTTCGTCATCAAGCGGTCGTTCCTGGCCACGCTTGCGCAGTACCGGCCAGCGGTCGCCGTCAGCATCTTCCGGCGGTTGCTGGTCTCGGAGACCAACGCGTACTGGACGTTTCTGGTACACGCCGGTGACCGCACCTTCGTGGGCGCCTCACCAGAGCAGCACGTGCGCGTGGCGGACGGCAGGGCGCGGATGAACCCGATCAGCGGCACGTACCGCTACCCGCCGTCCGGTGCCCGGCTGGACGACGTCCTGAGCTTCCTGGCCGACCAGAAGGAGATCGATGAGCTCTACATGGTCGTCGACGAGGAGCTGAAGATGCTGGCCGAGGTGTGCGACGGCGGTGCCCGGGTGCGTGGGCCGTACCTGCGGGAGATGGCCCGGCTCGCGCACACGGAGTATGTCCTGGAGGGCGCCAGCGTCATGGATGTGCGCGAGGTGCTGCGGGAGACCATGTTCGCGCCCACTGTGATCGGCAGCCCGCTGCAGAACGCGTGCCGGGTGATCGTCCGGCACGAGCCCGGCGGCCGCGGTTACTACGGCGGAGCGCTGGCCCTGTTCGGCCAGGACCCGGCCGGCCTGTCCACGATGGACTCCGCGATCATGATCCGGACAGCCGAGGTGCGCCGGGATGGCACGCTGCGGATCGACGTCGGTGCGACGCTGGTGCGGGACTCGCGCCCGGCCGAGGAGGTCGCCGAGACATGGGCCAAGGTCGACGCGCTTCTGGCCGCCATCGGGGTGGACCGCCCAGCGGACGGCAGCCAGGCCGGCCGCGCGTGGCGGGACGGTGAGCGGGGAGATGGCGGTCGGGGCGACGGCAGCCGGAGCAACGGCAGCCGGGGCGGCAGTGGAGGGTCGGGTGACGGTGGTTGGGCGGGCCCTGGCCGGACGCGCGGCCACACAGCGGTGGGGACCGGCCCGCGCGGTGCCTCGATCGCCGTGCACCCCCACGTGCAGGCCGCGCTGGAGCGGCGCAACGCGGGGCTGTCGTCGTTCTGGCTGTCCAACGCGGTTCCGGGCCGGCCGAGCCCGCCCGTGGGCCAGACGCTGATCGTCGACGCCGAGGACAGGTTCGTCGGCATGCTGGGGCACCAGATACGCGCGCTCGGGCACGAGGTGACCATCCGGTCGCTGGCCCGGGTCGTACCCGCCGATGTTGACGCCTTTGACCTGGTGGTGCTCGGCCCTGGCCCGGGCGATCCGCGGGCCGCCGCCGACCCCCGGATCGCCAAGCTACGTGGGCTGGTGGAGCGGGTCCTGGCGCGGCGCATCCCGTTCATCGCGGAGTGCCTCAGCCATCAGGTGCTGTCTGCGCTGCTGGGCCTGCGGCTGGCCAAGCGGGACCGGCCCAACCAGGGCACGCAACGCCGGATCGACCTTTTCGGCGCGTCCGAGCTGGTCGGCTTCTACAACTCCTACTCGGCCCGGCACGGCACCGACCGGTTGTCGGCCCCGGCGGCGCCCGGTGCCGTCGAGCTCTGCCGCGATCCGGACACCGGCGAGGTCCATGCCCTTCGCGGCCGGCGCTTCGCATCTGTGCAGTTCCACCTGGAGTCGGTGCTCACCCAGCACGGCGTGGAGATCCTTGCCGGGCTGGCGGCATGGGCGATGCATCGAACGGGCGGCACCGCCCTGTCCGGTGGCGAGGGGCCCGATGGCCCGTAACACGATGCCGGTCGCATCCGATCGCGGGTGGCGGCCTGCCGGTGCCTTCGCCGCGCAGCAGCCGCAGTGGCAGTCCCATCCTGACCACGAGGTGTGCTGCGCCACCCTGGCTGCCTCGCCGGCTCTGGTGACCCCACAGGAGCTGGCCGAGGTTGGACGTGGCCTCGCGGTGGTGGCCGGTGGCGGTGCCGAGGTACTACAGATCGGTTACTGCGCGGAGAGCTTCTACGAAATCGGTGCGGAGCACGTCCGCGCGGAGCTCCGCCTGCTGCACGAGCTCGCCGACGAGATGGAAGGGGCGAGCGGGCACCGGGTGCTGCGGGTCGGCCGGCTCGCCGGGCAGTTCGCCAAGCCACGCAGCCAGCCCCTGGAACGCGTGGGCGACCAGCTGCTGCCGGCGTTCCGGGGCCATATGATCAACTCAGAGCAGCCGACGCCCGAGGCACGCGCGCACGACCCTCGCCGGATGGTCCAGGCGTACCGGGCCAGTGCCGCGGTTGCGGAGATCGTCCGCGCCGACCGGGTGCGCCGCGCTGGCGACGTGTTCCCGTCCGGCCCATGGACCAGCCATGATGCGCTCGTCATGGACTACGAGTCGAACCTGCTGCGGACGGGGCCGGGCATCCGGTTCCTCGGCTCGACACACCTGCCGTGGGCCGGTGACCGCACCAGGCAGCCCGGTTCCGCGCAGATCGAGCTGCTGTCCACAGTGGCCAACCCGGTGGCCTGCAAGATCGGCCCGACCACGACGCCGGAGGACCTGGCCGCGGTGTGCGCGAGGCTGGACCCGGACCGGGCCCCAGGCCGGCTCACGCTGATCGTACGGTTCGGCGTCGCGGCCATCGTGGAGCTGCTGCCGGTCATGGTGGCGACGGTGCGGGCGCAGGGGCATCCGGCCATCTGGCTGAGCGACCCCATGCACGGCAACACGGTCAAGGTACGGGGGGTGAAGACCCGGCGGCTGGCGGACGTGGTCGCGGAGGCCGTCCAGTTCCGGCGGACCCTGCGGGACCTGGGCGTGCACCCAGGCGGGCTGCACCTGGAGGTCGCTGCTGCCGCGGTGACGGAGTGCCTGGACCCGACCATGCACGGCACCGACCAACTGGCCGACCGCTATACGACGTTGTGCGATCCACGCCTGAACCCGGCGCAGGCCGCGGAGCTGCTGTGGCGCTGGCTGCATACCTGAGAGGTGGGCAACGTGACTGGACGAGACGGCACCGTTCGGAAGGTCGCCGTGGTGACCGGGGCGGCCGGGGGGATCGGCACCGCGGTGGTGCAGGCCCTTGCCGCGCAAGGCATGGCGGTGGCGGCGGTGGACGTCAACGTGCCGGCCCTGGACGAGCTCACCGAGAAGATGGCGGTGAACGGCTGGTTCGTACCGGGCTACCAGGCCGACGTGGCGGACGGCGCCGAGGTGGAGTGCACGGTGGCGCGCATCGAGCGCGAGGTGGGCGAGATCGAGCTGCTGGTGAACGCGGCAGGGGTGCTCCGTCTCGGCGCGGCAAGTGAGCTGTCCGATGTGGACTGGCGAGCGATGTTCTCGGTCAACCTGGATGGGGTGTTCCACTGCTCGCGGGCGGTCGCCAGCCGGATGAAGCAGCGCAGGTCGGGCGCGATCGTGACGATCGCCTCCAACGCCGGCCGGGTGCCGCGCATGCAGATGGCGGCCTACGGCGCGTCCAAGGCCGCGGCGGCCTCATACACCAAGACGCTCGGCCTGGAGCTCGCCGAGTACGGGATCCGCTGCAACGTGGTGTCTCCCGGCTCGACAGACACCAGCATGCTGCGCCAGCTCTGGTCCGGCGCCGGTGACCGGCAGGGCACCATCATGGGTTCGCTCGAGACCTACAAGACGGGCATCCCGCTGCGGCGGCTCGCTGAACCGCTCGACATCGCCGACGCCGTTGTCTTCCTCGCCTCCGACCGGGCCAGGCACATCACCATGCAGGACCTGTGCGTGGACGGCGGCGCCGTCCTCGGAGCGTGACGGCGACGACTCAGCGTGGACGTCCGACCGTTCTTGATGGCGGACGCCGTGGCTGGCTTCTCCGCCGGCTATCGTCGGATCGCACTTGGCTACGCCGCGCAACGATGCGCCACAGTCGTGTCGACGGCGCAGTTACCCGCGATGCTGGCCGCTTCGTGACCGTCGGGTGGGAAGCAAATCCAAAACGTGTCCGGGGCGCCCCGGCCGGGGGATTCAGGCAGCAGAACCGTAGCGCGAGGACTACCGGCCCACCGGGTCAGCGGGTAACGTCTCCGGCGTGGCCGACGAGTCCGTCCGGCACGATACGGAGACCTTCCGAGTCAGTGCGGACATTCTGATTGAGGCCGAGCCTTCCAAGGTTTTCGCCTTCGTTAGCGACCTGACCAACAGTGGGGCGTGGAGTCCCGAGTGTCAGGGCGGTAGATGGCTCACCGGTGGGCCGTCACTGCCCGGTTCGGTGTTTGAAGGGCGCAACTACCGGGCCCCCGACGTCGTTGCGTGGGCGCCGGTGGTGCGCGGGGAGTGGACGACCGAGTCCGAGGTCGTGGAGGTGCGCACGCCACACGTGTTCCGCTGGGCAATGCGCAACAGCGCCGGCGCCGCACAGCAGAGTGTATGGTCGTTCGAGGTCCAGCCGGCGGCCGGCGGATGCGTGCTGACCCACGCGTTCTGGATGGGTGAGCTGACTGAAGGAATGCGGGGGATCCTCTCCCGGATGGACCCCTCCGACAGGCCAAGGTTCATCGCCGAATGGGGCGAAAAGATCGACGGCGACCTACGCGCGACGGTGCGCCGAATAAAGTCCGCGCTCGAGTCAGCGCGGTATGCGAAAGATGGGTCGCAGCAGGCTCCGGTAACGGGGAGGTAGGTCGCGTGCTTCTGCAGCGGATCGGGAACCGCGGGCTGTTCCTAGGCGCCATTTTCGACGACGGCCTTACAAAGAGCCCATACCAGCGGGTCACCCTGGACCACCGGCTCGACGTGGCGCCGGAGATGGGTATGGACCTGACGGTGTACGGGTGCGCCCTGCTCGTCGCGGACCTGGCTGCCGCACTGCGCGAGGCCGGGGTGCGGCCGGGTGACACCGTCGTGGTCTACAAACAGGACAACTTCGATATCTTCCTGCTCGCCTGCGCCGCCTCCCGCGCCGGCGCGGTCCCGATGCTGCTCTCGCCCGCCCTGCCGGGTGACATGGTGCCGACACTGTTGGAGCGGGTCGGCTGGCCGTACCTGGTCACCGACGAGCGCACGCTGGTCGACCGGCTGCCCGAGGCGGTACGCGAGCGGGCCAGGCGGATCCTGCTGGTGACCGGGGATGTGGCGGGAACGACGCCACTGCGCCGCAAGCCCGAGCCGGTCCCCGCGCCGTTCGTCCCACCCGATCCCACCAGCCCCGCCCTCATCACCCACACGTCCGGTACGACCGACGTACCCAAGCTGGTGCTGCACACAGCGCGGACCCTGCGCGCGCGTTACCGGCCGCAGGCGCTCGCCGTGAAGGCGTTCGTGCGCCGGCGGGAGACCCTCGCCGTGCATGTCTCGTTCGTCCACTCGCGACTCGTCACCGCACTGGCGATCGCGATCAACCGCGGGTTCCCGCTGGTCATCGTCAAGGACCCGGACGCGAAGCGGGTCGCCGACATCTTCGCCGAACGCAAGCCGGGAATCATCGAGGCCCACCCCAACACGTTCGTGCAGTGGGAGGAGCTCGCCGATGACCCGCGTGGCCTGCTGGAGCGGGTGAAGTACATCAGCAGCACGTTCGACGCCATCCATCCGCGTACCGTGATAAGGCTTCTCGGCGCGTCCAGGCGCACCCGCCCTGGGCAGCTCCAGCTGTACGGGCAGAGCGAGGTGGGACCGGTGGTGGGCCGGGTGACCAGCCGGCGGTGGACCGGCAAGGTGGACGGGCGCTGCGTCGGCTTCCCGTTCCCCGGCATGACCGGGGTGCGCGTGGTCGCTCGCAACGGCCGGCGACCCAGTGCGGAGACACCGGGCTACATCGAGGTGCGTACCGACGGCCGGGCGCTGACCTACGTCAACGAGGAGGCGCGCTACCAGGGCCAGCTGTACGGCGGCTGGTGGCGCATGGGCGACGTGGGGTACCGGACCCGGTGGGGCTGCCTGCACATCCTGGACCGCGAGGTCGACGTGATCCCGGGGCTGGGCAGCGCTCTGGAGATCGAGGACGCGCTGCTGCTGCGTCTGGACTCGCTGCTGGAGATCGTCGTCATCCCGGGCGGTGAGGGCGCGGCGACACCGGTCGTGGTCACCAAGGACGGCGCGGCACTCGACCCGGCCCAGTGGGCCAGGGCGACGGCGGACCTACCCCCCATGCTGCCGCCGGTGCAGATGAGCCTGGCCGAGCTCCCCAGGACCGCGACGGCCAAGGTGCAGCGGCTGGAGCTGGCCCGGATGCTGCAACAGCCGGCGGGTAGCCGATCGGGCCGCTGACCACCAGGGCGCGGGCGCGCCGGTGCCCGGACGTTCTCCGGACGAGGGGGTGAACCATGGCACAGTTCAGGACTGCCGACCACGACCGGGTCGTCGGATGGCTGGATGACCCGACCGATGAGCGCGGCGTACGGTTCCGGCAGGATGACGGTTCCTGGCAGCGGTTGACGTACCGCGAGCTGGCGCTGCGCACGCTGCGGGCCGGCACCGCGCTCGCCGCCGCCGGCGTAGGGCCCGGGCAGGTGGTGCCGCTGGTGCTGCCCAACGGGCCGGACTTCGTGACCCACTTCTTCGGCCTGCTGTCGATCGGCGCGACGCCGTCGGTGCTTCCCCTGCCGTGGGCGCTGCGGGCCGGAGAGGGGTACGAGAACCAGCTGCGCGCCATCGCCGCCCGGATCCAGCCCAGCCATGCCGTGGTCGCCGCCCCGTTGCAGGACCTGGTCCGCGGCGGCCTCGGCGCGCACACGGACAACACCCGGTTGCTCGAGCCGGCCTACGCCGACGACATTGTGGAGTCGGCGCGCGCCCACAGCGAGCTCGCGGTCCTGCAGTTCACCTCCGGCTCGCGCGGGAGCCCGCGCGGGCTGCGCATCACGATGGCGAACATGGCGGCCAACCTGCGCATGATCCGGCAGTGGAGCCGGATGGACGAGCACGGCACGGTGTCCTGGCTGCCGCTTTACCACGACATGGGGCTGGTCGGCGGGATGCTGACGCCGCTGACGATCCAGGCGGAGAACGCGTTCATGCGTCCCGAGCAGTTCCTCCGGGACACCAGGGGCTGGCTCACCGAGTACGGCCGCAACCGGTACGCGAGCATGGCCATGCCCAACTTCGGCTTCGAGCGGGTGGTCGCCCGGATCCGTCCGGACCACCTCGACGGCCTGGACTTCTCCCACCTGACCTCGGTGATCAGCGGTGCCGAGCGGGTCGACCCCGCAGTGCTGGGCGGCTTCGTCCGGCTGCTCCAACCACACGGTCTGGACGTCACCGCGCTGGCGCCGGCGTACGGGCTGGCCGAGGCGACGCTCGCCGTCACCGGCGTGGCCAGTGGACAGGTGCCCCGGCTGGTCCGGACCGGCTGCCTGGAACGGCGGCTGGGCGAGAAGGTGGACGTGCGCGAGGTTGTCGAGCTCTCCGCCGAGCCGGTCGCCGAGCCGGCGCTGTGGCAGGTCAGCTGCGGCCGCCCGATGGACGGGGTGCGCGTTGAGATCCTCGACGAGGACGGTGTCCGGCAGCCGGAGGGCGTGCTGGGCGAGGTCCTGGTGCACGGGCCGTCCGTGGCCGACGGGTACGTGGACGCCGCACCGGAGGACACGGCCAAGCTGAGCGGGGGCACCCTGCATACCGGTGACGCGGGCTTCCTGCTCGATGGTGAGCTCTACGTGGTGGGCCGGCTCGGGGACAGCGTGAAGGTCAGCGGGCAGAGCCTCTTCGTCGAGGACATCGAGATGGAGCTCGTCGCGTCCGGTGCGATCTCCCGGCGGTACGCCACCGTGGTCGCCGGGATGGCGCGGGGAAAGCCGACGGTCCTGGTGGTCACCGAGCGGTCGCTCGGCGACCGGGCCGCGCTGGCCGTCTCGGTCATCCGGACGCTCGCCGGCGACCAGGCGCAGGTCCAGGTGGTGCAGGTCCCGTCCGGCGCCATCCTGCGTACGTCGAGCCGCAAGCCGCGCCGCCGGGCGCTGTGGCTCGCCTACGTCACCGGCGAGCTGCCCAGGGCCGGGGAGCCGGCCGGGACCGACACCGGGCGGAGCGCGACCACCGGGCGGAGCGCGGCGCCGCCGCAGGCAGCGGAGGCACCTCGGCTGCTGTTCGCCGACGGGCCGTTCGACGAGCGGGTCGAGGACCGTCGCAAGCAGGTCGCGGCGCTGCTGCGCGAGGCGTTCGAGCCACGGGCCGAGGCGGCCGAGACCGCCGGCCTGTTCCCCCGCGAGATCCTGGCCGACCTGGGCCGCAGCGGCCTGTTCCGCGAGCGCTGGGCGACGCCGCCCTACGGCGACCCAGGGCTCGGCGTGGTCATCGCGGAGGAGAGCGGCCGGCTCGGGCATGCCAGCCTGTCGGTCGGGCTGAGCCTGCACTGCGAGACCGTAGCCTCCATCCTCGGCCGCTACGGGGACACGCCGCTGCTGCAGGAGCATTTGGCTGGCGTGCTCGATGGCCGGTTGGTGGGCTGCCTCGGCGCGTCAGAGCCGGATGGCGGGTCTGACCTCAACGGCGTGCGCACCATCGCCCGGAAGGTCCCCGGCGGCTGGCGCGTGACCGGCGAGAAGAAGTACCTCTCCCTGGGCCTGGTCTGCGACTTCGCCCTGCTGCTGTGCCGGCTGGACGAGGGGGACGGCGGGATCGCCGGCCGCCTCGGCCTGCTCGCCGTGCCCGCCACCGGGCTGACCGTGCGCAAGCGGCTGACCAAGGCCGGCACGGCCGCGCTGGACACGACGTGGATGGCGGTGGACATCGAGGTGCCCGACGAGGCGCTGGTCGGCCGGCGCGGCGCCGGGCTGCTGGTGGCGGTCTGGGGGCTCAACCACGAGCGGCTGTCCATCGCCGCGCAGACCGCTGGCGGTGTGGCCCGGGCGATCGGGCTGGCCACCGCGCACCTGCACCGCCGGGTGCAGTTCGGCAAGCCGCTGATGGAGCACCAGGCGCTGCGGCTGCGCCTGGCCGAGCTGTACTCCCGGCTGCTCACCCTGAGGTACGCCGTCTACACCGCGGCGCAGGGTGTCGCGGTCCCCGGTGCCTGCGGCGCCCGGGAGATCGCCGCGCTCAAGGTCACCGCGGCGCGGTTCGCCGAGGAGGCGACGAGCGAGTGCATGCACCTGTTCGGTGGCCCCGGCTATCTCGATGAGACGCCGCTGTCGCGGATGTGGCGCGACTCGCGGCTGGGCCGGCTCGGCGGGGGGAGCGACGAGATGATGTGGGAGCTGGTGGCCGGCGGGCTGGTGCCCGACTTCGCCTCGTACGACGAGGACATCGACCTCGGATGAAGCTTTTGCTGGCCGGCGTCACCGGCCAACTGGGCACGGCCGTCGCCGAGCTGGCGCCGAGCCGCGGGGTCGAGGTCGTCCCCATGGTGCGGGGCGACCGGCGCGGCAAGGTGCCGTTTGAGCGGATGTTCCCCACGCTCGCCGCCGCGAAGGTGACCGGCGACGTGCACGCCGCCGGCTGGGGCCTGCCCGACGCGGTGCTCGACGAGCTGAGCCACGGCGTTGACGCGGTCGTCAACCTGGCCGGCGAGACCAACTGGGCCGGCAACGGGCGCGACCTGTACGCCGTCAACGTGCTCGGTGCCCGCCACGGCCTGGATGTGACCAGGGAGCTGCAGCGCAGGTCGGGGCGGCGGATCCTCTACTGCTACGCCTCCTCGATCTTTGTCGCGGGCGGTCTCATCGGCTCGATCGCCGAGGCGCCGCTGCGCACCGACCGGCACCGGACCGCGTACGAGCACAGCAAGTGGGTCGCCGAACGGGAGCTGGCCGCCCAGCGCCGGCCGGACGACCCCGATGTCCTGATCAGCCGGGTGAGCGCGCTGCTGGGCGACTCGCAGACCGGGCGCACGCTCAAGCGGAACTCGCTCTACCTGCTCGCCGAGCGCTGGGACGACCTGCCCGGCCGGGCGCTGCCGGTGATGCGTGACGCCCGGGTCGACGCGCTGCCCCGCGACATCGCCGCGGCGGCGTTGCTGGACTCGGTGGCGGGGATGCTGCGTGCCGGGCCGCAACCGGAGCCGGTCATCACCCACCTGGCAGCGGGCGAGCAGGCGCCCACCCTGCGCAGCCTGCTGGAGGCGGCCCGAGCGGTCTCGCCGCTGACCTTCGGCAAGTGGGTCCGGCTGGTGCCGGCAAAGGCCAGCCAGGTGCTGTGGGTCTCGGCCAACGCCGAGCGCTTCCTGCCGCTGAGCCAGGCGTGGCGCAACAGCATCATCGGCCTGCGCTACATCGGGCTCGACCGGGTGATGGAGCGCGGTCGCCTCGCCGACCTGGTGGACGGTCCGTTGCCGGCGCCAGAGGCGGGCCTGCTCGCCCGGCTGCTGTTCGACCTGCCTACGCCCCAGCGGCCGGTGGCGCCGGCCGACGCCGGACTGTCGAGGTTCCAGCCATGACCGAGCGCACCGAGCGAAGCGATGGCCGTGAGGGCATGGCAAAGAAGAACACCGCCATGAATGTGTTGGTCGTGGGCGGCTCCGGCTACCTGGGGTCGGCCATCGCCCAGGCCTGCGCCCAGGCGGGCGCGGAGGTCCGCGTCGTGTCCCGGCGGGGCACGGCCACCGTGGGCGAGGGCATCCGCGGCGACGCGCGCCTGCCCCGGCTGGGCCTGCCCGCCGGCGTACGCGCCGACGTTCTCGCCCGGACCACGCATGTGGTGCTCAGCTTCGGCCCGGTCGCCTGGACCACCGGGCCGGGCGAGGCGCTGGAGACGCACAGCTCGGGGATGCGCTCGGTGCTCGCCTTCCTGCGCGAGATGCCCCGCCTGGAGCAGGCCGTGCACGTGTCGTCCCTGCTGGCGCTCGGTCGGGCGCAGGGGCGGGTGACCAACCGTGAGCTCTACACCGGCCAGGACTTCCGCAACTGGTACGAGTACGGCAAGTACTGCGCCGAGCGGCTGGTGCGCGACGCCACGGACCTGCCGATCGGCAGTGTCCGGCTGGGCCCGGTGCTGGGCGCCGACCCGCGGGGTGGGCGGCCCGACACCGAGCACGGCCTGCCCGCGGTCTTCCCGCACCTGCTGGCCGGCTACCCGGTGCACCTCGAGGCGCGGGGCGACTTCCCCAGCTGGGTCACTGACGTGTCCTCGGCCGCCGAGGTCGTCGCCAAGGCGCTCACCGCACCGATCGGCCGGGCGACCTGGACCTGGTTCGACCCGGCCAGGCCGACCCTGCGCGAGGTCTTCACCGAGGTGTGCCGGGCGTGGGGGGTCGTGCCGAAGATCTTCGAGGCCAAGCCGCTGGGCTGGGTGACCCGGCGGTTCGGCGGGCGCCTCGGCGTGGCCGCCGAGCTGACCGACTACGCGGAGCCGTGGTTCGACCTCGACCCGGCCGTGCTGCACGACATTCCTGAGCCCTGGCCGGTGCCCGAGCCGGACTACCTGGCCGCGACCGGGCGGGCGATGCTGGATCCCGCGACCGTGAGCAGGGGGTGACCTGATGCCCGGCCGACCGGTGTCGGTGGACACCGACCCACACCCCTACTTCAAGGTCTACTCGGCGGGCAACTTCGGCGAGGTGGCGCCGCAGCGGCTGTCACCGATGTCGTGGTCGCTGGTCGGCGACCCGATGGAGCGCGGCACCCGGGCACTGGCGCGGCTGCTGTGGGGACGCCCGCCGTGGGCCGAGGGCACGTACTACGTCTTCGTGGGCTACTTCGGCTGCCGGCCGTACCACAACCTGGCCGCGTGCTGCCACCTGTCGCAGACCATCCCGGGCCTTTCGCCGCAGGACGTCACCGACGCGTACTTCGAGGGGATCGACCCGCCGGCGGAGGTCACCGCCCTGCGGGCGACCAAGGTGCGGCAGGCGACCGGCACCGCGCTGCTGCTGCACGAGCTGCGCCAGATCGGGCCGCGGCTGCGTGCCCTGGAGGAGCGGGTCGCGGAGCTGGAGTGGGGGCTGCGCGCGGCGGTCACCGCGAACAGCCCGGTGGCGCTCTCCGGGGTGCTGCGCGACGCGCGCGGTGTCCTGGAGGAGGCGTGGGCCGTGCACATCCTCACCACCTCGGGCCTGGTGCCGTTGGGCGCCCTCCAGCGGTGGGTGTACCGCAGGCTGACCCGGCACGGCGCGGAGATCGCGCACTGGCTGTCCCGCCCGCGGGAGCTGGTGTGGGACCGGCTGCACACGGCCGCGGCGACGATGGACCCGTACGGCCCCGGCAGCTTCCTGGACTCCTCCTTCTACGAGGTGGCCGACGACACCGCGCCCTGGCGGGACTACGCGGTCCGGCACAAGCGGGCGTCGACCTCAGCCGGTGAGCAGGCCCTGTCGCTGGTCGACCCGGCAGAGGCGATCAGCGGGATGCTGCCGCCGTGGCGCAGCAAGACGGTACGCGCGCTCGCGGTCACCGTCGGCGAGGTGATGGCCGGCCGCGAGCACTCGAAGTCGCTGGCAATGCGCACGCTGCACATCTACCGGCGGCTGCTGCCGGAGCTGGCCACGCTCGTCGGCCTGGACCCGCAGATGTGGCCCTACCTGACCATCCGGGAGTTCACCGACCTGCCCACCAACCCGGGGCTGGCGAACCGGGCCGCACCTCGGATGCACGCGTGCCGGCTGGCGCTGGGCACGCCGATGCCGGAGCACCTGGACCTCACCGGCGGTGACGGCGTGCCCCGTCCGTGGCTGTCGGAGCGACCGCAGGCCCAGCGCGGGGTGGCACCCGGGATCGGCACCGGCACGGTGATGTCACCCGACGACGACCTTCCGGACGAGCCGGTCATCATCACCTGCTCCTCGGCCGATGCGGACATCGCCCCGCTGCTGCCGTTCGCCGAAGGAGTGCTCAGCGAGCGCGGCAGCGACCTGTCGCACATCGCGATTCTCTCCCGCGAGTACGGGATCCCGTGCGTCGTGGGCTACCCCGGCGCGGCCTCGCTGCCGCCCGGCACCACGGTCTCCATCAACGGCAGCACCGGAGAGGTGAAGATCCTTGACCAGTCCTAACAGTACGAGCGCCGCCTCGGAGGTCCTCGGTGCGCTGGAGGAGATCTACGCCCAGATCAAGCGGGTCAACCGGGAGCTGCGGCCGACCGACCGCATCGTCAACGACCTCGAGGTCGACTCGCTGGCCACCCTGGAGATCCTGCTGGCACTGGAGGAGCGCTTCGGGGTGACCCTGGTGGAGAACCCGCGCGCCGCCCGGGTCCAGACGGTCGGCGACCTTGTCGCTCTGCTCGAAGAGCTGCGCGACCGAACGTCATGACCAGGGCGAGCGCGCTCGCCACGACGGACGGAAGCATGCCGACATGAACCTCTGTCACTTCGACGTTCTACACGCCTTGACCATCAAGGGAATGGCGCAGCCCGGTGCCCTCGCCCTTACCGCCGGGCAGGACCAGGACGACGTGCTCCGCGAGCTCGACCGCCTACGCCAGGACGGGTACGCCGTCCACCTCGAGCGGCGGGGGAGCTGGCGGGTCACGCCGCAAGGCCGTGACCGGCACGCCGAGCTGCTGGCCGACGACACCCCGGCGCCGGCCCGGGACCGGCTGTACCCCGCCTACGACCGGTTCCTGCCGCTGAACCACCAGTTCAAGGGCTTGTGCACGCGCTGGCAGGTGCGCGGCGGAGCGCCGAACGACCACACCGACCCGGGCCACGACGCGGCGGTCATCGCCCAGCTCGGCGAGCTGCATGCCGAGGCGGAGCCGGTGGTCGGCGACCTCGCCGGGGTGCGGGACCGCTTCGCGCGGTACGGGGAACGGCTCGACCGCGCGCTGGGCCGGCTGCACGCCGGCGAGGTCAACGCGTTCACCGGCGTGCTGTGCGACTCGTACCACGACATCTGGATGGAGCTGCACCGGGACCTGCTGCTGTCGCTGAAGCTGGACCGCGCGGAGGAGGAGGCACGGCAAGCCTCGGCAGGGGTCGGCCGGTGACCACGGACCAGGGTCTGGTGCGCCTCACCGAGTCGCTCGGCGACGACGACCGTGCCCTGGTCGGTGGGAAGGCACTCGGCCTGGCCGCGCTGCTGCGCGCCGGCCGGGTCATCCCGGCGACCTGGGTGCTGCCGGTCGGCGCCGAGCCGACCCCGGGACAGCTGGAGCGGCTGGCCGACCATGCCCCCCGCTGGGCGGTGCGCAGCTCGGCGACGGTCGAGGATGGGCCGGCGCTGTCCTACGCCGGAATGTTCCGCACCGAGCTCGACGTGCCGGCGGCGGGCCTGCCGGCGGCGATCGAGCGGGTGCGGGCCTCGGCGCGCAGCAGCCGGGTCACCGCGTACCGGATGTGGAGCGGTGCGCGCGGGCGAGGTGTCGGGATGGCGGTGCTGCTCCAGCCGTTCCGGGTGCCGGCGTTCAGCGCCGTGTGGCTGGGCCGGGGGCTCGCCACTGGCCGGCTGGAGTGGGTTGCCGGCGGTGGTGAGGCACTCGTCGCCGGGGCGGTCACACCGGCCTGGGAGGAGTGGGCGTCCACCGGGCTCGTGGACGGCTCGCACCACGGCGTGCTGCTGAGCGGGCGGCAGCCGGTCGGGGAGGCGTGCGTGGCCGTGCAACGGACCTTCGGTGCCCCCGCCGACCTGGAGCTCGCGATTCTCGACGGTGGGCTGGTGTGGCTGCAGTTCCGCCCGATGACCACCCGGATCGGCATGGCGCCCCGCCACCGGGATGCGGCGCAGGCGCACGTCGTGCAGGGCGTCTCGGCCTCGGCCGGCCAGGCCACCGGCGACGCCGTGTGGCCGCGGGACATCGCCGACATCCGGTGGCGCCCTGGCGCGGTGCTGCTGGCCGAACAGACGGACCCGGACTGGGTGCCGCTGATGGCCGAGGCCGCGGCCCTGGTCACGGCGGCCGGCGGGATGCTGTGCCACGCCGCGATCGTCGCCCGCGAGCTGGGGATCCCGTGCGTCACCGGGGTGGGTATGCCCGCGTTGGAGCGGCTGGCGGCCGGCGGCCGGCTCGCCGTCGACGGCACCGCCGGTACGGTCTCGATCCTTCCGCCGTCCAGCCCGCGTCCACATCGGACGCTCCGGCCCGAGGGGGCGTGATGGACGAGCTCGCCGACCTGGCCCGTGAGCAGGAGGCGTTCGCCGGCCTGCTGCACCGGGTGGGCGACGAGTGGGATCGCCCGTCGTCGGCGGCCGGCTGGAGCATCCGCGACCAGGTGGCCCACCTGGCCGACACCGAGGAGGTGGCGGCGGACACGCTGACCGGCGGGGCACGCACCTTCGCCGAGGCGGTCTCCGCCTACCCCAACGCCGAGCAGTTCACCGCCGCGGGGTGCCGCCGTGGCGACGGCCGCTCCGCCGCGGAGCTGGTGGCCTGGTGGGCCGCTGCCAGCGCACGCACCCGCGACCTGCTCGCCGACCGTGACCCGGACGAGCGGGTGGCGTGGGGGTTCGGCATGCCCACCCGGACGTTCGTCGCGGCACGGCTGATGGAGCACTGGGCGCACGGCCTGGACATCGCCGACTCGCTCGCGATCCCGACGGCCGAGGCGCCGCGGCTGCGCCATGTCGCCGCGCTCGGCCTGGCCACGCTGCGCTACGCCCTGGCGGTCGCCCGCGTGCCGTGGCCGGCCGGCCGGACGCTGCGGCTGGAGCTGGCCGGCGCCGACGGTGCCCGGTACCAGCTCGGGGCCGCCGACGCCACGGATGTCCTCAGTGGACCGCTGCTCGGCTGGTGCCGGATCGCCACCCGGCGGGCCGGCCGGCTCGGCGCCGACCCGCCAGGTGGCCTGACCGCCAACGGCGAGCTGGCCGAGCTCGCCATGACGCACGCGCGCGCATATCTGTAGAAGGGCGGTGATGTCACGTGGTCCAGGTCGAGGTCGTGCGCACGCTCGGGTGCGCACCGGAGACGTACCTGGAGTTCGTGATGGACGTCGAGCGCTACCGCGAGGTGGACGACAAGATCGGCCCGATCGCGTGGGTGCGGCGCCAGGGAGACCTCACCGAGCTCAAGTTCCGCCCCAGGCTGCCCGGGATGAACATGCCAGAGCCGTATGCGGTCGTACGGATGCGCCTTACACCGGGCCAGCGCATCGACATCAGGCTCGCGCCGCTGCCGCGCAACCTCACCAACCGCCTGGTCTCAAAGTATGCGGCGAGCTTCGCCTGCGAACCGGTCGCCGGCGGCCAGACGCGGGTGACCCGCATGATCTCGTACCGCTTCAACCCGTTGGTGCGCTGGCTTTTCGAGCCCACCCTGCGGCGGACCCTGCCCGGGTCGGTCGAGCGTGAGCTGCGGCTGGCCAGGGAGATCCTGGAGCATGACGAGCGCCCGCATTGTCCTCTTTCGACAGAGGGAACCCCATGACGATCTCCAGTACCGGCCGTGCGGCCGGGGACATGAGCAGCGAGCACCACGCTCGTGTCGTCGTCGTCGGTGCGGGGCTGTCCGGCATCGCCGCCGCTGTGAAGCTTCTGCGCAGTGGGATCTCCGACTTCGTCGTGCTGGAACGGGCCGACCGGGTCGGCGGCACCTGGCGGGACAACACCTACCCCGGCTGTGCGGTGGACATCCCGGCCCCGGTCTACTCGTTCTCGTTCCACCCCAACCCGGACTGGAGCCGCAACTTCCCGACCCAGCCCGAGCTGCTCGCCTACATCGAGGACACGGTCAAGCAGTTCGACCTGGCCAGCTGCCTGCGGCTGGGCACCGAGCTGGTCGAGGCGGCCTGGTCGGACGAGCGCCGGCGGTGGGTCCTCACCACAACCCGCGGGAGGTTCGTCGCGCAGCACGTCATCTTCGCCTCGGGGCTGCTCACCGAGCCGAAGATCCCTGACGTTCCCGGGCTGGAGAGCTTTCCGGGCCGGATGTTCCACTCGGCGCGTTGGGACCACGGCGTAGACCTCGCCGGCAAGCGGGTCGCCGTCATCGGCACCGGCTGCTCCTCGGTGCAGATCATCCCGGAGATCCAGCCGGCCGTGGCGCGGCTCTACGTCTTCCAGCGCACCGCCGCATGGGTGGTGCCGAGGCTGGACATGCAGTTCCCGGCCGGGGTCCGGCGCCTGTTCCGGCGGTTCCCGCTCGCCCAGCGGGCGTTCCGCCGCTTCCTCGACTTCGACCTGCGCATGTTGGCGGTGGTCATGCGCCGGGCCAGCGTGGCCCGGCTGCTGAACCCGGCCGGGCGGTGGATGATCCGGCGACAGGTGCCCGACCCGGCGCTGCGCCGGGCGCTGACCCCCGACTTCACCATCGGCTGCAAGCGCCTGCTGCTGTCCAACACCTACCTGCCGGCGCTCTGCAAGTCCAATGTGGAGCTTATCCCGCACGCGCTGGCCGAGGTGCGCGGCGGCGAGCTGGTCGCCGCCGACGGCACGCGGGCCGGCGTCGACGTCATCGTCTTCGGCTCCGGGTTCGAGCTGCGCCACCCGCCCATCGCCAGCCGGATCCGGTGCCGGGACGGGCGCCTGCTGTCCGAGGTCTGGGCGAAGGAGACGCCGGAGGCGTACCGGGCCACCACACTGCCCGGGCTGCCGAACGCGTACCTGCTGCTCGGGCCGAACATCGTCATGTACAACTCGCTGCTCGCTCTCGCCGAGTCCCAGCTCGAGTACGTCGCCGACGCGATACGCACCGCGCAGGAACGGGGCCTGGCGGCACTGGAGGTCAAGCCGGAACCGTTCCGCTCCTTCAACGACGAGCTCCAGCACGACCTGGGGCCCAGCGTCTACAACAACGGTGGGTGCAGCAGCTTCTACCTTGATGAGCACGGCCGCAACTTCGTCTCCTCGCCCTGGTCGTTCGCGAGGCTGCGGCGGGAGCTGTCCCGATTCGACATCGAGAACTACGACACCGTTCGCGCGAGCGCGCCAGGCGGACCAGAGGACGGGTGAGGCATCCATGTACGACTACACGCAGGCACTCAAGCGCAGCCAGGTCAGCCGGGCCAACCGGCCGGAGCCGAAGGAGATCAGCATCCTCGGCGCCGACTGGGTCGTGCTGCCCGACGTCTTCTCGCCGGCGGACACCAAGTCGTCAGTTGCCCACCTGCGGCTGCTGGACTTCCCGGTCGGCGGCTCGTTCCTCGAGATCGGCACCGGCACCGGGCTGATCGCGGTCAGCGCCGCACTCGCCGGGTGCCGCAGCGTGACGGCGACCGACCTGAACCCGGCCGCGGTCGAGAACGCCGCCCTCAACGCGAAGCGTTTCGGCGTCGACGCCGTGGTGAGCTGCCTGCACAGCGACCTGTTCGACGCGCTGCCGGCCGACGCCAGGTTCGACGTCGTCTACTGGCACTCCAACAACACGTGGGCCCCGCAGACGCTTTCCATCGGGAACATCCTGGAGCTGGCGTACGTGGACCCCGGCTACGACGCCCACCGGCGGTTCTTCCGGGACGCACGGCGGCACGTGACGCCCGATGGCCAGATCCTGCTCGCCATCAGCAGCCGGGCAGAGCGGCCGGACCTGGAGAAGCTCGCCGCCGACGAGGGGCAGCGGCTGGTGTCGGTGAAGGCGGTGACCATCGAGGAGCCGGAAGGCCCGGTCGTCTACGAGCTGACCGAGGTCCTGCCGGCATGACGACGTAACCCGGCATGACCACGTAACCCGGCATGACCACGAAAGAGGCATCCCGTGATCTTTGACAAGCTGCTGGCACTGCCCAGCCACGCCGCACCGTGGATCGTCGACCACCAGCCCGTCATCGTCGCCGCGCACGACGACAGGATCCCGGCCCGAGACGTGGCCGACGCCACCGCCCGCACCGCGACGGTGCTGCGGAACCGGGGCGTGGCACCGGGCGCGCGGTGCATCGTATGGCTCGAGTCACCAACCGACATCGTCGTCGCCTACACCGCCATCGCCGCGCTGGACGCCGTCCCCATCCTGATCAGCCCGACCCTGTCAGGACCGACGCTCGCCGCGATGGTGGCCGAGGTCTCCGGCATCACCACGTTCATCGCCACCGGGGAGCGCAGCGTCGAAGGGCGCGCGCTCCTCCCCGGCCTCACCCACGTCGACTGGCGGGAGGTCGCCGCCGAGCTGCCCGCGGCCGCACGGTACACCAGAGGGCCGGAGACCAGGTCGGAAGCCCCTTACGTCGTGGTCCACACGTCCGGCACCACCGGCGTGCCCAAGCTCGTCGAGTGCTCGAGCGAGAGCATCTGGTTCAACGCCGGCGTGCAGGCGGTCATCCACTGGACGTCGCGGATGCGCGGGCACATCGCCTTCGCGCTCTCCCCGGTGCACGGCCGGACGATCGTCGGCGTGCTCGCGGTCCTCATGCGCAAGGCGCCGTTGATGCTCATCCAGCACGACGACCCCGACAGCGTCGAGCGCTTCCTCAAGCGCCACCAGCCGACATACCTGGAGACCCACCCGAACACGTTCCGCGCCTGGCAGCACCTTGCGCCCGGCGGGGCCTTCCGGTCCGTCCGCTACTTCGGCGCCGGGTTCGACGTCATCCACCCGGACACCGTGCAGGCGCTGTTGCAGGGCTCCGCGCACCGGCTCGCGGCCTTCTTCGAGGTGTACGGGCAGAACGAGTCGGGGCCGGTCGCGTTCCGGGCGACCGTGAAGGGAGTGCCGCGGCTGCGCCGCAGGAGCCTGCCCAAGCTGACCGGCGGCCACCCGGTCGGCCCCCGGTTCCCCTTCTGCCGGGTCCGCATCCTGGACGAGTCCGGCGGGCGGGTCCCGGCGGGTCGGCCAGGGCGGATCGTGGTCCGCACCCCCGGCACCTTCTCGGGGTACATCAACCGGCCGGACCTGGCGTCCCGCAACTACCCGAAGGGCCGCTGGTGGGACACCGGCGACTGGGGCAGCCTGTCCCGGCTCGGCCTGCTCACGCTGATTGACCGGGAGGTCGACAAGGTCTCCGCCGCGGCGAGCTCGATCGCCGTGGAGGACATCCTGCTCGAGCAGTTCCCGGAGGTGCTCGAGCTGGTCGTGATCGAGGTCGACGGCGTCACGCTGCCGGTGCTGTCGGTGCGACCGGGGACGCAGTTCCGCCGGGAGGAGCTCAAGCGGGCGGCCGCGGCCATCGCGCCGCTCGCCGAGCCCGTTCTCATTCCCGACCACGAGTTCCCCCGGACCGTGACCGGAAAGATCAAACGCCAGCAGCTCAAGGACATGGTTCGGCGGCAGGTCGCCGCGGTCTCCTGACCGGACGGTCGGGACGGGTGGGACGAGAAGGAGGGCGAGATGACCGCAACCAGTGCACCGAGCGTGGCCAGGGTCCCGATCATGACCAAGATCGTGGGGTTCCTCCAGCTCGGCAAGATCCGGATCTACCACCACGCCTACGGCTGGCTGCTGGCCGTCCTGCTGCTGCGCCTGGACGGGCTGGTCACGACCGAGACCGCCGCAGCGCTCGTGGTGCTGCTCGTGATGGTGGAGCTGGGACAGTGGAGCGGGGGCGCCTGGGACGACATCGGCGGATACCGGGACGGCAGCGACGCGCGTAACTACGCCGGCCGGCCGGCCCGGACGGTCGCCAAGAAGCCGCTGCTCACCGGCGTGCTGACCGAGTCCGAGGCGGTGGTCTTCGGCATCGTGTGCTGGGTCGTCAGCGTCGCCTGCACGCTGCTGGCCGCATACCTGCTGGACGGCCGGGCGCCACTGGTCGCAGTCCTGCTGATGCTGGCGGTCCAGGTCGCGGCCGTGCAGTACTCCGCGGGGCTGAAGCTGAGCTACCGGCCGCTGGGCCTGGAGACGACGATCTTCTTCGTCATCGGCTCCATCGCGCTCATGCCGTACTGGTTCGTGGCCGGGGATCTCAACCGCGAGATCCTCATCACCAGCGCCCTGTTCGGGCTGTGGTTCCTCATGGTGGTGAACTACGGCAACGCCTCCGACCGGGAGGGGGACCGCTCGGTCTCCCGCCACACGCTCGCCGTCATGCTGGCGCCGGAGCGTTTCCGGATCGTTCTTGTGCTGCTCCTGGCCGCCGAGGTCACCCTGCTCACGCTGCTGTTCACGGCCACCCGGATCAACCCGGTCCTGGCCGTGGCCGCGGTCCCGGTGGTGGCGCTGCACTCGGTCCAGCTCTACCACGGCATCCGCGGGAAGGACTGGCGGAAGGCGCGGCTGCTCGGGCTGCTCTCGCTGGATGCGGGGTGTCTCGGGCTGGCACTGGCGTTCCTGCTCTCCTGACGCCGGCGGAGGATGACCGATGCTGGGCAGGCTGGGCAGCGCCGTCCACCGGCACGCCCGACTGGTGGTGGTTCTCGCCGCTCTCTTCGCGGTCGGCGCGGGGATCGTCGCCCTCGGCGCGTTCGGCAAGCTTAAGGTCGGTGGCTACCTCGACCCCGTGGCCGAGTCCACTGTGGCCGCCGAACGGATCGACGTGGAGTTCGGCGGCCAGCACAACCTGGTGTTCCTGGTCAGCACCGACGGCCCCGCGCTGGACTCGCCGGAGGTGGTCGCCGCCGGCACCCAGCTCACCAGAGAGCTGGCCGGCGAGAAGATGCTGCGCAACGTGGCCTCGTACTGGACGACGCGCAACCCGGTGCTCCGGTCGACGGACGGCGCGTCAGCCCTGGTCGTCATGCACGTCGCGGGCGACGAGGACACCGCCCTGAAGAACACCGAGTATCTGTACGACCGGTACCACACCCGGTACGGGGACCTCACCGTGCGGATCGGCGGCCAGCAGGGCGCCAACCGGGAGATCTTCCACAACCTGAAGAGCAGCCTGCTGGTCGCTGAGGCGATCGCGGTGCCGCTCAGCCTCCTGCTGCTCATCTACGCGTTCGGCAGCGTCGTGGCCGCCCTGCTGCCGCTGGTCATCGGGTCGCTGGCGATCGTCGGCACGTTCGCCGAGATGACCGTCCTGAGCGACTTCACCAACGTCTCCATCCTCGCCGCGAACCTGACCACCGCCCTCGGCCTGGGCCTGGGCATCGACTACGCGCTGTTCATCGTGGCGAGGTTCCGGGAGCGGCTGGCGGCCGGCGACCCGGTGCCGGACGCGGTCGCCACCACCGTGCGCACGGCCGGCCGTACCATCCTGTTCTCTGCCTTCACCATCGGCGCGTGCCTGGCGACGATGGCGTTCTTCCCGCTGTACTTCCTGCGCTCGTTCGCGTATGTCGCCATCGGTGTGGTGCTCATCGCGGCGCTGGCCAGCGTGCTCGTGGTGCCCGCTCTGCTCGCTCTGCTCGGCCCCCGGGTGAACGCGCTACGGCTGCCGTGGTCGAAGGCGGTGCGGGGGTCGGACGCGCCGTTCTGGGGGCGCCTGGCCGGGTGGGTGAGCCGGCGGCCCGGCCTCGCCGCCGCACCCGTCCTGCTGGCGCTGCTCGCCCTGGCGTCGCCGGTGCTGCACGCGGAGTTCGGCACGGTCGACGACCGGGTGCTGCGCCCGAGCGCCGAGAGCCGGACGGTGAACGACACGGTGACCGCGCAGTACCGTGGCTTCGACCCAGCCGCCATCCAGCTGGTCACCACCGGGCAGGCGACCTCGTCGGCGGTGGCCGGCTACGCGCAGGGCCTGTCCCTGCTGCCCGACGTCAGCAACGTGCAGAGCAGCGCCGGAATGTTCGTCCAGGGGCAGCTGGCCGCGCGGCTACCGGGCGAGGAGACCCGGGGCAGGCCGGACGCGCAGTGGCTCACCGTGTCCACCAGCCTGGCGCCGAAGTCGGACGAGGCCGTGGGCCTGGTGGAGAGGCTGCGCTCCCTACCCGGGCCGGATGGCGCGACCGTGCTGGTCGGCGGGGCCAACGCGGAGCTCGTCGACACCCAGCGCTCACTGACTGCCCAGCTGCCGCTGGTGGTCTCGACCATCATGCTGATCACCTTTGTGGTGCTGTTCCTGTTCACCGGCAGCGTGCTGCAGCCGCTCCGGGCGATCGTCGTGAACAGCCTGAGCCTCGCGGCCACCTTCGGCGTGCTGGTCTGGGCCTTCCAGGACGGGCACCTGGCAGAGGCGCTGCGGTTCACCGCACAACCGGTCGACACGGCCAACAGCATCCTGATCTTCTGCGTCGTGTTCGGCCTGTCCATGGACTACGAGGTCTTCCTGATCAGCCGGATCAAGGAGATGCACGACGCCGGCCTGCCCAACGCCGAAGCGGTGAGCAGGGGCCTTGCGCGCACCGGCCGCATCGTCTCGGTGGCCGCGCTCATGCTCGCCGTGGTGTTCTTCTCGTTCCTCACCGGCACGCTCAGCTTCCTTCAGCTTTTCGGTCTGGGTGCCGGCTTCGCCATCCTCCTGGACGCGCTTCTCGTGCGCGGCGTGCTGGTGCCGGCCGCCATCTCGTTGCTGGGCCGGGCCGCGTGGTGGTCGCCCCGGATGCTGGGGTGGCTGCACGGCCGCGTGGGGCTGGCCGAGCGATGAACCAGTACCCGGACCCAGCGACAGCGGCAAAGGTGGCCATGGACCAGCGCAGCGAGCAGATGACCGCGGCTTTCATCACCGAGCTCGGTCCGCCGGAGGCTATCCGGGTCGGGCCGCTTCCGGTGCCGGCCCCTGGGCCGGGGGAGGTCCTTGTCCGCGTCGAAGCGGTCGCGGTCAACCATGTGGACACGTTCATCCGCTCCGGCGCCTACCGGACGGACATGACGTTCCCCTTCATCGTCGGGCGCGACCTGGTCGGCGTCGTCACCCGGCTCGGCCCCGGCGTCACCACCTGCCAACCGGGGCAGCGGGTCTGGTGCAACAGCCTCGGCCACAACGGCAGGCAGGGCTCCTTCGCCGAGTACGCGGTGGCGCCCGCCGACCGGCTCTATCCGCTGCCGGACGGTGTGGACCCGGTCAACGCGGTCTCCACACTGCACACCGCGGCGACCGCCTACATCGGACTGTTCCGCACCGCCCGGGTCGCCGCGGGCGAGACGGTCGTCGTAGGCCGGGGAGGGGGCGTGGCGGACGCGGCGGTCCAGCTCGCCGCTGCCGCGGGTGCCCGGGTCATCGCCGTCGACCGGGCCGGCAACGCCGACTGGTGCCGCGCGTGCGGAGCGGATGAGGTGCTCGACCGGGACGACGCCGAGCTGGCGAAGAAGCTCGCCGCCCTGGCGCCGGGGGGAGTTGACCTGTTCTGGGACAACTCCGGTCGGTACGACCTTGAGACAACCGTCCCGCTGATGGCCCGGGGCGGTCGCATCCTGCTGTCGGCCGGGCGAGGCTCGCGGGCCGTGCTGCCGGTGGGGCCGTTCTACACCCAGGACCTGGCCATCCACGGCTTTGTCATCAGCAACGCGTCAGTGCGTGACCTCGCCGAGGCCGCCGGAGCGATCAACCGGGAGCTGGCGGCCGGCCGCCTCCGCGGGCGGGTGCGTGCGCAGCTTCCGCTCGCCGCCGCCGCCGAGGCGCACCGGCTACAGGAGACCCGCGACCACGGCGCTCCACCGGGCCGGATAGTGCTCACCCCAGCGATGCGGTGACGATCTCCACGCATACGGCATGCTGGGCGGCGAGCCTGCGTAGCAGCTCGCTGCGGTACTCATAACCGACAGAGGTGGTCATGAACGCCTCCCAACGGGCCCGGGCTGCCACCGGGACTCATGCTCCGCACTCGGCATGCCGACACGGTAGACAATGGGTCTGACAACAGTGGACAGTCACGGCGGTGACCCAAGAGGGCGCCGACCCGGGCAGTACGAGTTCGTCCACCGCGAGCGCGGCTGAGCGTTCCTCGCCTCCTTCACCGCGGTCCACGCGGTGCTGAACACGGCCGTTGTGTGCGGGCTCGCGCTCGGGGGAGTGGGCCCTGCGGCCCAGGTTTCCGCCGTATGTACGAAAGGACGGCGTGATGACGACCGCGCTCGGCGATGAACATGTAGAGCCGGAGCCGGAGCCGGAGCCGGAGCCGGAGCCGGGCCCGCCGCCCGCGCCGCTGCGGTGGCGGCGCGCCGCCCGGGCGCTGCGGCTCTGGTACGGCTGGCTGCTCATCGGCGTCACCGCGCTGTGGCTGGCGTACAACGTGGTCCGCCGGGCGGCCTCCGGACGCTGGCACTGGTCGATCCTGCTGGATGCCACGCCCCCGATCTTCCTGGTGGCCATCCCGCTCCTGCTGCTGGCCGCGAGCCTGGCCGCAGGCGGGCCGCGCCGCCGGTGGGCGGCTGTGGTTGCGCTCGTGGGCATCCTGCCCGGCATCGACCAGACCGGCGTGAACCTCAACGCGCTGCGCTGGTCAGGGCGGCACGTGCCACCCGGCGCCATCCATATCGTCAGCTGGAACACCAACTACTGGGGCATGGGCAACGCCGACCCGCAGGCGCAGTACCGCTTCCTGAAGCGCAAGCAGGCCGACGTCTACCTGTTGCAGGAACATGTCATCTGGGAGCCGGGCAGCGGCGAGGAGGGCTACCACCCCTTCCAGGACGACGACAGGCTGCGCGCGGAGTTCCCCGGCTACTACATCGCGCGCCGTAGCGAGCTGCTCACCATCTCGCGTTTCCCGATCGTCGCCCAGCCCCTGTTCGGTCCGGCCGCCCAGCTGCCACCCGGCACCCGGTTCAGCCAGGTGTTCGCGCGGGACAAGGTGTTCCGCACCGACCTGCGCATCGGTGACCGGGTGGTGTCGTTCTACAACGTGCACGTCACCGTGCAGACAGCGATCGACATCGACCTCCTCTCCGACACGATCGACGCCGACGCGTACTACGAGCGCAAGTTCAACTGGCGCGAGGCCGAGATCCAGGCGCTCGCCGACGACCTGAGGACCAACCCGAACCCGTCGGTCGTCTCCGGCGACCTCAACTGCACCTCCGCCATGGGCAGCCTGGACCCGCTGCGGGCGGTGGCCACCGACGCCACCCACGCCAACCCAGCGCTGCTGCCGTTGAGCTGGCGGTTTGACGCGCCGATGACCTTCCGGTGGGACAACCCCCTGGCCGGCCTGCCGCTACCGTTCTGGCGGATCGACTGGACGTTCACCCGCGGACCGGTCACCGTGCACCGGTACGAGCTCGCGTCAGCCGAGGCACTCTCCGACCACCGGCCACAGGACATCTGGCTCTCTTTCTAGGAGGGGTTGCATGTTTCTCCACCGAGCGGCCTCGGACATCCCATACCTCAGCGCGGACGGCGACACGTACCTGGCCGCCGTGCCGCTGCGGGACCTGGCAAAGTCCCAGCAGCTGCGGGTGCTCTCCGAGGAGGACTTCGCCTTCTGGCAGGCGTACGGCTATGTCGTCGTCCGGGAGGCGATCCCGGCCGCCGCGGCGCGAGGCCTGCTCGACTTCGCCTGGGAGTTCCAGGGGCTCGACCCGAACCGCCCGGACACCTGGTACCCGCACCGGCAGTACCGCTCGGACCTCGACCGGGACCTGTACGTCTACGGCTTCGTGGAGGCGTACCACCACCAGCTCATCTGGGACAGCCGCCAGACGCAGCGGGTGTATGACGCGTTCGTCGACGTGTGGGACTGCGAACAGCTGTGGGTGACGCTCGACCGGCTCAACCTCAACCCGCCCAACGTCGGCAACCGCAACCGGGCGCTCATCCCGGCCACCGACCGCGGGTTCGACATCGACCTGCACTGGGACGTCGACACCACGCTGAGCGTGCCGCCGCAGCGGGTCCAGGGCATCATCGCGCTGAACGACACCCGGCCGGAGCTCGGCGGCTTCCACTGCTCGCCGGAGCTGTTCCGCCACTTCGACCGGTGGCGGGTCGCCCAGCCGCCGGACCGCGACCCGGTCCGGCCCGCGGTCGACCGGACCGAGTTTCCGGTGGTCTCGCCCGAGCTCAAGGCGGGCGACATGCTGGTCTGGAACGGCCTGCTCGCGCACGGTGTGGCGCCGAACACCTCGGCGGACGGCGCCAGGGCGGTCCAGTACCTGTCGATGATGCCGGCGCTCGAGTCGCACCACGAGCTGCGCCGCTCCCGGGTGGACTCCTGGCGCACGCTGCGCACACCGGACTGGAACGCCACCCTGCTCGGCGACGCGACCAGGCACGAGTCGCTGCGGTACGGCCCGGCCACCCTCAACGACCTGGGCAGGAAGCTGCTCGGGCTCGACTCCTGGCGCGACCGTGACCCCGAGGAGACCACCGGAGAGCTGGTATGCGCCGGATCTGCCTGACCCTGCCCACGAACCGGCCGTGCGCCGCCACGCTCGCGGCCGTCGCCGAGGAGGCGCGGTACGCGGCCGAGCACTTCGACGTCGAGGTGTACCTGCTGGTCCTGGACTCCTCGGACCGGCACGCGTACGCGGCGCACGCGGTGGTGATCGCCCGGCAGCCGGCCGCGCCGAACGTGGTCACACTGCATCTCGACGAGGCGGCGCAGCGGCGATTCCTGGACCGGGTGACTGGACGTGCGGGCGTTGCCAGGCCCCAGCTCATCGCCGAGCTCATGCTGCCCGCCGACGTCTCCTACGGCGCGTGCACCAACCGCGCGTTCCTCATCGCCAGCGCACTCGGGTGCCGGTCGGTGCACCGCAGGGACTCAGACAGCCACTACCAGGTCTCGGACGGCGCGAAGGTGTTCCCGATCCACCACGAGCTAGCCTCGCTCGGCAGGCGGGCGGCCGACGCGGTGGGCGGCGTGTCACAGGCGGCGCTGGACCCGGCGCACGCCGGGAAGCCCGTGGTGATGGTGGGCGGCTCCTTCGTCGGCGAGCTGTCGGTGGACATCGCCGACATCAGGGAACGCGACCGCGACATCTACCACGACGTGGTGAGCCTCTGGGCGCCCGGCGACGCCTCGGACGAGGAGAGGACAGAGCTGGTCGAGGAGTCCTTCGCGGGAGCGGGCACGGAGGTGTTCACCCGCGACCACTCGACGCTCACCATCGTCGACCCGATGCGCGTCGACATGTGCAACATCGCGTTCTTCCAGGTGTACGAGGACATCCCGCTGCTGCCGGCCACCAACACCATCGGCAGCGACTACTTCCTCATCCACGTGGTCCACAAGGCCGGCCTGCCCGGTGTGCTGCACAACCGCAACATCGTGAACTTCCACACCGACGAGCGGAAGACCGGCGGGGGGTTCGCGGCGTACCACATGCGGCTGACGAAGTTCTTCCTCTCGATGCTCTACCTCCACTTCATCTACCGGAAGATGACCGTGGCCGGCGAGTCGCTGCTCGACGCGCAGCACCGCGTCTGCCCAGCGAAGATCATTGACTTTGTACGGGAGAGCACCTGGCTGGGCAGGGAGGAGAACGTCGCGCGGCTGCACCGCCTCGAGCACGCCTACCGGCGCCTGGGGGGCAGATACGCAGCGCTCGCCGACATCCTGGCGGCCCGCGGGGACTCGCTGCTCCGGGAGGCTCAGCAGGACATCGAGGAGTTTGCCACCCTCATCGAGGCGTGGGAGTCACTGGTGTCGGCGAGCCGGGCCACGAGCATCGCCCCATCATGTTCCTGAGCACGGGCCTGCGGTCCGCACTGGCCGCGGCCGCGGAGGACCAGATCGTCTACGACCTCGCCGGGATCGAGGACCGGTACGACTCGCTGGTCCGCGAGCTGCCGGGCGTGTCCGTGCGGTTCGCCATGAAGGCGTGCCCCGTTGACGAGGTGCTGGCGTTGCTGGCGGGCAAGGGTGCCGGCTTCGACGCGGCGAGCCCCAACGAGGTTGCGCAGGCCCTGCGGACCGGGGTGCCGGTCGGCTGGGTCCACTACGGCAACACGGTCAAGTCGGACCGCAACATCGCCGATGCGTACCGCCTCGGTGTCCGCGAGTTCGTCACCGACAGCCGGGAGGACGTGGCGGCCGTCGCGGCACACGCCCCCGGCTCCCGGGTGTTCTGCCGGGTCGCCACCACCGGCGACGGGGCACTCTGGGGCCTGCGCGACAAGTGTGGCTGCTCCGTCACCGACGCGGTGCTGGTGCTGGCGGCGGCCAAGGACCTGGGCCTGGCACCCGCGGGCCTGTCGGTGCACGTCGGGTCGCAGCAGATGACGGCCGCGGGCTGGAAGAGCGCCGTCGAGGACCTGGTCGAGGCCGTCACCGCGCTGGATCGGCGCGGCATCGGCATCGACCATGTCAACCTCGGCGGCGGCCTGCCCGCCCTCGGCTATCTCGACCGGCAGGGCAGGCCACTGAGCCCGCCGACGGGCGACATCTTCGACGCGGTCCGCTCGGGCATGCGGCAGCTCAGGCAGGCGTCCCGCGGCCACCTGGACTTCGTCCTGGAGCCGGGGCGCCATCTGGTCGCCGACCACGGCGCGATCCGGGCACACGTGTCCCGGCTGTCGGCGCGGCAGCTGCTGACCGGCGAGCGCCAGCACTGGCTGTACCTGAGCTGTGGAAAGTTCAACGGACTGTACGAGATGGACCTGTTGCGGTACCCGCTGGTGTTCCCCTCCCACCGCGGCGGGGAGTATGTCCCGGCCGTTGTCGCGGGACCCACCTGCGACAGCGACGACGCGTTCAGCCGGGGAGAAAGCCGGGTGCTCGTGCCGAAGGCCGCGGCGTCCGGGGATCCAGTGTGGATCCTCTCCTGCGGCGCGTACGCCACCAGCTACACAACGCTGGGGTTCAACGGGTTCGCCCCGCTGCCGTACACGGCCGTGGGGGATGCTCCGGTCCGGCCACTGGGGAGGGGCGCGGATAGATGACGTACCAGGTGCGCCCCGTCTGCGACCGCGACTGGGACAGCATCGTCCGGATAGAGGCAGCCGCGTACGCCGGAGCCGGCCTGTCCGAGGAGCGGGCCGTGCTGGAGTCCAGGGGCCGCGCGTCACCGGCGACGTCCTTTGTGCTCGACGCCGGCGGGCGGCTCGCCGGCTACCTGGCTACGGCGCAGGCGCGGTGTACATGTCCAGGGCGGTCCCGAACGGCAGGGAGGCGGACCCGCATGTCCCGTACTCGCCATGAGTTCCGCCGGTCGCAGCTGGCGGTCGCCGCGTTGTTCTGCTTTCTCGGGCTCCAGTACGGGACCTGGGCGGCGCGGATCCCCGCGCTCAAGGCACGGCTGGACCTGACCGCGGCGGAGGTGGGGGTCCTGCTGCTGGCGTGCGGGGTTGGCGCGGCGGTCTCCTTCCCGCTCGTGGCGCGCCTGATGCGGCAGCTGGGCTCCCGGCGCCTGGCGGGACTGTCCACCCTCGGCCTTGTCGCGGTCCTGCTGGCGCTGTCCGTGGTGCCGAGCTACCCGACCGCGCTGGTGGTCCTGTTCGCCGACGGGGTCGCCGTCGCCTGCCTGAACGTCGCCATGAACGCCCAGGGCGCCGCGCTTGAGGCGAAGTACCAGAGAATGACCATGGCGAAGCTGCACGCGGTCTTCAGCGGCGGGACCCTGTGCGCGGCCCTGGTCGCGTCCGGGGTCAGCATCCTGAGCCAGGCGCTGCCGGTGCATTTCGTGGTGGCCGCCCTCGTCCTGTTGCTGCTGGTCGGGCTCGCCTGGCCGGCCCTGCTGGCCGACGACCCGGCGCCGCCCCAGACCAGCCAGGAGGAGGCCCGCCGGGAGGAGACCCGTCGCAGGTGGGTCGTGCCGACCGGGGTGACCGTATGGCTGAGCCTGGCCATGGTGTTCGGCACCGTGACCGAGGCCGCCATGACCGACTGGTCGGCGCTCTACCTCAAGGACATCGCCCACGCCGCTGCGCAGGTGACGCCCATGGGCATCGCGGTCTTCTCCGCCATGATGGTGCTTGCCCGCCTGCTCGCCGACCAGTGGCGGGCCCGCTGGGGCGACAAGACCGTCGTCGTCGCCGGTGCCACGGTGGCCGGCGCCGGTTTGGCGCTCGCCCTCGTGCTCGGCGGGGTGGCGCCGGCGCTCGTCGGGTTCGCCGGCGTCGGGCTGGGCATGGCGGCCGTGACACCGTGCATCTACGTCGCCGCGGCGAGGGTCGGCTCGGACGCGCTGACCCTGGTCGCCGCCATGGGAACGACCGGCCTGCTGGCCGGACCCCCCGTCATCGGGTTCATCGCGAGCTCGGGCAGCCTGGTATGGGGGATGGGGGCCGTCGCCGGCTCGGCCCTGCTCGTCTCCTTGTGCGTCGCCCCGATACGGTGGCCGGAGGCCACTGTCGGCTCGTCGCAGCCGACAGTGGCTCCGCCGGCCGCTTCGGCCGAGATGGCACCGGCGGACCAGTGAGGGCCCCGGCCGGCCAGCCCAACCCGGGCTGTGCCGCCGACCGGGTCCGGCACGTCATCGCCAGCGTCCTCACGCCGCCGCGGCCCGGTCCACTGTGACTGTTCTACCTACGACAGAGCGAGTGCTCGGAGGACACCATGAGGACCGGGGAGACCCCTACCGCTCGGGCGCTGCGGGTGTGGGACGCGATGGCGCCGAGCTACGACCGGCAGATCGCCTTCTTCGAACGGTTCCAGTTCGGCGGCGGGCGGGAGTGGGTGTGCTCCCGCGCGACCGGCCGGGTGCTGGAGGTCGCCATCGGCACCGGGCTCAACCTGCCCTTCTACCCGCTGGACGTGACCGTCACCGGGGTCGAGCTGAGCCCAGCCATGCTGGCGGTCGCCAGGCAGCGCGCCGCCGAGCTGGGCCGCGAGGTCGACCTGCGCGAAGGCGACGCCGAGGCGCTGCCGTTCGACGACGCCTCGTTCGACACGGTGGTGTGCACCCTGTCGCTGTGCACGATCCCTGACCACGCCAGGGCCATCGGGGAGATGCACCGGGTTCTGCTCCCCGGCGGCAGACTGCTCCTGCTCGACCACATCGGCAGCCGCTGGTGGCCGGTGTGGGCCGTACTCAAGCTCATCGAGCTGCTCACCGCCCGCAACGGCGAGTACATGACCCGCCGGCCGCTGCCCATGCTCGCCCCGGCCGGGTTCACCGTGACCGAGTCCGAGCAGCTCAAGCTCGGCACCGTGGAGCGCGTCGCCGCGGTCAAGAGCAGCGTGCCACGGTCAAGGTAGGCACGTCGGTCCCTGGGCAGCTCACGAGCACGGACCAACACAGCTGAGGTACGTCAGACCCACACAGTCCTTGTAGCCCATGCCCGCCACAACGGTTGACCCCATCCCACGCCACCATGTCCTCGGCAGCACAGCCATGTCCAGCTCTGGCTGAGGCCGGGCCAGATCGAGGTTCCACCCCGTGCCGCGCACGGTCTTCTCATCCGGGCCCACATACCGGCCACTACCCGGATCCCGGCGGGCACCGACCGCCTTGAGGGTCTTCTGCGAGCCCCCAGCGGCCCCACTGCCCGACCGCGTAGAACGAGCGGCTGCCGGCCAGCACCGCCGCGACCGCCACGCCAGCACCGCCGGCAACGGATGACGCAGCCCACGCCGGTCCCGCGGTCCGCCACCCCCGCTAGCGCACCCACCAACACCTGACAGCCGGTACCAGATCATCGGGCCCGTGCCCGCCTGTCAACCCCAGCCCCCACCGTCACCCACAGCCATCGGCCAGTCGCTCCACGACTTTGCCGTGCCCGTGGTTGCCCCCCGTACGTGGTCTGGTCGACTATCCATCGATTGGCGTCCGCTTGGACGTGGCGCGTCGGGCGGCCGTTGGCCTGTAATTGGGAGCGTGGAGTTCGTCCTCAACGGAGTGCGCCGAGTGCTGGAGGTCAACACGGTGACCAGCCGGATGAACGACGTGCCGCCCGAGCCGGTCCGCGAACATGCCGTCCGGGTTGGCGGGGTGGTCTATCCGGTGAAGCAGGTGTTCGAGCTTGCCAGCGGCGTGCCGCGGTCGCAGTTCACCAGCCAGACGGCCCTACGCCATCTCCGGGCGCTCGGTTTCCCGATCGCCACCGACCCCATCAACCCTGTCGCGTCTCGCGTCAGCCGAGTTCCGCAACCATCGCCGGCTGCTCCGGCCGCGGCTGGGAAGTGCTGGCCGTGGGAGGGAAGCGTGCAAGCCGTTTTCGTTGAACTTCTCGTGGGGTACGGCTGGCGCATCGAGGCGACGGCGGACACTGCTACGAAGGCGCGCGGCGTGGATGTGCTCGCCGCCAAGGAGACCCGGCGGCTGGGCGCTGAGGTCAAGGGCTGGCCGCCGGGCGGTTACGCGGACCCTCGACGTGCCGGCGAGATCAAGCCCACCCAGCCAAGCACACAGGCGGTGCATTGGTTCAGTCAGGCTCTGTTCAAGGCCATCATGCTGCTGGACAGCCACCCCGGACACGAATCGCTCATGGTGCTTCCGGATTATCCCCGCTATCGCGACCTGGCCGCCCGTACGCGCACCGGGCGGGATGCCGCAGGCGTCCACGTCGTCCTCCTGAACGCGGACGGAACGCTCGCCGGTGACGGATGGACGCCGTGACCTTCCCTCCATCCACGCCAAACATGACGAACAAGGCCGTAGAGAACGCGGCGGTCGCTTTCGTGCTCGCCTATGAAGGCGCGCACGGCCGCCCCTCCCGGGACACTCGCGGTACAGGTGCGGCTGCTGACGTCGCGGGGGATGTGCGCACCATTGAGATCAAGGCGTACGGAGGATCCGCCCGTGGCCAAGACCTGTGGCTAGAAACCCGCCAGGTGGACGAAGCGCGCACCAACCCGAACTTCTGGCTCTACATCGTTGACAATGTCCGCCAGGGCGACCCGGCGCGATTCGGGCTACTCGCCATAGGTGGGAGCGACCTGACCGCGCTCCTGGAACGCGCGGTCGAACGCCGCTACTACACGGTGCCCTTCTCCGTCGCAACCTACGATCGCTTGCTCGGTGAGCGGGACATACCTTGAGGCCAGGTGGCGCGGTTGGCAGGAGTAGTGGCGGACGGCGACTTTGCTGCCGCAGCGGCGGACCGTCGCTCTGCTTAGTAGTCTACTGATCGCTTACCGCGGCGTTCGTTGCGCCCTGGCGGCGACGGGTACGTCGCTTCGACGATCAACGTACCCGTTGGCACTGCACAGTTCTGTGATGTGCCCCCGGCAGGATTCGAACCTGCGCTCCCGCCTCCGGAGGGCGGTGCTCTATCCCCTGAGCTACGGGGGCTCAGCGACCACAGAACTGTAGCAGGCACCGCGACCGCCCTGTCGCCGCGCACCCCGGCGCCCGCCGTACCGGCGCGTCGCACACATGGTCCGGCGCCATAGGGCATGATGCCCGATCGGAGGATGCCTTGCACACCTGCATCAACGGCATCATGTGGCGTTCTGTCACCAGCACCCCCAGGAGGATCATCACAATGGGTAGCCGCTGGCTTTCCCGTCTGACAGTCGCGGCAGCGGCTGCCGGCGCGTTACTGCTCGTAACAGCCAACGCCGCGTCCGCCGACGGCACCGTCCCGCTGCATGAACCGCACATCGGGAGCACGGCTGCCGGCTTCGGAACCCAGATCTGTGGCGACGAGAACTTCGAACCCGGTCCCGACGGGTACGACGCCTGGCACTTCGTGTACCCAGGAAACCCAGGGACGGGATTCCTGTCGCTGACTGTCAACTTCGGCGCCAACGGCAGCGTCACGGTGACCGCGGACGGCGGCGGCCCGAACAACAGCTATATCCGCGACGACAACCCGATGCACGCGTACGTCTTCACCCCCGCTGGCTGGACGCTGACCGGCGGCACCGCGACCGTCTCCGGCACTCCCGCGCAGGGCGCCAAGTTCGTCCTGAGCCACACCTGCCCCGGCGGGGGCGGGTCGACCCCGAGTCCGACCCCGAGCGACGGGTCGACCCCCAGCGACGGCGCGAGCACCACTCCGGGTGGTGGCGGCGGTGGCGGCGGTGGCCTTCCGGTGACCGGGACCGCCGTGGGCGCCATCCTGGTGGCCGGCTTGGGTCTCCTCGGGGCCGGGGTTGTCCTGCTCGTGGTACGGCGTCGGCGCGACGTGTTCGAGAGCTGACGACCTAGTGACGGCCGAGAGGCCGAGCACCAAGCAGAGGTAGAACAAGCACAGCAGATCGACGCCGGCCGGTGTGGACTCTCTCCACACCGGCCGGCGTCGATTCGTCAGCGGAAATATCGCCAGCCAGTCGGTCCGCAGCGGGAAGAACGGCCAGCCGGCAGTACGAATGATGATCTGTCAGGACGCACGCGTTACAGGGCTCCGCTCCCAGCGCTCCACCAGGTGGTGCAGCTCGGTGGGCTCCTTGACCTGCCCAGGCCCCTCACCCCGGCCAGCGCAGGGTCTGCGTTGCCGAACAGGCAAGGCAGCTCATCCAACCACCCGCGTGGATGCCGCCTGCGTGGTCGCGTCTCAGGCAAAGCCGCCTTGACCGAGTCCCCTTCGGGCGAGCCGGCCGGAGGCGTACCCGAGCAGCAGGCCGGCCACGACGGCGAGTGCCAGCGCCGGGACGCCGCTACCCGGCCGCGTCGGTGAGCGCTTGCGCAAGCAAGCAGCGGGGCAGGGGAGGCTCGGGCGCGACGAACGGGGTGCCCGAGGGCCGGGGAAACCGCAGCCTGTCAGCCGCCCGCCAGGTCCCGCGGGGTGGTGCCGGTCACCGTGATCCCGCCGGCGCAGGACGCCGACGGCCCCTCCGCCGAGGCGTTGATCCGCAGTGCCTTGATGAAGTCGTCGATCCGCTTGTCGCTCGCGTCGTCGACCTTGAGCTGGTAGCCCCACGCCTGTAGGGAGATCGGGCGGTCGAGGTTGGGGAAGGGGCTCATGAAGAGCTTCTCCTTGCCGCGCACCCTTGCCGCGAGCTTCTCCACCTGGTCCGCTGGCAGGTCAGGGCGGTAGGTGACCCAGACCGCGCCGTGCTCCAGGCTGTGCACGGCGTGCTCGCTGGCGATCGGCTCGGGGTAGACCTCGCCCATGCAGTTCTGCCAGTTCGGGTTGTGCACGCCGCCGACGGGTGGCGTCATCTTCCACTGAAGAACCCCGTTCTGGTGCTTGTTGACCTCGAGCTCCTGCGGGCTGGTCTCGCGGAAGTTCGCGATCCCGTCGATGTCCTTGGCCCGGTCCTGCCAGCTGATGTTGCCCTGCCAGACATACCAGCCGCCGACGCCGATGATGCCCAGGGCGACCACGATCACGGCGGCGAACATGGCGATCGGGCCCCAGGCCCGCCCCTGGCCGACCTTGACGGGCGCCAGCGGCTTGCGCGGGCCCTTGCCCCCGCCGCCGCGACCTGCGGAACCGGACTTGGCCGCGCCACCCGGGCGGGAGCCCGAGCCGCCGGTCTTCGCGCTGCCGGACTTGGCGTCGCCGGCGGGCGGCTTGCCAGCGCCTGGCTTCTTCCCGGTGGAGACGGTGGAGGGCTGGCGGGTGCTGCCGCCTTCGGTGCTCATGCTCATGCTGCCTCGTCACGCCTTCGGGTCGGGTCCAAGGGGCGGGCCGGAACGTCCCGCATGGTGACCAGCACGACGGGTGGCCGCCAAGTCCAGCAGTCTACCCCCGATAGCATGGATCAGTGACTCCCGTACAGCTCGCCACCAAAGTGCTCGCCGCTGCCCGCGCCGTCTTCGCCGACCGGGCGCTGGACAGCTCCGCGCTGCCCGAGGCGACGAGCGTGGAGCGCCCCCGCAACCCCGAGCACGGCGACTACGCGTCCACGCTCGCGCTCCAGCTCGCCAAGCGGGTCGGCCTGCCACCGCGGGAGCTGGCCGGCGCCCTCGCCGACCAGCTCGGCCGGGCGTCCGGGATCAAGTCCGTCGAGGTGGCCGGGCCCGGGTTCCTCAACATCCGGCTCGACGCGGCCGCCGCCGGCGAGCTCGCCCGCACCGTGGTGCAGCAGGGCCGGGGGTACGGGCACAGCGCGGTCCTGGACGGGCAGAAGATCAACCTGGAGTTCGTGTCGGCGAACCCGACCGGACCGGTGCACATCGGGGCCGTGCGGTGGGCGGCCGTGGGTGACGCGCTGGCCCGCCTGCTGCGCGCCCAGGGCGCCGACGTGACCACGGAGTACTACTTCAACGACGCCGGCACGCAGGTCGACCGGTTCGCCGCGTCGCTGCTGGCCGTGGCGCGTGGCGAGCCGGCGCCTGAGGACGGGTACGCCGGCGCGTACGTCGCCGAGATCGCCGGGCAGATCGTCTCCCGCCACCCGCACGTGCTCGAGCTGCCCGAGGCGCCGGCGCGCGAGGAGCTCCGGGTGCACGGCGTGGCCCGGATGTTCGAGGAGATCCAGTCCTCGCTCGCCGGCTTCGGCGTGCACTTCGACGTCTACTTCAACGAGAAGGACCTGCACGAGCGGGGCGAGCTGGACGCGGCCCTGGCGCGGCTGCGCGAGCAGGGGCACGTGTTCGAGTCCGAGGGCGCGGTGTGGCTGCGTACCACCGACTTCGGCGATGACCGGGACCGGGTGCTGGTGCGCGGCAACGGTGTGCCGACGTACTTCCTGGCCGACTGCGCCTACTACTACGACAAGCGCCAGCGCGGCTTCGACCGGTGCATCTACATGCTCGGCGCGGACCACCACGGCTACATCGGCCGGCTCCGCGCGCTCGCCTCGTGCCTCGGCGACAACCCGGACGACACCCTCGAGGTCCTCATCGGACAGATGGTCAACCTGGTCAGCGGTGGGCAGGTGGTGCGGATGAGCAAGCGTGCCGGCACCGTGGTGACGCTGGAGGACCTGGTCGACGCCCTCGGTGTGGACGCCGCCCGCTACGCCCTGGCCCGCTACTCGGTGGACTCCCCGATCGACCTGGACGTGGAGCTGTGGACCCGGCGCAGCAACGACAACCCGGTCTACTACGTCCAGTACGCCCACGCCCGCATCGCCTCGCTGCTGCGTAACGCAGCCGAGCTGGGCGTTGACCGGGGCGGCGACTTCGACCCGGCGCTGCTGTCGCACGAGCGGGAGAACGACCTGCTCAAGGCGCTCGGCGACTTCCCGGAGGTGGTGGCGGCAGCGGCCGAGCTGCGCGAGCCGCACCGGGTCGCCCGCTACCTGGAGGAGCTGGCGAGCACGTACCACAAGTTCTATGACACCTGCCGGGTGCTGCCGCAGGGCGATGAGGAGGCGACCGACCTGACCCGGGCCCGGCTGTGGTTGGTCGAGGCGGCTCGGGTGGTGCTCGCCAACGGGCTCGACCTGCTCGGCGTCTGTGCCCCGGAGCGGATGTAGGCCGATGCACTCGCACGAGGCGGGTGCGCTCCACGCCGAGCTGGGGCACCCGGCTCCGGCATGGCTGCGTACCCCCGACGACGTCAACGCGCTGCTGCCGCAGCTGTGGCCGGCGACCGTGCGCCGCGGGGCGGACGGCGCCGTCATGGTCGGCGGGCGGTCCGTCAACGACCTGGCCGGTGAGTACGGCACCCCGGTGTACCTGTTCGACGAGGCCGACTTCCGGGGCCGCTGCCGCGCCTTCCGGGACGCGTTCGCCGGCGCCGACGTCTACTACGCCGGCAAGGCGTTCCTGTGCCGGGCGGTGGTGCGGATGGTCGCCGAGGAGGGCCTGGGCCTGGACGTGTGCACCGCGGGCGAGCTGGCCACGGCGTTCGCCGCCGGTATGCCGCCGGAGCGGCTGGGCCTGCACGGCAACAACAAGTCGGTGCAGGAGCTGGCCCGGGCGCTCGACGCCGGGGTGGGCCGGATCGTGCTCGACTCCTTCGACGAGATCGACCGGCTCACCGCGCTGGCGCGCGAGCGCCGGGTGCGCCCGGCGGTGATGGTGCGGGTCACCGTCGGCGTGGAGGCGCACACGCACGAGTACATCGCCACCGCCCACGAGGACCAGAAGTTCGGTTTCTCGCTGTCCGGCGGGGCGGCCCGGGCAGCCGTGGACCGGGTGCTCGGCGAGGGCGTGCTGGAGCTGCGCGGGCTGCACTCGCACATCGGTTCGCAGATCTTCGACACGTCCGCCTTCGAGCTGTCCGCCCGGCGGGTGCTGGGGCTGGCCGCGCGGGTGCGCGACGCGTACGGCGTACACCTGCCGGAGCTGGACCTCGGCGGCGGCTTCGGCATGGCCTACACCACGCAGGACGACCCGGCGTCACCGGACGACCTGGCGAAGAGCCTGTTCCAGATCGTGCAGACCGAGTGCTCCATTGTGGACCTGCCGGTGCCGCAGCTGTCGGTGGAGCCGGGCCGGGCCGTGGTCGGTCCGGCGGTGTTCACCCTCTACGAGGTGGGGACGGTCAAGGACGTCGACGGGATCCGCACCTATGTGAGCGTCGACGGCGGGATGAGCGACAACATCCGCACCGCGCTCTACGCCGCAAGCTACTCGGCGACCTGCGCGTCGCGCGCCTCGGCCGCCCCGGCGATCCTGGCCCGGATCGTGGGCAAGCACTGCGAGGCCGGCGACATCGTGGTGCGCGACGAGTTCCTGCCGGCCGACGTGCGCCCCGGCGACCTGCTGGCGGTGCCCGGCACCGGCGCCTACTGCCGGAGCATGGCCAGCAACTACAACCACGTGCCGCGCCCGCCGGTGGTCGCGGTCCGCGACGGGCAGGCCCGGGTGCTGGTACGCCGGGAGACGGAAGCGGACCTGATGGCGCTGGACGTCGGGTGAGGCCTGACATGGGTGTGCGGGTGGCACTGCTCGGCTGCGGCACGGTCGGCGCGCAGGTCGTCCGCCTGCTGCACGAGCACGCCAGCGACCTGACCGCGCGGATCGGGGCGCCGGTCGAGCTGGCCGGCATCGCGGTGCGCCGCCCCGACCGCGACCGCGGCCCGCTGCCGGTGCCGGCCCGCATGTTCACCACCGACGCGCTCGGCCTGGTCAAGCGGGACGACGTGGACGTCGTGGTGGAGGTGGTCGGTGGCGTCGAGCCGGCCCGCGGCTGGCTGCTGGAGGCGCTGCGCGCCGGAAAGTCCGTGGTGACCGCGAACAAGGAGCTGCTCGCCGAGGACGGCGGCGCGCTGCACGACGCGGCGGCGGGCAGCGGCGCCGACCTCTACTACGAGGCGGCGGTGGCCGGAGCCATCCCGCTGCTGCGCCCGCTGCGCGAGTCGCTGCACGGTGACCGGATCAGCCGGGTCACCGGCATCGTCAACGGCACCACCAACTACGTCCTGTCCCGGATGGACGCCACCGGCGCCGGCCTGGCAGAGGCGCTGGCCGAGGCGCGCGCGCTGGGCTATGCCGAGGCCGACCCGACCGCCGACGTCGAGGGCTTCGACGCGGCGGCGAAGGTGGCCATCCTCGCCTCGCTCGCCTTCCACACCCGGGTCCGCGCCGCCGACGTCCACCGGGAGGGCATCACCGAGGTGTCAGCGGCCGACGTGGCGAGCGCCCAGGAGATGGGGTGCGCCATCAAGCTGCTCTGCATCGCCCAGCGCACGCCCGCCGGGGTCGGCGTACGGGTGCACCCGGCGATGATCCCGCGCACCCACCCGCTGGCCAGGGTGGGCGACGCGTTCAACGCGGTCTCCGTGGAGGCGGAGGCGGCCGGCCAGCTGATGTTCTACGGGCGGGGTGCGGGCGGGGCGCCGACCGCCAGCGCGGTGCTCGGGGACCTGGTCGCGGTGGCCCGTAACCGGCTCTCCGGAGTGCGTACGGCGGGCGCGAGCACGTACGCCTGCCTGCCCATCGTGCCCATGGGCGAGGTGCTGACCCGCTACCACGTACGCCTCGACGTGGTCGACCGGGCCGGGGTGCTGACCCGGGTGACCGGCGTCTTCGCCCGGCACGACGTGTCGATCGCGGCGGTGCGGCAGGTGGGCCGGGGCGACGAGGCGAACCTGGTGATCATCACCCATACCGCCCCGGACCGGGCGCTCGCCGCCACCGTCGCGGAGCTGCGGGGCCTGGACGTGGTGCGTTCGGTGGCGAGCGTGCTGCGGGTGGAGGGAGAGCTGTGACCGGGGGGAGTGGCGCCGCCTCGGGTAGCGGTCGGTGGCGCGGAGTGGTCGCGGAGTTCCGGGACCGGCTGCCGGTCACCGCGCAGACCCCGGTGGTGACCCTCTACGAGGGGAACACCCCGCTGGTGCCGGCGCCGGTGCTGGCGGAGCGGACCGGCTGCGACGTCTACCTCAAGGTCGAGGGCGCGAACCCGACCGGCTCGTTCAAGGACCGCGGGATGACGCTGGCCGTGTCCAAGGCGATGGAGGCCGGCACCAAGGCGATCATCTGCGCGTCGACCGGCAACACCTCGGCGTCGGCCGCGGCGTACGCGGCCCGGGCCGGGCTCACCTGCGCGGTGCTGGTGCCCCGGGGAAAGATCGCGCTGGGCAAGCTGGCCCAGGCGCTGGTGCACGGGGCCCGGCTGCTGCAGGTGGACGGCAGCTTCGACGACTGCCTGGGGCTGGCCGCCAAGCTCGCCCAGGACTACCCGGTCGCGCTGGTCAACTCGGTCAACCCGGACCGGCTCCAGGGGCAGAAGACGGCGGCCTTCGAGGTCGTGGCGGGCCTCGGCGACGCGCCGGCGGTGCACTGCCTGCCGGTCGGCAACGCCGGCAACATCACCGCCTACTGGATGGGGTACGTCGAGGCGCACGCCGCCGGTGACGCCACCCGGCGGCCGCGGATGCTCGGCTTCCAGGCCTCCGGCGCCGCCCCGATCGTCACCGGCCGGGTCGTGCCCGAGCCGGCCACGATCGCCAGCGCCATCCGCATCGGCAACCCCGCCTCGTGGACGAAGGCGATCGAGGCGCGGGACGACTCGGGTGGGGCGATCCTCGCCGTCACCGACCGGGAGATCCTCTCGGCGTACCGGCTGCTCGCCCGCTGCGTCGGGGTCTTTGCGGAGCTGGCCAGCGCGGCCAGCGTGGCCGGGCTGTTGCAGGCCGCCGAGGCCGGCCTGGTCCCACGGGGCGGCACGGTGGTGTGCACGGTCACCGGCCACGGCCTCAAGGACCCGGAGTGGGCCATCTCCACCGCGCCGGTGCCGGCCACGATCCGGGCCGACGTGGTCGCCGCCGCGCACGCCCTCGACCTGGCCTGACGGCCGCGCCTGTCACGGGTACGCGTCAACCCGGCGACGAGTACGCCTCGCCGCGGCGCACGGCCTGTTCCCGGTGATGCTCCCGCCAGACAATGGCGAGCATGGATGCAGATCCGGGCGTCCCCGCCACCGGTGTCGACCGGCGGGCCCTGCTGCGCCGGGCCAGCCTGTTCGCGGCCGGTGCCGGAGCGGGCGCGGCCGGCTTCGCCGAGCTGGCCGACGTGGCCGACCGAAAGCTGCCGCTGCGGCCCAGCCCGGCCGGCGCCACGGACTCGCGCCGTGGCCCGCATCCCGGCCGCGGCCAGCTGCTCGTCACCTGGGCGGTGGAGACCGACCAGAAGCTGGTGGCGCTGACCTTCGACGACGGGCCGCGTCCACAGTGGACCACGTTGGTGCTCGACACGCTGCAGCGGTACGGCGTACCGGCCACGTTCTTCATGGTCGGCCGGCGGGTGCGCAAGTACCCGCAGGTGCTGGACGGGCGGATGGGCCGGCACGAGATCGGCAACCACACCTGGGATCACCTGGACCTGGCCCGCCGCACTCCGGACGAGGCATATGACGACCTGCTCCAGGCCCACGAGGCGATCGTGGACGTCACCGGGCAGGCACCGCGCCTGGCCCGGCCGCCGTACGGGCACATGGGCGGCGGCGCGGCGCTGGCGGCGGCCCGGTTGGGCTACCAGGTGGTGTTCTGGTCGCTCCAGATGGTCGAGTCGCGGTATCCGAACGACCCGCTGGGGCATGCCCGGTTCGTTGTGGAGCACACCGAGCCGGGTGGTATCTTGCTGGCCCACGACATCGGCGGGGCGGACCGGCTGGTGGCGTTGCGTGGCCTACCTGAGATGGTTACCGGCCTGCGGGCCCGCGGCTTCGAGCTCGTGACGGTGAGCCAGCTCATGGCTGGGCTGGCGGGCACCCTTTGACCCCAGCGGCTAGCGTTGCCACGTGCCGCCCACCCTCGCGGTTCTCGTGCACAACCGGGACTTCCGCAACCTCTTCCTGGCCCAGCTGGTCGTCTTCGGCGGCGACTGGTTCGTGCTGGTCCCGCTGGTCGTGCTGCTGCCGGAGCTGACCGGCAGCGGACTGTGGGGAGCGCTCGTGCTCTCCGCCGACACCGGCATCGTGGCGCTGCTCCTGCCGTTCACCGGTACGGTCGCCGACCGGGTGGACCGCAGGAAGATCATGATAATCGCGAACCTCGCGGCGATCGGCGCGGTGCTGCTGTTGCTGACCGTCCGCTCCGCGGCGACCGCATGGGTGGCTCTCGCCGCGATGGTCGCCTTCGCCGTCGCCAAGGCGTTCTACTCGCCGGCCTCGTCGGCCGCCCTGCCCAACGTCGTCCCCGACGAGGACCTGGCCGTGGCGAACGCCCTCTCCGGGGCGGCGTGGGGCACCATGGCGGTGGTCGGCGCCTCGCTCGGCGGCGTGCTGAGCGCGGCCTTCTCGCCGTACACCTGCTTCCTGGTCACCGCGGTGGGGCTCGCGGTCGCGGCGGCGCTGGCGTGGCGGATCCACCGTCCGTTGCAGGCGGCCCGCGGCGGTGGCCAGCCACCGCGGACGTGGCCGGCGATCTGCGAGGCGATGCGCTACATCCGGCGGGAGCGGCGCGTGCTTGCGCTGGTCACCGTGAAGTCCGCGGCCGGCATGGGCAACGGCGTGCTCGCCGTCTTCCCGGTGCTGGCCGCCTCGTTCGGTGTCGGCGCGCTCGGCGCCGGCCTGCTCTTCGCCGTGCGGGGGCTCGGCGCGGTGATCGGGCCGCTGCTGCTGCGCCGGGTGCTCGCCCACCGGTCCTGGCTGCTGCCGGGCCTGGCGGTGTCGATGGCCAGCTACGGGCTGGCCTACCTCGGCGTGGCGGTGGTGCCGTGGTTCGCGCTGGTCCTGGCGCTGGTGATGGTTGCGCACGTGGCAGGCGGCGGCAACTGGACCATGTCGAACTTTGCGCTGCAGACAGAGGTGCCCGACGCGCTGCGGGGCCGGGTGTTCGCCACGGACATGATGCTGGCGACGCTGGCCATCTCGGCCAGCCTGCTGGTCGTCGGCGCTTTCGTGGACCACGTGCCGGCCCGGGTGCTGATCGCCTGCTGCGGTGGGGCGACCCTGCTCTACGCGATCGGCTGGCACCTGGCCACCGCGCGGCTGGCCCGGGCCGAGCCGGGGGGACCAGGACCGACCGGGCCGCAAGACGGGCCGGGCCCGGGCGGGCCGGGACCGACCGGGCCGGAGACAGCCTGCGAGCATGTGCTGCGGTGAGCCGGGCCCGCCGGCGCCGGCGGCACCCGAGCGGCCCGTGGACGGCTCGTCCCACCCGCCGTCCGGTCGGCGATCTACCATGTGCCGGTGCCGTTCCTGCCCACATCCGTCCGGGTCCGGGCGCCGGCGACCTGCGCCAACCTGGGGCCGGGGTTCGACGCCCTAGGGCTGGCCCTGTGCCTGTACGACGAGGTTATGGCGAAGGTCACACCCGCCGGAGTGCGGGTCACCGTACGCGGCGAGGGGGCGGGGGAGCTGCCGCTGGACGGGACGCACCTGGTCGTCCGGGCGATGTACGCGACCTTCGACGAGCTGGGTGCGGGTCGCCCGCCCGGGCTGGCGGTGGACTGCCACAACCGCATCCCGCAGGCGCGCGGGCTGGGTTCGTCGGCGGCGGCGATCGTGTCCGGCGTGCTGGCGGCCCGGGCCCTCGTCGCCGGTGGCGAGGACCGGCTGGGGGACACGGACGTGCTGCGGCTGGCCGCCCGGCTGGAAGGCCACCCGGACAACGTGGCGGCCTGCCTGTTCGGCGGGTTCACCATCGCGTGGACCGCAGCCGCCGGTCCCCGCGCCGTGTCCAGGGCGCCGGCCGCGGCCGTCGCGCCGACGGTCTTTGTGTCGAAGGCGCGGGGGGTGACCGCGGCGGCCCGGGCGGCACTGCCCGCAGCGGTGCCGCACGCGGACGCGGTGTGGACCACGGCCCGGGCGGCGCTGCTGGTCCACGCGCTGACCGAGGAGCCGGGGCTGCTGTTCGAGGCGACCGGGGACCGGCTGCACCAGCCCTACCGCGCCGCGGGCGCGCCGGAGACGGCGGGTCTGGTCGAGCGGTTACGGGCCGCGGGGGTGGCCGCGGTGGTCAGCGGCGCCGGCCCGAGCGTGCTGGCGCTCACCGAGGTGCCTTCTGGATTCGTCATTGCCGACTCGTGGCGAGTATTGTCTGTGGCGGTCGATCCGGCGGGTGCGTCAGGTATCCTGAGACACGCCGAGCGGGACCCTGTTGCCGCAGGTTGGGCGAGTTGACTACGCTCTAGCTAGACAGCAGCCGCGAGGCGCGCGATCATCCGCGGGACGGCGTAACCCTCAACGTGTTGGCGGCTACGCCCGTCACAAGCCCTGCCGAAGCCAGCCGGACCGCAACTTCCACGATCGCCGTGAAGCGGCGCGGCCCGGTGCCGAGAAGGCCCGGTAGCCGCTGTCCAAAACTCCCGCGCGTGTCGTGCGAGGCGGGTGTATCCGAGGCCGCCCGGCCACTTTTTGCTCCGATCCGGGCAGTCCCGGTCTATCGAGGGAAGGAAACCATTGAGCGACACTACCGGCGTCACGTCGGATGTCTCCAGCACCCAGGCTCCGGACGAGGCCGTCGTCGGCACCCGTCGTCGGCGTACCGGAAGTGGGTTGTCGGCGATGCTGCTCCC
>DASSUC010000474.1:0-9009 GCA_035707405.1 Micromonosporaceae bacterium | reverse complement strand
GCCGGCGCGGCACGACGGCGGCGGGGCGGTCGTCCAACAGCGTCACGGCTGCCGCTCCGGCCCGCCGACTGTCAGGATCGATACCCCGCCGTGGTGGTGACCGCCCTTGTCGACGACGGCGAAGAGGTCCTCGAAGACCGTGGTGGGCGACTGTGCCGCGCGCGGGGACAGCCGGCCGAGCAGGTGGTGCAGGCACGCCTCGAGCCACAGCCCGTCCTGCCACAGCGGCGAGGCCTGGTCCGCCGCCCGGCTGTGCAGCCACAGCTGGGTTGCTGCCGCCGCGGCGAAGACCGCCTCGTACCGGCCGGCCAGTGCGGACGCGTCGGTGGGCAGGCCGGACGCGCGCGGCCGGCAGGCGACCATCTCACCATGCAGCGTCTGGCAGTGCCGGGCGATGCCGGCGGCCAGGCCGGCGGCGGTGTCGCTGACCAACCCCGCAGCCGCCTGGGCCCGCAGCAGGGTGACGGCGGCCGGCAGGCTCTGGACCACGAGGCAGCCGGCCCTGGCGGTGCGGGCCAGCCGGGACAGGTCCAGCTCGGGCAGCGCACGGTGCAGGCCCGCGGCGGTGGCGACGGCGTCCCCGGCGCTGCCGCCGTCCGCTGCCCCCGCGGCCCCGCCGGCGCCCCCGGCGCCAGCGGCCCGGGGCGGGCCGGTCGCGGCGCGGTAGCGGCGGGCGAGCGACCGGAACTGGCTGACCAGGGCGTGCGGGTCGACGAACGTGCTGCCGTCCAGGATGCCCACGATGCGGTGGTCCCGCTCCACCTTGCGGAACAGGCCGTCCGCATACCCGTCGGCCGGGCCGGCGCGGGCCCCCAGCAGGGCGCCGCAGCGGGCGAGGACGTCGTCGACCACGACCGGCACGAACGACCTCACGACCGCGGAGACCACGCTCATCTGCTCGGGCGCGGTGTGCGCCAGGCGGGCCGCCAGGACCGCGACCGCCTCGGCGACGAACAGCATGGCGTACGCCTCGCCCAGCCGGCGCCGGGCCTCGGGCACGTCGCCGAGACGCCCGCCGTAGGCCGACCGCTCGTTGACGAGCTCGTGGGCCAGCGTGAGGCCGAGGTCGGCGGCGCCGAGGGACAGCGCGGCGCACGCGGCCCGGGTGACCTGGAGCGCCCTCAGGATGATCTCCAGGCCGTCCCCCTCGCGCCCCACGAGGGCGGCGGCGGGGACCACCGCGCCGTCGAAGGTGACCCCGCTGATGTCGGCGCCCCGGACCCCGTGCGTACGCACCCGCGGCAGGCAGCGGTAGGTGCCGTCGGCGAGCGCGTGCCGGTCGACCAGCAGCAGGCTGAAGCCGCGCGGCCCCCCGCCCGGGTCGGTGCGGACCGCCACGCACATCTGGTCCGCGCGGGTGGCGTTGTTGACCAGCCACTTGGTCCCGTCGACCCGGTAGCCACCGGCGACAGGCACCGCGGTGACCTCACCGCTGAGCAGGTCGCTGCCGTGGTTGCGCTCGGTCAGCGCCCAGGACACGACCGCGCCCCGCCGGACCGCCGCCGCCAGGGCGCGGGCCTGCTCCGGCCCGCCCGCCACCCAGACACAGCACGCCCCGAGGAGGGTCGTGGCGTGCGCGACCGCCACGGTGAGGTCCCGCCGGGCGACGACCCGTACGGTCAGCATGAGCTCGTCGAGCCGGTGCAGCCGCCCGCCGTAACGGGCCGGCACGTAGTGCGAAGGCAGGTCCAGCCGGTCCAGCTCCTGGCAGATGTCGGCGGGGAGCTCCTCCCGGCGGTCCAGCCGGGCGACGGTGGCGTAGGAGAACAGGGTCCGGTGGTCGTGCGGGTCGCCCAGGAGGCGGTCGAGGTGCTCCGGGCCGGTGCAGCCGCCCACCGCAGGCGCGGCCGGGGCGGTGGCCCGGGGCGGCGCCGGCCAGTGTCCGCCCGACGACGGGTCGGCCGCGCCGCGGTAGCGCCGGCGGGTCCTCCGGGTGAGGCCTTCCCGCAGCACCGCGAGGCGGCCGGTCAGGAACAGGTCCCGGGTCAGTCCACGCTGGACCTTCCCGCTCGTGGTCCGCGGCACGCTCCCCGGGCGGACCAGCGCCACGCTCGCCGCCACCCCGTACCCGCGCCTGAGCATGTCGCGGACCGCGCCCACCGCCTCGGCCAGGGCCCCCGCACCGCAGGTGCCCGCCTGGGCCTCGTGGACGACGACGATCTCCTCCTCCGGGCGTTCGCCGGTGCCCACCTCGACGGTGAACGCGGCACCGGCCCCCTTGGCGAGGCAGGGGTGGGTCGCCCGCGCGTCGGCCTCGACGTCCTGCGGGTAGAGGCTGCGCGAGCCGACGACGAGCAGCTCTTTCATGCGCCCGGTGACGTAGAGCTCGCCGCCCCGCAGCACGCCCAGGTCGCCGGTGCGCAGGAAGCCGCTCTCCCCGCCGGCGGTCGTGTTGTCGAAGACGCGGGCCGTCTCCTCGGGCTGGCCCCAGTAGCCGCGGGAGACACTGCGACCCCGGACCCACACCTCGCCCACCCGCCCGTCCGGCAGCACCCGCCGCTGGTGCGGGTCGACCACCCTGACCTCGACGCCGTCCAGCGCGGTGCCGCTGCTCACCAGCTCGCGCCTGCGCGCCTCGCCGTCGCCGCCCGGGCCGGGCCCGGCAGCCGCACCGCCCGGGCCGGACCCGGCAGTGAGCGCGCCGGTCTCCGGCTGGGCGGCGAGCGTGCCCGCCTCGAGCTGGGCCGCGTCAACGCGGGCCACCACCGGCCCGGCCGGCCCGGCACTGGTGATGCACAGGGTCGCCTCGGCCATGCCGTACCCCGGGCGTACCGCGTCCGGCCGTAGCCCGCAGGCGGCGAACCGGTGCGTGAACGCGCGTACGGTGCCGGCCTGGACGGGCTCGGACCCGTTGAACGCCCACCGCCACCGCGACAGGTCCACGCCGGCCAGCTGGTTGTCGGCGATCCGGCGGGTGCACAGGTCGTAGGCGAAGTTGGGCGCGCAGGACACGCTGATGTCGTAGCGGTCGATGAGCCACAGCCAGGTGTGCGGATGCCTCACGAAGGTCGCCGCCGGCATCAGCACGCTGCGGCACCCGGCGAACAGCGCCACCAGGACCTGGCCGACCAGCCCGAGGTCGTGGTACACCGGCAGCCACCCGCCCACCCGGGCGTCGGGGTCCAGGCCGCAGCGGCGCTGGAAGCCCCGGCAGTGCGCGATGAGGTTGCCGTGGTCGATCTGGACGCCCCTGGGACGGCGCGTCGAGCCGGAGGTGTACTGGAGGAGGGCGACGGTGTCCGGGCCGGCCGGCAGGCGCGGCGCCGGGTCCGCCACCGGGTCGAGCCGGTCGGTCGCCACGACCGGGACGGCGGGGTCGAAGCCGGACTCGCGGACCCAGGCACGCACGGCCGGCTGCGTGGCGCCGCCGGTGAGCACGGCCGCCGCGCCGCAGTCCTCGGCGGTCCGCGCCAGCCGCTCGCGCTGGCGCTGGTAGCCGTCGGGGGGCGGGGCCGGGACGGCGACCATGCCGGCGGTGAGCGCGCCCAGGAGGCCGGCGGCGAACCCCAGGCCCGGCGGGTAGAGCAGGAGCACCCGCTCGCCCACCGCGAGCCGCGAGCGCAGGACCGCTCCGACGGTACGGGCCTGCGCGGCGAGCTGGCCGTAGGTGAGCGTCTCCTCGCAGGCAGGGTCGGTCGGGTCGGCGGTGAACACCAGCGCCGGGCGGTCGGGGTAGCTCGACGCGTGCGCGTCCAGCAGGTCGACGAGGCTTTCGGGGCCCGGCATCCGCCCTCCGCTCTACGGCCGGCTAAGGACCTGCGCCGCGGCACATCCGCGTCGCCTCGGCCATCATCAGCTCTATCGGGCTGTTGATCAACACGTCACGACCCGGCGGAGGTACGGGTCGCGCAGCCGCCGCGCGGTTGCCGCGGCAACCGCCCGGTGCGGCACGCTTGCGGCCAGGGTGCCGTACCCGGCTTTGGGCGTGCTGAAATCTCGCTAAAGCCCGCGGTGCGGCCGGCCGGCACGGGCCCCGCCGTGGGAAGGCATCATGCGTAGGGCTTACTCTCCCGTAGCCCGGCCCTGACATGGCCAACTCGCAAGGAGGCACTCCCCGATGAAGCTGGCTTCGCAGGACGCTGTCGTGGCGCTGGACGAGGACTTCGGCAAGATGGCCGTACGGGTCGGCCGGCACGCGTGGGGCCTGCCGGAGCTGACCATGCGCGAGAAGGCGTTCGTCTTCGTCGCCGCCGACATGTGCAGCCGCAGCCTCCACTTCCCGCTCCAGGCCCACGTGACGATGGCCGTGTCCAACGGGGTGGAGCTGGCCGGCATCCGGGAGGCGGTGCGCCACCTCGCGCCCTACGTGGGCTACCCCACCGCGGCCGAGACGCTGATGCGGCTGGCGGAGATCGAGGGCAGCCTGCCGGACCCGGCCGCGGTGAGCGGGGAGCAGGCGGCGACGCCCGGGCCGGCGGAGCCGCCGGCCCTGGACGCCACGGAGGTCCGGCGCCTGGACGGTGCCTTCGCGGACTTCCTGGTGCAGCAGTTCGACGAGCGTTGGGGACGGGCCGGCCTCTCGCCGCGGGAGCGGGCCCTGTGCACCGTCGCCACGGATGTCATGAACGGCACGCTGGACGAGTCGTTCCGGCTGCACGTCGGCCTGGCGCTGGCCGCCGGCGCAGGGGAGCAGCAGGTCCGCGCGGTCCTGCTGCTGCTGGCGGAGTTCGGCGTGGCGAGGTCGTGGCGGGCGTACCGCGCCCTCGCCGGTGCGGTCGCCGCCACCCCCTGAGGGCCTACCCCCGCCGGCCGGCCAGGGTCTCCGCAGCGGCTTCGCCGCTGACCCTGCTGGCGCCGTGCGTGGCGAGGTAGACGGCGCTCGGCGGCGCCCCGTTGGGCACGCCCATCTCCACGACCGTGGCGTCCGGGCGGGCGGCGACCAGGGTGCGCAGCGCCTCGGCGACCCACACGTGCCGGTGGGCGTCGCGGACCACGATCACCACCGGCCGGCCGGCCGCCGGTGCCAGCGCCGCGCCGAGCCCGCCGCCGGCCGCCCGGTCACCAGAGATGTCACCGGCGTGCAGGCGCACCGCGGTGGTGCCGGGCAGCAGCCGGGCCAGCGGCTCGGCGAGGCCCCACGGGGTCGCCCGGCCGATCGCCCGGTTGACGCTCGGGTCGAGCTCGACCACGTGCGGTGGCTGGCGCAGCGGGAGGAGGCCCGTGACGTCGCCGGTCCCGGTCACCGAGACCGCGCGCCGCGCCGCGGCGAGCCCGCTGGGCACGCCGCCGTCGGCACCGGCGGGAACCGGGGCCGGCCGGGCCGAGCGGAGCGCCGCGGCGCTCCACGCCGCGAACCGGTCCACCCGCTCGGCGGCCTCGGCGAGGCGCTCCTCGGCCAGTGTCCCGTCCGCGACGGCATCGGCGATCGCGTCCCGCAGGGCGCGGGCGGTCTCCTCGTCGGCGTGGTCACCGCCGACGCAGATCGCGTCACAGCCGGCCGCGATGGCCCCGACGGTCGCGCCGACCAGCCCGAAGCGGGTGGTGACCGCGCGCATCTCGATGCCGTCGCTGACCACCAGCCCGTCGAAGCCGAGCTCGCCGCGGAGCAGGTCGACCAGGATCGGCCGGCTGAGGGTGGCCGGGAAGACCGGGTCGTACGCGGGGACCAGCAGGTGACCGCTCATCACCACGCGGAGGCCGGCCTCGGTCGCGGCCCGGAACGGCACCAGGTCGCGCTCTGCCAGCTGCTGCCGGGACGCGAGGATCGTGGGCAGGTCCTCGTGCGAGTCGACGCTGGTGCTGCCGTGGCCGGGAAAGTGCTTCGCGCACGCCGCCACACCGGCCGCGTGCAGGCCGCGCACCCAGGCCGCGGTGTGCCGGGCGACCAGCGCCGGGTCGCTGCCGAAGGACCGGACCCCGATGACCGGGTTGGCGGCGTTGGAGTTGACGTCGGCGTCCGGGGCGTAGTCCAGCGTGATGCCGGCGGCGGCGAGGTCGGCGCCGACGTCGCGGGCGACCCGCTCGGTGAGCTCGACGTCGTCGACGTACCCCAGGGCGAGGTTGCCCGGGCGGGAGCTGCCGGTGCGCGACTCCAGGCGCGTCACGTCGCCGGCCTCTTCGTCGATGCCCACGATCACGTCGCCACGCTCGGCGCGCAGCGCCGCGGTCAGCTGCGCGACCTGCTCCAGGGTCTCGATGTTGCGGCTGAAGAGCGCCACCCCGCGCAGCCCGCCGGCGAGCCGGCGCAGCAGCCACGCGGGCGCGGTCGTGCCCTCGAACCCCGGTTGCAGCACCGCGTCGGCCATCCGTAGCAGCTGCGCACTGCGCGTCGAGGCTCGGAGGTCAGGCATCCGCGGGGTCCCCTCGGTACGGGTAAGAGGCCTTACTGTAAACAAACCTATCAGTAGCTGTCAAACGCCGTACGCGCGTACGGCGGGCCGCGGCTACCCCTTCGCCGCCTTGCGGGCCCGGTACGCGGCGACGGCGGCCCGGTTGCCGCAGCCGCTCTGGCAGTACTGCCGGGACCGGTTCCTGGACAGGTCGACGACGACGTTGTCGCAGCCGGGGTGGGCGCAGATCCGCAGCCGGCCCAGCTCCTTGCTGCGGACGAGGTCGACGAAGGCCATCGCCGCCTCCACCGCCATCCGGGTGGCCAGCGGCGCGTCCGAGGGGGTGGCGTGCAGGTGGTAGTCCCATGTGTCGTGCCGGACCAGCTGCGGCAGGGCGTTCGCCTCGCGCAGCAGGCCGTTGACGATCTCGACGATGCCCTCCTCGTCGCTCTCCCACAGCTGGCGCAGCCGCGGCCGCAGCGCCCGCACCCCCGCCAGCTCGGCATGGTCGTGTGTCTGCTCGCCGGTCCAGCCCCAGGCGCGGACGAAGTCATCGAGGGCGGCGATGTCGGGCAGGTGCTCCGTCCGGCCGTCGGCGGTGTTGACCAGTGCCGCGGCGGCCGACAGGGCCACCTCCGTGTCATGAGCGAAAAGCACCTTGACTCCTGACGTGGTACGAGCTAGCGTCATCAGCGTAAAGCTACTTTGGTTATTACGCCACCGTTCGGAGGTTCCCATGGCTCGGCAGCGCACCGCGGGTGTGGGGCTCGGTCTGGCGTTGCTGTCGGCCGCCACGTTCAGCACGTCGGGCTCGTTCGCCCGGTCCCTCACCGAGGCCGGCTGGTCGCCCGGGGCGGCCGTGGCCGCCCGGATCAGCCTCGCCGCCGCGGTCCTGGCGGTGCCCGCGGCGGTGGCGATGCGGGGGCGGTGGCCGGCACTACGGCGCAGCATCGCCACCGTGACGACCTACGGCCTGGTGGCGGTGGCCGGTTGCCAGGTCTTCTTCTTCAACGCCATCCAGACCCTGTCGGTCGGCGTCGCGCTGCTGGTCGAATATCTGGGCATCGTGCTCGTGGTGGGCTGGATGTGGCTGCGCCACGGCCAGCGGCCGCGCCGCCTCACCGTGGCCGGCTCGGTCACCGCCCTGCTCGGGCTGGCCCTCGTGCTCGACCTCGCCGGCGGCGGCCGCCTCGACCCGGCCGGTGTGCTGTGGGCGCTCGCCGCCGCGGTCGGGCTCGCCACCTACTTCGTGCTCTCCTCACGCCAGGACGACGGCGTGCCGCCGGTGATGGTGGCCAGCGGCGGGATGGCCGTCGCCACGGTGGCACTACTGGGACTCGGCGCGATCGGCCTGCTGCCGATGCGCGCGAGCTTCGGTGCCGTGGACTTCGCCGGGCACCGTACCAGCTGGTTGGTCCCTGTCCTCGGCCTGTCGCTGGTGGCCGCGGCGGTGGCCTACGTCGCCGGCATCGGCGCGGCCCGGCGGCTGGGCGCGAGGCTGGCGTCGTTCGCCGGCCTGACCGAGGTCGTCTTCGGCGTGCTGGTCGCCTGGCTGCTGCTCGGCGAGCTGCCGACCGGCGTCCAGCTCACCGGCGGCGTCCTCATCGTCGCCGGGGTGGCCCTGGTCCGCATCGACGAGCTGCGCCCGGACGCGGAGCAGGCCCGGCCGCGACCGGTACCAACGGCCCTGTGCCAGGTGGACCGGCGGGCGCAGACTGTGTCCTAGCTGCGGGTGCGGCGGGAGGTGACCCCGGTGGCTACAGCACCCACATCGCCATTGCTGGAACGGATCCGGGCGGGTGTGATCGGGGACGGGGAGGTGCTCGACGGGCCGTACGGTCCCCGCCGGGTGACCTACGCCGACTACACCGCCTCCGGGCGGTCGCTGGACTTCGTGGAGGACTTCATCCGCGAGCAGGTGCTGCCCTGCTACGCCAACACGCACACGGAGAGCTCGGGTACCGGGCTGCAGACCACCCGGCTGCGCGAGGACGCCCGCCGGATGGTCCGCGACGCGGTCGGCGGCACGGACGAGCATGCGGTGATCTTCTGCGGCTCCGGGGCCACCGCCGCGGTCAACAAGCTCATCGGCATCCTCGAGCTGCGCCTGCCGGCCGGCCTGGCCGACCGGTTCCGGCTGCTCGGCCACATCCCACGCCGCCAGCGGCCGGTGGTCTTCGTCGGGCCGTACGAGCACCACTCCAACGAGCTGCCCTGGCGGGAGTCGATCGCGGACGTGGTGGTCATCGGGGAGGACGCCGACGGCCACGTCGACCTCACCGCGCTGGAGCGCCAGCTGGCCGCGTACGCCGACCGGCCGCTGCGGATCGGCAGCTTCTCCGCCGCCTCGAACGTCACCGGCATCCTCGCCGACACCGGTCGCATCGCCGCCCTGCTGCACCGCCACGACGCCCTGTCGCTGTGGGACTACGCGGCAGCCGGGCCGTACGTGCCGATCCGGATGGCCGGCAGCGCCCCCGGCGCCGGCGACCACAAGGACGCGGTCTTCCTGTCCCCGCACAAGTTCATCGGCGGGCCGCAGACCCCGGGCGTGCTGGTGGTGCGGCGGGACCTGGTGCGCAACCGGGTGCCGACCGTGCCCGGCGGCGGCACGGTCGCGTTCGTCGACCCGATCGGGCACCGCTACCTCGACGACCCGGTCGCCCGCGAGGAGGGCGGCACCCCGGCCATCGTCGAGTCCATCCGGGCCGGCCTGGTCTTCGCCGTCAAGCAGGCCGTC
>DASSUC010000473.1:0-21829 GCA_035707405.1 Micromonosporaceae bacterium | reverse complement strand
GCCGGGGTGCCCAGCCGGATGCCGGACGGGTCGAACGGCTTGCGGGTGTCGTAGGGCACGGTGTTGTAGTTCAGCTCGATGCCGGCCCGGTCCAGCGCCTTCGCCGCCGGCTTGCCGCCGATGCCCTTGCTGGTCAGGTCGGCCAGCAGCAGGTGGTTGTCGGTGCCGCCGGAGACCAGCGTGAAGCCCCGCTCGACCAGCCCGGCGCCGAGCGCCCTGGCGTTGGCGACGACCTGGTGGGCGTAGCGGCTGAACTCCGGCTGCGCCGCCTCCCGCAGCGCCACCGCGATGCCCGCGGTGGTGTGGTTGTGCGGGCCGCCCTGCAGGCCCGGGAAGACGGCCTTGTCAATGGCTGAGGCGCGCTCGGCGGTGCTCATCAGCATCGCGCCCCGCGGGCCGCGCAGCGTCTTGTGCGTGGTGGTGGAGATCACCTCGGCGTGCCCGACCGGTGACGGGTGCGCGCCGCCCGCGATCAGGCCCGCGATGTGCGCGACGTCCGCGACGAGCACCGCGTCGACCTCCCGGGCGATCTCGGCGAAGGCCGGGAAGTCGATGGTGCGGGGGATCGCGGTGCCGCCGCAGAAGATGATCTTCGGCCGTTCCTGGCGGGCCAGGTCACGCACCTCGTCCAGGTCGACCAGGCCGCTCTCCCGGCGGACCCCGTACTGCACGGCACGGAACCAGCGGCCGGTGGCGGACACGCCCCAGCCGTGGGTGAGGTGCCCGCCCATCGGCAGCGCCATCCCCATCACCGTCTCGCCGGGCTTGGCGAACGCCAGGTAGACGGCGAGGTTGGCGGGGGATCCCGAGTACGGCTGGACGTTGGCGTGCTCCACCCCGAAAAGCTCCCGGGCCCGGGCCGCGGCCAGCTGCTCGATCGGGTCGATGAGCTGCTGCCCCTCGTAGTAGCGCCGGCCCGCGTACCCCTCGGAGTACTTGTTGGTCAGCACCGACCCGGTCGCCTCCAGCACCGCGGTCGAGACGTAGTTCTCCGACGGGATCAGGCGCAGCTTGTCGTGCTGGCGCTCGGACTCCCGCTCGACCAGGCCGGCCAGCTCGGGGTCGGTGGCGCGCAGGTGGGCAAGGCTGGGCTCGTGCATTCGCGGGACTCCTCGCGCGTCGGCCGGCGTCACCTCGACGGCGCCAGTCGCTAACGGGCTTCGACGGCCCCGATCCTAGTGGCCGCCGGGTGGGCGCTCAGCGCGGCACCCGACTCAGTCCGGCACCCGCCGGTACGCGCCGTCGCTCGCGCTCGTCGTCATCAAGGCGTACGCCCGCAGCGCGGCGGAGACCGCCCGTTGCCGGTGCTGCGGCGTGTAGGGGCGGTCGCGCTTATCCTGGGCGACCCGGCGGGCGGCGAGCTCGTCGTCGGGGACGTGCAGCGTGATGGTGCGGGCCGGGATGTCGATCTCGACCGGGTCCCCGTCGCGGACCAGCGCGATCATGCCGCCCGCGGCGGCCTCCGGGGAGACGTGGCCGACCGACAGCCCGGACGTGCCCCCGGAGAACCGCCCGTCGGTGACGAGCGCGCAGGCCCGGCCCAGCCCGCGGCCCTTGAGGAACGACGTGGGGTAGAGCATCTCCTGCATGCCGGGCCCGCCCTTCGGGCCTTCATACCGGACGACCACCACGTCACCGGCCCGGACCGCGCCGCCCAGGATGGCCTCCACTGTGGACTCCTGGGACTCGAAGACCCGGGCCGGCCCGGTGAAGCGCAGGCACTCCTCGGGCACCCCGGCGGTCTTCACGACGCACCCGTCCGGGGAGAGGTTGCCGAAGAGCACGGCGAGCCCGCCGTCGGCCGAGTACGCGTGCGCCACGTCCCGGATGCAGCCGGTGACCGGGTCCAGGTCCAGCGACGCCCAGCGGTTGCCGGTGGAGAACGGCTCGGTGGTGCGTACCCCGCCGGGGGCGGCGTGGAAGAGCGCGTGGGCGGCCGGCGTGGCCGCGCCACCGCGGACGTCCCAGCTGGCCAGCCACTCGGCGAGCGAGCCGGCGTGCACCGCGTGCACGTCGTCGCGGAGCAGGCCGGCCCGGTGCAGCTCACCCATGATCGCCGGGATCCCGCCGGCCCGGTGCACGTCCTCCATGTGGTGGTCGGGGCTGTTCGGGGCGACCTTGACCAGGCACGGCACCCGGCGGGAGATCTGGTCGACGTCGGCCACGCCGAGCTCGAGCCCGGCCTCGCGGGCGGCGGCCAGCAGGTGCAGCACGGTGTTGGTGGAGCCGCCCATGGCCACGTCGAGGGCGACCGCGTTCTCGAACGCGGCCCGGCTGGCGACCGCGCGCGGCAGCACCGACCGGTCGTCGCCGGCGTAGTACCGGCGGGCCAGGTCGACCACGAGCCGCCCGGCCGCGACGAAGAGCTCCCGGCGGGCGGTGTGGGTGGCCAGCGTGGACCCGTTGCCGGGCAGGGCCAGGCCGATCGCCTCGGTCAGGCAGTTCATGGAGTTCGCGGTGAACATGCCCGAGCACGAACCGCAGGTCGGGCACGCCGCGCGCTCGATCGCGGCGAGCTGGTCGTCGCTCACCGTGTCGTCGGAGGCGGCCACCATCGCGTCGATGACGTCGATGCGCCGGCCGGTCGGCGCCTTGCCGGCCTCCATCGGGCCGCCCGACACGAACACAGTGGGGATGTCCAGCCGCAACGCAGCCAGTAGCATGCCTGGCGTGATCTTGTCGCAGTTGGAGATGCACACGAGCGCGTCGGCACAGTGCGCGTTCACCATGTACTCGACCGCGTCGGCGATCAGCTCCCGGCTGGGCAGCGAGTAGAGCATGCCGCCGTGCCCCATGGCGATCCCGTCGTCAACGGCGATCGTGCTGAACTCCCGCCCGACGCCGCCGGCCTCGGCCACCGCCGCGGCGACGAGCCCTCCGACCTGCTTTAGGTGGACATGCCCGGGTACGAACTCCGTGAAGCTATTCGCGATCGCGACAATCGGCTTGCCGAAGTCGTCGTCGGTCATCCCGGTGGCCCGCCACAGCGCGCGGGCCCCGGCCATGGTCCGCCCCTGGGTGGAGGTGTTCGACCGCAGGTCAGGCATGGCTGCCAGTCTTCCACCGGTCCGCCCTGCCCAGTGTCCCGGCCGGGCGGCGGGGCTCACCCGCCGGAGTGACCGGGGTGCCCCCCAGGCCGGCCCCGGGAAGCTAAAATGTCGCACTCACTGTCCCCGCGAGCAGCACTTGGGCGGGCACAGTGATCTCGTGACCGAGCGACCGCGAGGTGCGGTGTGACCACCCATGGAGCCAGCGCAGTAGCTGCGGTGCTGTGCTTTTCCGTGGCTGCGCTCGTCATGTTCCGGCTGTTCCGCGCCGCGTGGCGGCCGGGCAGCGCGGTCGGGCGAGGCCACGTCCTGCTCGCCGGGGGCGTGGTCGTCACGACGCTCACCGCCCTCGCCGTCGCCATCGTCGTGCAGACGCGCCCCGAGCTGCCGCATTCGGAGACCGGCCGGCTGGTCCTGGCGACGATAGCGGCGTGCGGCACCGGCCTCGGGGCCGGCGCGCTGCTCCGCGGGGTGCTGCACCTGCCCGGCGTGGCGCAGTCCGGCCGGGGCCGGTTCCGCCAGCTGCTCGACGGCAGCCAGCTCGCCACGGGTACGTCGTTCTGCATCTGGACGTTCACCGTCACCTCGGGCCGGCTGGAAGGCGCGCTGCTCAAGGCGGTGACCACACCGTATTTCTCCGTGCCGCTCGCGGCGACCGCGTTGCTGGTCGGCATCCTCGTGGTGGCCGGGACCCGCACCGCCCGGCCGCGGGCCGGGCTGCTGCTGGTCTTCGCCGGGGCCGGCATGGTCGCGCTGGGCGGCGCGAGCCTGGCCCTGTGCCTGGTCACGGCCTCCGCCACCGGGCTGGTGGCCGGCGGCGCGGCCATCGCGGCCGGCGGCGGGCTGGTCGCGTACTGCGGGCCGCTGACCGAACGGGTCGGCCCGCCGGACGAGGCGAAGTACCGCAGCAGCATCGTCCACTCCGTCGGCTGCATCATCGGCTTCGTCGTGGGGGCCGGAAACCTCTTCCTGACCGGCGACGGCTGGATGGACCCGGGGTCGGTGGGCATCGGGGTCGCGGCCGGGTTCGCCCTGGTCGGGCGGCAGCGGATGGCCATCCAGGACGAGCGCCGGGCCGCCCGGTTCTTCGCCGAGCAGGAGAACAAGTACCGCAAGATGGCCCACACCGACGCGCTCACCCAGCTGGCGAACCGGCGCGGGCTGATGCAGGTGCTCACCGAGCAGGCCGTGGGCGGCCCACCGTGCGTGCTGGCAGCCCTGGATCTCGACGGGTTCAAGAACATCAACGACATGCGCGGCCACGACATCGGCGACCGGGTGCTCGTCGAGGTCGGCCGCCGGCTGAGCGCCAACCTGCGGCGCGGGGACGTGCCGGCCAGGCTGGGCGGCGACGAGTTCGCGGTGCTGATGTGGGCCCGCCCGGACGAGGCGGAGCAGGTGGCCCAGCGGCTGCTCGGCGCGCTCTCCGAGCCGTACATGCCCGACACCGGCACGGTCTTCCTCTCCGCCAGCATCGGGCTGGCCGGCTGCGGCACCGCCAACGACATCCCCACCCTGCTGCGCAACGCCGATGTCGCGCTGCGGGTGGCCAAGCACCGGGGCAAGGGCCGCATCGAGCAGTACGACCCGGCGTACGACCGGCTGCTGCGGCGCCGGATCACCCTCGAGCACGAGCTGCGCGGCGCGATCGCCCGCGACGAGCTGCGGCTGGCCTTCCAGCCGGTGGTGGCGCTGCCCTCGGTACGCCCGATCGGGGTCGAGGCCCTGCTCCGCTGGACCCATCCGGAGCTGGGCACCGTCTCCCCGGGTGAGTTCATCCCGGTCGCCGAGGAGGCGGGGCTGATCGGCCCGCTCGGGCTCTGGGTGCTGCACCAGGCGTGCCACCAGCTGGCCCAGTGGCTCAGCGACGGGCACGACGTCTGGATCTCCGTCAACGTCTCAGTCCGCGACCTGCACTCCCCGGCGTACGTGAAGCTCGTGGCCGACGTGCTGCGGGCGCACCAGGTGCCACCCCAGCGGCTGGTCATCGAGGTGACCGAGCAGGAGGTGGCGGTCGACCTGGACGAGCTGGCGCGGCGCCTCACCGAGCTGCGCGCCACCGGGGTGCGGGTGGCGCTCGACGACTTCGGGGCCGGCTACTCGTCGCTCGGCCAGCTCCATCGGCTGCCGGTCGACATCCTCAAGATCGACCGCAACCTGCTGGTGGAGTCGGCGCCGGACGGGCGGGGCAGCGGCACCCCGTTCATCGACGTCGTGGTCCGGCTGGGTCACCGGCTCGGGCTCACCGTGGTCGCCGAGGGCGTGGAAGAGGTACACCAGCGCCGGCTCCTGGAGGAGATGGACTGCCCGCTCGCCCAGGGCAACCTGTTCGGCCGGCCGATGCCCGCCGAGCATGTCGAGGCGATGCTCGCCGCCTCCGCCCCGCCGGTACGGGCCCTGCCGGCGAGCCCGGTCAGCTCCCCGTCGACCCTGCTCGCCCTGCCACCGGTCATCGACCGGGTGCCCCAGCCTGCCCATAAGGTGGGACAGGTTGACTCAGCGCATGAGATGCGCAACGCTTAGCCCCATTCTGACCACGACCCTGCCCCGGCGAGTAGCCAGCTAGGCGCGCTCTCCTGCGAGAGTGCGCAGGCCCCGTGCGAGGCGCACGCGGGCCTTTTTGCTGCCCGCCCCATCCGACCTCAGCCGAAGGCCTGATCGCGATGACGAGACCCACCCCGAAGATCCTGGCCCAGCGGCTGCACCCACCGACCCCGCCGGCAGGGCCGGCCACCACCGGCGCACCAGGTCACGGCGGCCCCCCAGGCGGCACCGGCGCGAGCGGCGGCTCGGGCCCGAGCGGCGGCACCGCCCCAGCCGCCGGCAACGGGCCGGCACCGGACGCGACGGACGCCGGCGCGGCTGAGGCCGGCGGGCCTGAGGCCGGCACATCCGCTGCCGGAGCGACCGCCGGCGGTGCGGCTGCCGGTGGTGGCGGGACCGCCGGGGGCCAGGCGGCGGTGGGCACACCAGCGGCCGGGGTGCCCACCACGGGCGCCGGCGCGCTGGTGCGGGCCCTCGATGCGCTCGGCGTCGAGGCCGTGTTCGGCATCCCGGGAGAGGCGATCCTGCCGGCGTACGAGCCGCTGCTGGGCTCCCGGGTCCGGCACGTCCTGGTCCGCCACGAGCAGGGCGCCGGGCACGCCGCGACCGGGTACGCGCAGGCGACCGGCCGGGTCGGCGTGTGCCTCGCCAGCTCCGGGCCTGGCGCCACCAACCTGGTGACCGCGATCGCCGACGCGTACATGGACTCGGTGGGCATCGTGGCGGTCACCGGGCAGGTGCCGCGCGGGGCGATCGGCTCGGACGCCTTCCAGGAGGCCGACATCCAGGGGATCACGCTGCCGGTGACCAAGCACAACTACCTGGTGCAGTCGGCCGCGGAAATCCCGCGGGTGCTGGCCGAGGCGTTCCACCTCGCCAGCACCGGCCGGCCCGGCCCGGTGCTGGTCGACATCCCCAAGGACGTGCTGCAGGAGCAGACCGTCTTCGGCTGGCCGCCGGCGCTGGACCTGCCCGGGTACCGGCCGACCCTGCACCCGCACGGCAAGCAGGTGCGGGAGGCGGCAAGGCTGATGGCGGCCGCCCGCCGGCCGGTCCTCTACGTGGGCGGCGGCGTGCTCAAGGCGCGCTCGGCCGACCAGCTGCGCCGGCTGGCCGAGCTGACCGGCATCCCGGTGGTGACCACGTTGATGGCGCGCGGGGCGTTCCCCGACTCGCACCCGCAGCACCTGGGCATGCCCGGGATGCACGGCACGGTCGCCGCGGTCTACGCGCTCCAGAAGGCGGACCTGGTCGTGGCCCTCGGCGCCCGCTTCGACGACCGGGTGACCGGGCGGCTGGACAGCTTCGCCCCCGGCGCGACGGTGGTCCATGCCGACATCGACCCCGCCGAGATCGGCAAGAACCGGGTGGCCGACGTGCCGATCGTGGGCGACGCCCGGCACGTGGTCGAGGATCTGGTCGTGACGCTCACCGCCGAGCTGGCAGCGGGGCCTGCCGCAGGGCCAGCGCAGGCCGGGCCCGCCCCGCGCCCGCCGGCCGGGCCGGCCTCGGCGCGGCTCGCCGAGTGGTGGGCGCGGCTGGACGACGTGCGCCGCCGCTACCCGCCCGGCTGGGCCGAGCCCGCCGGCGGGATGCTCGCCATGCAGTACGTCATCCAGCGGCTGGGGCGCGTCGTCGGCCCGGACGCGATCTACGTGGCCGGGGTGGGCCAGCACCAGATGTGGGCCGCGCAGCTCATCCCGTACGAGCGGCCGTACTCCTGGCTCAGCTCGGGTGGCCTCGGCACGATGGGGTACGCGGTGCCGGCCGCGATGGGTGCCAAAGTCGGCCGGCCGGACCGCACCGTGTGGGCCGTTGCCGGGGACGGCTGCTTCCAGATGACCAACCAGGAGCTGGCCACGTGTGCCCTCGAAGGCATCCCGGTCAAGGTGGCGGTGATCAACAGCGGGCACCCGGGCCCGGCCCGGCCGGGGCAGGCCCTCCACCAGAGCCGCTCAGCCACGCAACAGCGGCGGATACCCGACTTCGTCAAGCTCGCCGAGGCGCTGGGCTGCGTAGGGCTGCGCTGCGAGGCGGCCGGCGATGTGGACCGGACGATCGAGGCGGCGATGGCGGTCACCGACGCCCCGGTCGTGGTCGACTTCGTGGTCGGTGAGCAGGCCATGGTGTGGCCGATGGTCGCCGCCGGCACCAGCGAGGACGAGATCATGTTCGCCCGGAGCATCCGCCCGGTCTTCGACGACGACATCCAGCGCCGGCAGGCGGGAGGACGGCGATGAGCAGGCACACGCTCTCCGTACTGGTGGAGAACAAGCCGGGCGTGCTGGCCCGGGTGGCCGGGCTGTTCTCCCGGCGCGGTTTCAACATCGACTCGCTCGCGGTCGGCGAGACCGAGCTGCCGGGGATCTCCCGGATCACGATCGTGGTCAACGTCGAGGACTCCCCGCTCGAGCAGGTGACCAAGCAGCTCAACAAGCTGGTCAACGTGCTGAAGATCGTCGAGCTGGAGCCGGCCGCCAGCGTGCAGCGCGAGCTGCTGCTGGTCAAGGTGCGCGCCGACCGGGCGGCCCGGTCGCCGATACTGGAGACCGTGCGGATGTTCCGGGCGCGGGTGGTGGACGTCGCCCCGGAGACGCTCACCATCGAGGCCACCGGCACCGCCGACAAGCTGGACGCGCTGCTGCGCGACCTCGAGCCGTACGGGATCAAGGAGATGGTGCAGTCCGGCCTGGTGGCGATCGGCCGTGGCTCGCGTTCGATCACCGGCCCGGTGCTCCGTGCCGCTGCCTGAAAGGACCGTGATGACCCAGGTCTACTACGACGACGACGCCGACCTGTCCGTGGTCGCGGGGCGGGAGGTGGCCGTGCTCGGGTACGGCGGCCAGGGGCACGCGCACGCGCTGTCCCTGCGCGACTCCGGCGTCGCGGTGGTGGTGGGCCTGCCGGAGGGCTCGGCGAGCCGCGCCAGGGCAGAGGAGCAGGGGTTGCCGGTCACCACACCGCAGGCCGCCTGCCAAGCGGCCGACCTGGTCATGATGCTCGTGCCGGACACCGCCCAGCGGGCGGTCTACGCCGAGGCGGTGGCGCCCTCGCTCGCCGCCGGCAAGGCGCTGTTCTTCGCCCACGGCCTCAACATCCGGTACGGGCTGATCCAGCCGCCGGCCGGCGTGGACGTCTGCATGGTCGCCCCCAAGGGCCCCGGACACCTGGTGCGGCGGCAGTTCGTCGACGGCAAGGGCGTGCCCGTGCTGGTCGCCGTCGAGCAGGACGCCACCGGGGCGGCGCTGCCGCTCGCGCTCTCCTACGCCAAGGCGATCGGCGGCACCCGGGCCGGCGCCATCCGCACCACCTTCGCCGAGGAGACCGAGACCGACCTCTTCGGCGAGCAGGCGGTGCTCTGCGGCGGCGTGACCGCGCTGGTCCAGTCGGCGTACGAGGTGCTCACCGAGGCCGGCTACGCACCCGAAGTGGCCTACTTCGAGTGCCTGCACGAGCTGAAGCTGGTCGTGGACCTCATGTATGAGGGTGGCCTCGCCCAGATGCGCCACAGCATCTCCGACACCGCCGAGTACGGCGGCTACTCCCGTGGGCCGCGCATCGTCGACGCCCGGGTCCAGGACGAGATGCGCCAGCTCCTGGCGGAGGTGCGCTCCGGCGAGTTCGTCCGCGAGTGGGTCGCCGAGGACGAGGCCGGCCGCCCCAACTTCACCAAGTGGCGGGCGCAGGCGGCGGCGCACCCGATGGAGGAGACCGGTCGCCGGCTGCGCGCGATGATGAGCTGGCTGAGCCGCCCGGCCACCGGGCGGGCATAGCGGCACGGCGTGCCGGCTCCCCGCGGTGACCCCGTACCATCCCGGGGTAGACATGCGGGGCGCACCGTTGCGCGCCCGCCCGGTCCGTGTCGCGGCGCACCCGCGCGACCAGCCCCAAGGATGACCGTGACTCCCGTCGTACTCATCGCCGAAGAGCTTGCCCCCGCAGCCATCGACGTGCTCGCGCACGACTTCGAGGTGCACCACGTGGACGGCACCGACCGCCAGGCCCTGCTGGCCGCCCTGCCCGAGGCGGACGCGGTGGTCGTCCGGTCCGCGACCCAGCTGGACGCGGTCGCCATCGCCGCCGCCCCGCGGCTGAAGGTGATCGCCCGGGCCGGGGTCGGGCTGGACAACGTGGAGGTGCCCGCGGCCACCGCGCGCGGGGTGATGGTCGTCAACGCGCCCACCTCCAACATCGTCTCCGCCGCCGAGCAGGCGGTGGCCCTGCTGCTCGCGGTCGCCCGGCACACCGCCACCGCGTCCACGGCGCTGAAGGCGGGGGAGTGGAACCGGTCCCGTTACACCGGGGTTGAGCTGCAGGGCAAGACCGTCGGGGTGGTCGGCCTCGGCCGGATCGGGGTGCTGTTCGCGCAGCGGATCGCCGCCTTCGGCACCCGGCTGCTCGCGTACGACCCGTACGTGCAGCCGGCCCGCGCAGCCCAGCTCGGGGTACGCCTGGTCGGGCTGGACGACCTGCTGCGCGAGTCCGACTTCATCTCGATCCACCTGCCCCGCACCCCGGAGACCGTGGGGCTGATCGGCGCCCGCGAGCTGGCCCTGGTCAAGCCCGGCGTGCGGATCATCAACGCTGCCCGGGGCGGCCTGGTGGACGAGCAGGCCCTCGCCGACGCGCTCGCCGACGGGCGGGTGGCCGGCGCCGGCATCGACGTGTACGCCAAGGAGCCGTGCATCGCCTCGCCGCTGTTCGCGTTCGACTCCGTGGTCGCCACCCCGCACCTCGGTGCGTCCACCGTGGAGGCCCAGGACAAGGCCGGGCTGGCGGTCGCCCGCAGCGTGAAGCTGGCGTTGCAGGGTGAGTTCGTGCCGGACGCGGTGAACGTGCAGGCCGGTGGGGTGGTCGCCGAGGAGGTGCGCCCGCTGCTGCCGCTGGCCGAGAAGCTGGGCCGGGTGTTCACGGCCGTGGCCGGCGGCGTCGCGGCGACGGTCAACGTCGAGGCGCGCGGCGAGATCGCGGGGCACGACGTGTCCGTGCTGAAGCTCGCCGCCACCAAAGGCCTGTTCGCCGCGGTGGTCGAGGAGCGGGTGACCTACGTCAACGCCCCGCTGCTCGCCGCCGAGCGCGGCGTCGAGGTGCACCTGAGCCGCTGCCTGGACTCGCCGGACTACCACAGCCTGGTCACCCTGCGTGGCGTGCTGCCGGACGGGCGTACGGTCAGCGTCTCCGGCACCATCCTGACCACGGCGCACCGGGAGGCGCTCAAGCTCACCGAGGTGGACGGCTTCGAGCTGGAGCTGGACGCCGACGGCATCGTGCTGTTCCTCCGCTACGTGGACCGGCCGGGTGTGGTCGGCACGATCGGGTCGATCCTCGGCGCGTCCGGGGTGAACATCGCCGCCATGCAGGTCGGCCGGCGGGAGGCCGGGGGCGAGGCGCTGATGACGCTCACCGTTGACACGCCGGTCGGCGCGGAGCTGCTGGCGGAGGCGGCGCAGGCGGTCGGCGCGACCGCGTGGAGCACCGTCGACCTCTGCGGGGACTGACCGGCCGAACGGGTGCACCGCGGTGACCGTAAGGCGTGTTGTGCTTGCGTTCCGTACTTGATGAGGGATAGCGTGCGGATCGGTCCGCAGCCGCCGGCCCGTCTTCGGGTGGCGTGGCCGGCGTCTGGGACCGCCTCTGGGTGCATCAGGGCCCGCCGTCCGCACGGATGGCGGGCCCTCGCCTACGGTGGCCGCATCGGTCCCTCATCGGCTGGGCGGAGGAGGCGGTGTGGCGCGGGTTGCGGTGGTCGCCGGCGACGGCATCGGGCCTGAGGTGGTCGGCCCGGCGGTGACCGTGCTGCGCGCGGTGCTGCCCGGTGTCCAGACCACCCGGTACGACCTCGGCGCAGCCCGCTACCTGCGCTCCGGGGAGGTGCTGCCCGCCTCGGTGCTCGCCGAGCTGGCCGCCCACGACGCCATCCTGCTCGGAGCCGTCGGCGACCCCGCGGTCCCGCCCGGGGTGCTGGAGCGGGGCCTGCTGCTGCGCCTGCGCTTCGCGTTCGACCAGTACGTGAACCTGCGCCCGGCCCGGCTCTGGCCGGGCGGCACCGGGCCGCTGGCGGCCCCCGGTCCCGAGGGGATCGACCTGGTCGTGGTCAGGGAGGGGACGGAGGGCCTCTACGCCGGCGCCGGCGGGGTGGTGCACCGGGGCACCCCGGCGGAGGTGGCGACCGAGGAGAGCCTGAACACCCGCTACGGCGTCGAGCGGCTGCTGCGGGACGCGTTCACCCGGGCCGCCGCGCGCGAGCGGCGCAGGGTCACGCTGGTCCACAAGACGAACGTGCTCACCCACGCCGGTGACCTGTGGGCGCGGGCGTTCGCCGAGGTGGCCGCCCACCACCCGGACATCGACACCGAATACCAGCACATCGACGCGGCGGCGATGAGCCTGGTGACCAGGCCCCAGCGCTACGACGTGATCGTCACCGACAACCTGTTCGGCGACATCCTGACCGACCTCGCCGCCGCGGTGACCGGCGGGATCGGGCTGGCGGCGAGCGCCAGCGTCAACCCGCCCCGCCGGTTCCCCTCCACGTTCGAGCCGGTGCACGGCTCGGCTCCGGACATCGCCGGGCAGGGCGTGGCCGACCCGGTGGCCGCCGTACTCTCGGTCGCCCTGCTGCTGGAGCACCTCGGCGAGCTCGGCGCGGCGCAGCGGGTGACCACCGCGGTCGCGGCGGAGCTGGCCGGGCGCACGCCGGGCGCTGCGCTGCGCACGGCCGCCGTCGGCGAGCGGCTGGCGACGGCGGTCGCCTGACGTGCCGACACCGCGACCCTGGCAGTTCCAGGCTCGCAGGTTCCAGCGATCCTCGGTCGCCGCATGGTTATCTGCGACTGGAGAACCGTCACCTGCAAGATCGACGATGCGCGGGGTAAGTTGCAGGAACCATCCCACGATGTGACACGAAGGTAGGCGTGATGAGCGGCGGTGAGAGCCTCGACTTCGAGATTCGCCCGAACCCGCAGCCGGCGACCGCCGCGGAGCGTGCGGCGCTGATGACCGATCCCGGCTTCGGCCGGGTCTTCACCGACCACATGGCGACGATCCGGTACGCCGAGGGGAAGGGGTGGTACGACGCCCGGGTGGAGGCGCGCGGCCCTATCCCGGTCGACCCGGCGTCGGCCGTGCTGCACTACGCCCAGGAGATCTTCGAGGGGCTCAAGGCGTACCGGGCGGCCGACGGCGGGATCACGATGTTCCGCCCGGACGCCAACGCCCGCCGCTTCGCCCGCTCCGCCGCCCGGCTGGCCATGCCGGCCCTGCCCGAGCGCGTGTTCCTCGACTCGCTGTGCGAGCTGGTGCGCGTCGAGGAGGCCTGGATCCCCGACGCGGACGAGGCCAGCCTCTACCTACGCCCGTTCATGTTCGCCACCGAGGTCTTCCTGGGCGTGCGCCCGGCCGTCGAGTACCTCTACCTGGTCATCGCCTCGCCGGTGGGCTCCTACTTCGCCAGTGGGGTGCGCCCGGTGACGGTGTGGGTCTCCCGGGACTACACCCGCGCCGCGCCCGGCGGCACCGGCGGGGCCAAGTGCGGCGGCAACTACGCCGCCTCGCTGCTGCCCCAGGCCCAGGCCATCGAGAACGGGTGCGAGCAGGTCGTCTTCCTCGACGCGGTGGAGCGCCGCTTCGTGGACGAGCTGGGCGGGATGAACATCTTCTTCGGGTACGCCGATGGCACGCTCGTCACGCCGCCGTTGAGCGACGCGATCCTGGCCGGCATCACCCGCGAGTCCGTCATCACGCTCGCCGGCCAGATGGGTCACCGGGTGGTGGAGCGCCCGGTGTCGTACGACGAGTGGCGCGACGACGCGCACAGCGGCGCCCTGCGCGAGGTCTTCGCCTGCGGGACGGCGGCGGTCATCACGCCGATCGGGCAGGTGCGCTCCAGCGACGGCGAGTTCACCATCGGCGACGGCGGTACGGGCCAGCTCACCGCCCGGCTCCGGCAGCAGCTGCTGGACATCCAGCGTGGCCGGGTCGCCGACGACCACGGCTGGGTGCACCGGGTGCGCTGAGCCACGGCGGCCCCCACGCACGAACCCGGCGGGCTGTCGGGTCAGCCCGCCGGGACACGAACAGCGTCAGATGCGGCGCTAAAAGCCGGATCGAGCCCCACTCGCATCGCTATGTGAGCAGGTGTTCACGAAGCGCTTCCACCTTGTCGGGTGCGAGCCCGGCACCGGTGAGGTAGCGCTGGACTGAGCCGTACCGGTCGCGGAGCTCGGCCAGGAAGGTCAACATCGCCTCCGGCGGCGTCCTGACGTAGTACTCGGGCGGCGGCGCCAGCCTCGCCGGGGACGGGTCGTTGCGGCGCAGCCACTCGGTGAACTTCGCGGCCCCGATGCTGGTCAGCGCGTAGTCTGCGGCGATGTCGTCGTCGGCGACGCCGAGCAGGTCGAGGATGAACGCCGCCAGGACGCCGGTCCGGTCCTTGCCGGCGAGGCAGTGCACGACCAGCGGCGCGGTGTCGGCGTCGGCGACCACCGCCACCGCGGCGGCGAACGCGGTGGCACCCTGCTCGGCCAGCTCCGCATAGCGGTCGGCGAGGTAGCGGGTGACGCCGGCGGCCGGGTCGTACGACTCCGGCCGCCACGGCGGGTGCTCCGGTGCCACGTTGTGGTAGCGCAGCCCGGGCTGGTCCGGCACCCGCCCCTCCCGGGCCACCTCGGCGGGCCGGCGCAGGTCGAGCACTGTGCGGATGCCCAGCGCCGCGAACGTCTCGATATCGGCCGGGGTCAGCCGGTGCAGCGAGTCGGACCGGTAGAACCGCTGCCAGGCCACCTGGCGCCCGGCCAGGCCCGGGTAGCCACCCAGGTCGCGGAAGTTGAAGACGGCAGAGAAGGAGAGGTGGCGGCGCACTCATCGAGGCTAGCCGCTATCTCTGGCCACCTGCCGCGCCGCCATGACACCCGGGTACGCAGCAGCCGGCGGGGCCGAGGCCCCGCCGGCTGAGGATCATGCCTGACCTGCCGCGCTGTTACGCGATCGGCGGGTAGGCACCGCCGGAGCGGTTGCGGTAGGTGTCGTCGTAGTAGCCACCCACCTTGTCGCGGTAGTCCGGCGTGCGGTACATGTCGGCGTCGAACTCAGGAGAGTGCTTGATCTCCTCCTTTGTCCGGTCGACGTACACCTTGCGGTCAGCGGAGTCCACTCGGGAGACGGTCCCTGCGGGCAGCATGACCTTCTTGCCAAAGATCCACGGCCCGGTGTCGACGACCAGGTAGCTGCCGCCGACGTCGTACGTCGCCTCGTCGATCGACCCGATCCCACCGTCAGTGGCCTCGACGTCGTATCCGACGAGGTCCGTACCGGTGGTATAACCGGTCGTCTCTCGGTAGCTCCACGGTTCGAACCTGTCCACCGCGATACCTCCTAATGGATCGACTGCGGTGCTAAACAATGCCGTACCCGCTGACCTGCGGCGGAAACCAAAACACTCGCATTTTGGACCGAGTTCCCGGAATGTGGACGGATGACCGCATGCTGCGGCGCGGGGCGGCCGGGCCCCCGTGGCTGATGCGCACGGTACGCTGCGCGCGTGCTGCCGGTGCTGGCCACCGTGGGCGGAGTGCCGATCCGCACGCACGACGTGTGCGTGGCGCTCGGCATCGCCGTGGCCGGCTGGGTGTTCCACCGCGAGGTGCGGCACTGGCGCGGGCGCGGCCGGGCGGCCGACGAGCGGCTGTGGGCCGTGGTCGCCGGTGCGTTGGCCGGCGGGGCCGTCCTGGCCAAGCTGGGCACCTGGGCGCAGCAGCTGGACCCGCGCGACAACGCCTCCCTCGCCGAGCAGTGGCTCTACGGCAACCGGAGCATCCTCTCCGGCCTCGTCGGCGCCTACCTGGGTGCGCTGGTGGCCAAGCGGCTCATCGGCTACCGGGAGCACACCGGCGACCTGTTCGCGCCCGCGGTGGCGCTGGGCATGGCCGTGGGCCGCGTGGGCTGCCTGCTCTCCGAGCTGCCCGGTACGCCGACCACCCTGCCGTGGGCGGTCACGCTCACCCCACGGGAGGCGGCCGCCATCCCGGGCGCGGTGCCGGGCGTGCCGCTGCACCCCTCGTTCGCGTACGAGATCCTGTTCCACCTGGCCGCGTTCCTGGCGCTGCGGCTGCTGCGCGACCGGCTGGACGCGCCCGGCGAGCTGTTCAAGCTCTACCTCGCCGGGTACGCCACCTTCCGGTTCGCGGTCGAGCTCGTCCGCGGCAACGAGGTGGTGGCGCTGGGCCTGACCCGGCCCCAGCTGTTCCTGCTCGCCTGCCTTCCGCTGCTGGCCTGGCACCTGGTACGCCAGTGGCGGCGCGGGACCTACGCGCAGGTGCTCCGCCCAGAAGGCCAGGAGGTCCGCCCATGACGCCACCGGCCGCCCCGCCGTCCGGCTCGCCCCCGATCCGCGGCTCCCGCATCGCGCTCGGCGCCGGCGCGGCCATCGCCGGCCACCTGCTCACCGTGGTGATCGCCGTGGCCGTCGGTGCGGTGCTCGGCTACGAGGACGACGACGCGGTCGGCACCACCATGGCGGTCGCGTTCGGCAGCCAGGCGCTGCTCTTCGTGGCCTGCCTGGTCGCCAGCCTGCTGCTGGTGACCCGCGGCGACCGGGGGCTGGGCATCGGCGTGATCATCGGGTGGGCGGCGGGGCTCATGGTCACCCCCATGGTCGGCTTCGGGGCCTGCGTATGGGCCATGCGACTGACCGGCGGTGCGGTGTGACGGCGGCCGGTGCCGGGATGCCGCTGCGCGGCGACCGGATCCACCGCTACGTCAACGCGTTCTGCCCGCACTGCCACGCCGAGCAGCCGGACCGCGCGCTGCCGGAGGTGGCCCGGCTCTCCGGCTGGCTCGCCGTCCGGCCCGACGGCGCCGGCCGGGAACGGGTGTGGCTGGAGCGCGGCTGCCCGAGCCACGGGCTCGTCCGCACGCTCTACGACGAGTCGTACGAGATCCTGCGCTACCTGGAGCAGTGGACCGCGCCGACAAAGGCGCACCTGCCGGACCGGCCCGGCAACTTCGCCCCGGTGCCAGCGGCCTACCTGCACGGGCTGCCAGAGATGCAGACCCAGCACACCTGCATCCTGCTCGCCGACCTGACCGACCACTGCAACCTGCGCTGCCCCACCTGCTTCGCCGACTCGTCTCCCGCACTGACCGGCCTCACCCCGCTGGCCACCCTACTGTCGAGTGTGGACACCCGGCTGGCCAGGGAGAACGGGCGCATAGACGTGCTGATGCTCTCCGGTGGAGAGCCGACGCTCTACCCGTACCTGGGGGAGCTGCTGACCGAGCTGGCGGCCCGGCCGGTGGTGCGGATCCTGGTCAACACCAACGGCGTACGGCTGGCCCGCGACGACGCCCTGCTGGACCTGCTCGCCGGCCACCGGGAGCGGGTCGAGGTCTACCTCCAGTACGACGGCCCCTCGGCGGACGCCAGCCGGCACCACCGCGGCGCCGACCTGACCCGGCTCAAGGAGTCAGCGGTGGACCGGCTCTCCGGGCGGGGCATCTTCACCACGCTCACCATGACCGCCGCGCTCGGCGTCAACGACGGCGACATCGGCGCGGTGGTGAAGCGGGCGCTCGACACGCCGTACGTGGGCGGGGTGTCGGTGCAGCCGCAGTTCGGCTCGGGCCGGTCGGGGCCGATCGACTGGATGGAGCGGCTGACCCACACCGGGGTCCTGGCGCGGCTGGAGCCGCAGACCGGGGGCCTGGTCACCTGGCGCGACCTGACCGCCCTGCCGTGCTCGCACCCGCACTGCTGCTCGGTCGGCTACCTGCTGCGCGACGACGCGGGGCAGTGGCGCTCGCTGACCGCCCTGGTCGGCGCCCAGCGGCTGCTGTCCTGGCTGGACCTGGCGCCGGACATGCTGGCCAACCGTATCGCCGACACCGACCTGCCGGCCCGGCTGCGGGTCGCCGTGAAGGAGTCACTGCTCGGGCTGCTCTCCGAGCAGTCGTCGCTGTCCCACCCGCGGGTGGGTGAGCTGTGGCGGGCCGTCTGCGAGAGCTGTGACCTCGGCATCTCGACCCTGCTGGCGCTCGCCTCCCCGGCCCTGCCCGGCGGCGCGGGGCGGCTGCGCCGGCTGCTCGGCGAACGGGTCAAGCGCATCACGGTCAAGCCCTTCATGGACATCGCCACGATGGTCGAGGAACGGCTGGCGCAGTGCTGCGTCCACGTCGCCACCCGCGGGGTGGGCGGCGCCCACCAGTGCGCGCCGTTCTGCGCGGTGCAGGCCTGGCCAGCACTGTCCACGCAGCGCCTGCCGGCAGCCCACAATGGATAGAACCGCCAGCCAACCGTTACGCGGCAAAGTGACAACCTATCATCCTAACGGGCAGAGTCCACAGTACACACACCTGTCGCCGTCGTCGGCTGGCTAGGCTCGCAGGCTGGTCTACTTCCCGCCCACTCCGGACGGGTGACCCCATAGATTCCTCTCATCCTGAGGTGACCCTGTGCGCCAAGAGACTGTCGCGTCTCCCCCTGTAGACGCCCAGACCGAGGCTGATCCTGTCGCTGCCGAGACTGAGACCGTCAAGGCTGATCCTGTCGAGCCTGAAGCTGGAACGGTCGAGGCTGAGCCTGTTGCGGCGGAGGCCGGGACGGTTGCGGCCGAGCCTGTCCAAGCTGGGCCTGTCCAAGCCGAGGCTGGGCCGGTTCTGGCTGAGCCCGTCGTGGCGCAGGCTGTGCAGGCCGACGCCGCGACCGAGGACGTCGCTCCGCCGGACCGGTCCGGCGGCGGCTGGCGCATGCCGTGGAGCTCCCCGGCCGACCAACCGCGTTGGGCCCGGCCGGCGCTGCTGCTGGTCACGGCCCTCGCGCTGGTGGTACACGCCTGGGACGTGCACCGGATGCAGCTGCACCTCTACTACGAGACCGCCGTCAAGAGCATGTCCAGCGACTGGACCGCGTTCCTGTACGGCACGGTGGACCCGGCCGCGACGCTCACCATGGACAAGGTGCCCGGCGTCTTCTGGGTCCAGGCGCTCTCCGCCCGGGCGTTCGGCTTCAGCTCGTGGTCGGTCCTGCTGCCGCAGCTGCTCGCCGGAGCAGTGACGATCCTGGTGCTCTACCGCGTGGTGCGCCGCTGGAACGGGCCGGCCGCCGGCCTCATCGCCGCGGCCGTCTACGCCGGCACGCCGATCGTCGCCGCCTTGGCCCGTACCCAGATTCCCGACGTCATGCTGGTCATGCTGACGGTCCTGGCCGCGGACGCGTGGCAGCGCGCGGTCGCCACCGGCCGGCTGCGGTGGCTGCTGCTCTGCGGGGTCTGGGTGGGGCTGGCGTTCCAGACGAAGATGGTGCACGCCTGGGCGGCGTGGGTGCCCTTCGCGCTGGCGTACCTCGCCTTCGCCGCGGTGCCGGTGTGGCGGCGGATCGCCCACCTGGCGGCCGCGGGCGCCGTCACGCTCGTGCTGTCCTCGGTGTGGGTCGTGGTGATGCTGGCGATCCCCGCCTCCCGCCGCCCCTACATCGACGGCTCGATGGACAACTCCCCACTGTCCATGGTGTTCGGCTACAACGCCTTGAACCGGTACGGCCTGCCAAACGCCGGCGCGGAGGAGCTGGGCGTGGGCGGCCCGCTGGGCAAGAGCCACTCTCCGTGGCTCTACATGTTCGGCGACAGCGTCGCTCCCCAGGTCGGCTGGCTCTATCCGGTGGTCCTGCTGGGCCTGGTCGCCGCGCTGGTCGCGGCGCGGCGGGGCGGGCAGGGCGCGGAGACCGCCGGCCGGACCCGGGTGGTGTGGGCCGGCTACGCGATGTGGGTGCTGTGGCTGCTCACCCAGACCGCGGCGTTCGTGGCCAGCGTCAAGCCGCACACCTTCTACCTGCTCTGCGTCGCCCCGGCGATCGCCGCGCTGGCCGGCGCGGGCGCGGTGGCGCTGTGGACGGCCTACCGTCAGGGCGGCTGGCGGCAGTGGCTGCTGCCTTTCACCGTGGCCGCCTCCGTCGCCTGGGCGGCGTACCTGTCCGGGCACTTCTCCGGCTTCTACCCGTGGCTCGCACCCGCGGTGCTGGCCACCGGAGCCGCCGCCACGCTGGTCCTGGTCGCGGCGGGGCTGGCGCGCCGCGACGGAGCGTCCGGATGGCGCCGCGCCGGCGCCGCCCGTACCGCCGCGCTCGGCGCGGCGCTGGCGGTGGTCACGGTGCTGCTCGCCCCGGCGGCCTGGGCCGTGTCGGTCACCGACAACCTCAGCCTGGTCGACGCGCACCGGCCGGCGGCCGGCCCGACCTCCCGTGAGGTCGCGACCGTGCTCAGCGGGCGCATGCCGCGGGTGCTGCCGGACGACGAGGTGGCCTGGCTCCAGCACTTCCTCGACACCCACCCGACCCCGGAGAAGTACGACATCGCCATCCCGTGGGCACCCCAGTCGAACCCGTTCGTCCTGGCCGGCCGGACGGTCCTGCCGGTCGGCGGGTTCACCGCGCAGGTGCCCAACGTCACCCCGTCGGACTTCGCCGACCTGGTGGAGCGCGGCGACCTGCGCTACGCGCTGGTCGACGGGCCGGGCGCCAAGGGGATGGTCACCACCGACTACCCCGGCTACGCCGCCTGGGTACGCCTCAGCTGCGTGCCGGTCCCCGGATACAGCGGGAGCCTGTACACCCTCTACGACTGCCGGCCAGGGAGGTCCATCTAGGCTGCCCAGGTGCGTATCGCTCGGTTCGTGCACGGCACCGGCATGTCCTTCGGCACGGTCGAGGGAGAGCCGGGCGCGGGTCCGGAGGCGCTGACGGTCGCGCAGATCGACGGGCATCCGTTCGGGGAGCTGCGGTTCACCGGCCAGCGCTGGGCGGTCGCCGACGTGCTGCTGCTGTCGCCGATCCTGCCCAGCAAGGTCGTCTGCGTCGGCCGCAACTACGTCGACCACGCGGCCGAGCACGACGCCGAGGTGCCGGAGGAGCCGCTGCTGTTCCTCAAGCCGTCGACCTCGGTGATCGGGCCGCGGGACGCGATCCGGCTGCCTGCGCAGTCCAGGCAGGTCGAGCACGAGGCTGAGCTGGCCGTGGTGATCGGGGCGCCGGGCGCCCGCCGGGTGGACCGGGCGGGCGCCCAGCGCGCGATCTTCGGCTATACGTGCGGCAACGACGTGACAGCGCGCGACCTCCAGCACCGGGACGGGCAGTGGACCAGGTCGAAGGGGTTCGACTCGTTCTGCCCGCTCGGGCCGTGGATCGTCACCGACCTGGCCGCCGACGTGGAGATCCGCTGCGAGGTGGGTCGCTCCGAGGAGACCATGGAGGTACGCCAGCTCGGCCGTACCCGGGACATGGTCTTCGACGTCGCAACGGTTGTGTCGTACGTCTCGCACGTGATGACCTTGTTGCCGGGGGACGTGGTGCTGACCGGGACGCCGGCCGGGGTCGGCCCGCTGCTCGCCGGTGACCTGGTCACCGTCCGGGTCGAGGGCATCGGGGAGCTGACCAACCCGGTCGTGCCGCTGGAGTGACCGGCTCCGCCGCGGTGACCAGCCGACTTGGCGCTCCGTTGCGGGTCGGGTAGAGTTCACCGTCGGTGCCGCGAGCACCGATGGGGTATGGGGTAATTGGCAGCCCAACGGATTCTGGCTCCGTTAGTCTAGGTTCGAGTCCTGGTACCCCAGCCACCTCGGCTCTCGCAGCGAGGGAAGAGTAAGGCCCCGTCGTCTAGTGGCCTAGGACGCCGCCCTCTCAAGGCGGTAGCGCCGGTTCGAATCCGGTCGGGGCTACACCGAAGGCTCACGTCATCTGGCGTGAGCCTTGTTCTTCAGGTGGCTCCCGTAACTGACCAGTGGCCAACTGCCCGAACACAGCGGCGGTGTCGCATGCACCTGGGTTCACCTGCAAACGCCAATATCGTCAGGACTGGCGCCACCGTCGTTCCGGCTATGCATGACCACCAACGTCGCAGACGCGCAACCGGCCGCATGAAAGGCGTTCACATGGGACTGCTGTACGAGTACTTCTGCGCACCCTCCGACCAGAAGGCAGCCACCGCGCTCGACCACCGCCCGGACCGGTCAGCGTTCGACGTGGTCGACCTGCCCGACATCGACCCCACCACGGTCCTGGCCGTGGTGGAGCAGCTGCTGACAGGACGCGACGAAGACGACATCGCCGAGGGCGGAATCTGTCAAGATTTTTTGGACACCGAGTTGTCAGTTGTTCTGTAGTGGGGCCGGCTCGCTGGGTGGGTTGATCCACGCGACGGTCGGCAGCTTGGGTGGTTCGGGACGCCGGCTGAACCGCTCGGGGTTGCGGGCGT
>DASSUC010000472.1:0-2618 GCA_035707405.1 Micromonosporaceae bacterium | reverse complement strand
GCGATGGACTGCGCCGCGTTCCAGTAGTGGGCGAACTCGTCCGGGCTGACCTGGAGGTGGAACTGCACGCTGGTGCAGGCGGCCTCCGGCGCGATCGTGTCGGCCGTGGTGTCCAGCCGCTCCACGCCGTCGATGGTGATCTGCAGGTCCTCACCGCGGGCGGCGAAGATCTGTTCGTTGATCAGCGCGTAGCGCGGGTTGGCCGACAGCGCCTCCAGCGTCATGTGCTCGCTGCGCAGCGTCGGCAGGATGCCGATCATCACCATGTGGGCGCCGACCGTGCACGCCTTCTCCTCCGCCGCGTTGAGGCTGGCCCGCACCTGCTCCTCGAACTCGGTCGCGCCGTGCCCGGCCAGCTGGCGCGGCGCCACGTTGACCTCGATGTTGAACTGTCCCAGCTCGGTCACGAACGCCGGGTCGGCGATCGCCGCGAGCACCTCGGCGTTGCGCATCGCGGGGTCGGCCCGGTCGTCGACCAGGTTCAGCTCGATCTCCAGGCCGGTCATCGGCCGCTCGAAGTCGAACCGTGACTCACGCAGCATGGTCGCGAACACGTCGAGGCACCGGCGGACCTTCTCGCGGTACCGCGTCCGGTCCTCCCTGGTGAAGTGCCGCTGCTGGACATCCTCGCCCATCAGACTCACCGCTTCCTGGCCCCGGGTCTCGGCCCCCAGCGTAGCGGCGTACCGGCGGCGCCACGTCACCACGCGAGCCGGGTGTTTGATGCGCGCCGCTGGCCGGTCGATCCGGCATGCTGGGGGCCGGCCGGTGGCGGCTGCCACGCGGTCGACCGGCTGCCGGGCGACTGACCGGGCAGCGGCGAGGAGGAGGTTGGCGATGACCGTGGTGGTGCGCGGAGCCGGCGACGGGCCGTTCCCGACCGAGATCGACGCGAGCGGGCACCGGTTCGCCGCCGACGAGCCGGTCGACGCGGGCGGCGGTGACACCGGCCCGGCCCCGTACGACCTGCTGCTGGCGGCGCTCGGGGCGTGCACCGCGATGACCGTGCGGCTCTACGCCGGCCGGCGCGGGTGGCCGCTGCAGGGCGTGACAGTCACGCTGGACCACGACCGCATCCACGCGCAGGACTGTGCCGACTGCATGACCAAGGAGGGCCGGCTCGACCGGATCTCCCTGGCCATCCAGCTCACCGGGGACCTCACCCCGAACCAGCGGGCGCAGCTGCTCGAAGTGGCCCGGCGCTGCCCGGTGCACCGTACGCTCACCTCCGAGCTCGTGGTCGACCTTCGGCCGGCTGGCTAGCGCTACATGTAACGTCGCCTATCCGTTAACGTCGCCTATCCGTTACGGCATGGCAGCGGCGGGACTCCTGGCAGAACGACGACTCAGCATCGATCCACCTATCAGGAGTCCCGCCTGGAGCCAGCGGCAACACGCCAACGACAGCCCAAGCTCAGGCCTGCCGGTCTTTACACGTCACCGAGGTAGAACTGCTCCCACGGGCCGATCGCGGTACGGTTGGCGATCAGCGGTTCCGCGCCGGCGTTCTCGGCCGCGACGAGCATGTTGTTGGCCATGGCGCGGAAGCTCACCGTGCCATCGCCGTTGTCGATCAGCTGGAAGGTCTCCCATGAGCCGATCGCCGTACGGTTGGCGATCAGCGGTGCGGCTCCAGCATTTTCGGCACAGACGTACATGCCGTTGGCGTGAGCACGCAGAGCGATATTGCCACCACCCAGATCGATCATGTCGAAGGTCTCCCATTGACCGACCGCGGTGCGGTTGGCGATGAGTGGCTCCGCGCCGGCGCTCTCCGCCGCGACGTAGTTACCGTTGGCGACCGCGCGCAGGGACACCGTGCGGCCGACAGGGGCGCTGCCCACGAACAACAGCCGGTTCGGCGAGCCGGCGCCCGGGTTGCCCACGACGCCCGTGGTGGCGTCGGCCACGATCTGGTCCCGGACCTGCTGCGGGCTCCAGGTCGGGTTGGCCGAGGCGACCAGGGCCGCGGCTCCCGCCGCGTGCGGCGAGGCCATCGATGTGCCCGACAGCGACGCGGTGGCGGTGTCCGACGTCCACCACGCCGACGGGATGCTCACCCCGGGGGCGAACAGGTCCAGGCACGTGCCCCAGTTGGAGAACGAGGCCCGGTTGTCGTTGATGTCGGTCGCCCCGAGGGTGATCGCGGTGCCCACCCGGGCCGGCGAGAAGTTGCACGCGTCGGCGTTGCTGTTGCCCGCCGCGATGGCGTAGGTCACGCCGGAGGCGATCGAGTTGGCCACCGCCGCGTCCAGCGCGGTCTGCACGCCGCCGCCGAGGCTCATGTTCGCCACTGCCGGCTTGACCGCGTTCGCGGTCACCCAGTCCACGCCAGCGATGACCTGGGCGGTGGTGCCACTGCCGGAGCAGCTGAGCACCCGTACCGCGACCAGCTGGACGCCCTTGGCCACGCCGTACGCGCCGCCGCCGGTGGTGCCGGCCACGTGCGTGCCGTGCCCGTGGCAGTCATCGGCCGAGCCGCCGTCGATGGCGTCGAACCCGCTGGTCGCACGCCCGCCGAAGTCGGTGTGGGTGAACCGGATCCCGGTGTCGATGATGTACGCGTGCACGTTGGACGCGGTGTTGGGGTAGGTGTACGAGCTGTCCAGCGGCCGGCT
>DASSUC010000471.1:0-10629 GCA_035707405.1 Micromonosporaceae bacterium | reverse complement strand
CGACGCGTTGGCGGCGTAGCCCTCGGCGGTGAGCGCCTCGGCGAGTGCCCGGGCGCGGGCCAGCGGGTCGTCGCCGGCGCCCTCCATGGCCAGGCGGCAGCGCTCCTCCAGCGCCGCGACCTGCGCGGCGGCGAACGCGGCCACCGCCTGCCGCCCGCCGTGCTCGCCGATCCAGCGCAGCGCGGCGGTGGCCAGGCCGTCGTAGTGGTGCGGGAACGCCTCCCGGGCCGCGTCGGTGAGCGCGAAGACCCGGGCCGGGCGCCCGCGGCCGCGGGGGGCGCGCGGCGGGCGGTCCCGGTCGACCACGAGGCCGTCCGCGAGCATCGCGTCGAGGTGCCGGCGGATCGCGGCAGGGCTGAGGCCCAGGGCCTTGCCCAGCTCGGCCGCTGTGGCGGAGCCGCGGGCCAGGAGCAGCTTGGCCACCCGGTCACGGGTACGGCCATCGGCGGTGGTCGGGGTCCCGGCCACGCGCTCCGCTGCCGCCGCGTTTTTCACTACGCCAGTGTGACGTATTTCGAGCGCCAGCTGCAAACCGCCCCGCCGGTGGCCGGCCCGGCGCTGGTCAGGGCACGGGAGCCGGCGCGTACCATGGCGCCGTGCTGCGCCGACTAGCCCTGGCCTCGCTGCTGGCCAACGTCGGGATCGTAGTGACCGGCGGTGCGGTCCGGCTCACCGGGTCCGGGCTGGGCTGCCCCACCTGGCCGCGGTGCACCGACGAGTCGTACGTGGTGACGCCGGAGATGGGCGGGCACGGGCTGATCGAGTTCGGCAACCGGCTGCTCACCGGCGTGGTCGGCCTGCTGGCCGTGGCGTGCGTCGTGGCCGCCCTGCTGGCCCGCCCCCGCCGGCGGCCCCTGGTCGGGCTGTCCCTGCTGGTGTTCGCCGGCATCCCGGCGCAGGCCGCCCTCGGCGGGGTGACCGTGCTGACCGGGCTCAACCCGTGGGTGGTGGCGGCGCACTTCCTGCTCTCGATGGCGGTGGTCGCGGCGGCGTACGCGCTGTGGCGGCGGGCCGGTGAGCCCGACGGCCCGGTCCGCGCCGTGGTGGGCCGGCCGGTGCGCCAGCTGGTCGGCGTGGTGGTGGCGGTGAGCGCGGGCGTGCTCGTACTGGGCACGGTCGTCACCGGCAGCGGCCCGCACGCGGGCGACGCCGCGGCCCCCCGGACCGGGCTGGACCCGCAGACCGTCTCGCAGCTGCACGCTGACGCGGTGTTCCTGCTGCTCGGGGTGTCCATCGCGCTGTGGTTCGCGCTGCGCGCGGTCGGCGCCCCGGCGCCTGCGGTGCGGGCCAGCGCCGTGCTCGTCGGCGTCGAGCTGGCTCAGGGCGCGGTCGGCTTCGTGCAGTACGCCACCGGGCTGCCGGCGCTGGTGGTGGCGGCGCACATGGCCGGGGCGTGCGCCGTGTGGCTGGCCACGCTGGCGGTGGCGGCGCGCACCCATACCCGGGTTCCGGCTGGCCAAGCTACCGGTGGTGCCGCGCCCACCGGCGACAACCCGCCTACCAGCGGCGACAGCCGGGCACCACAGCCGGTCAGCGGGCTGGCCCGGGCCGGCCGGCGCTCCTGAGGATCGCCGCCGCGAGGCGGTCCGCGGCGGCGGGGGCGTAGCCGAGGAAGAGGGACGGCTCGGTGAGCTCCAGCTCCACCACGAGCGGCTCGCCGCGCGGGCCGGGCAGCAGGTCCACCCGGGCGTAGAGCAGCCGGCCGGCGCCGCCGGGCACCGCGGCCAGCGCCTGCCGGGCGACGGCGCGCTCGGCCGGCGATGAGGTGCGCGGCACCACGGTCTCCGCCAGGTACAGGCCCTCGACCGGCGCGTACGGCCCGGTCAGCAGACCGGCCTTGCGGATCGCGTGGCTGTAGGCGCCGCCGAGGAAGACGAGCGCGGTCTCCCCTACCGTGCAGACCGCGGGGAGGAACGGCTGGAGCAGCACGTGCTGCCCTGCCGCGTGCAGCAGGGCGAGGTGGCTGGCGGCGAGCCGCCGATGCGCTGGGTCGGCCAGGTCGTAGCGGCCGGACCCCTTGCTGCCCACGCCGATGGCCGGCTTGAGCACGTGCTCGCCCGTACCGGGCAGGGCGACCGGGTCGCCGGGGGCCAGCCAGGTGGTCGGCACCACCGGGACGCCAGCGGCGGCGAGGTCGGCCAGGTAGTGCTTGTCGGTGTTCCAGGTCACCACGTCGGCGGGGTTGGCCAGGCGGGGCACTGCGGCTGCCCAGCCGAGGAACTCGGTGCGCCGGTCCGGGTAGTCCCAGGTCGAACGCAGCACGGCCAGGTCAAAGGCGGACCAGTCGACGCGTGGGTCGTCCCAGGCCACTGGTTCGGCGGTCGCGCCGCGGCGGCGTAGCGGCTCGCTCAGCAGCTGGTCGTCGGGGTCTCCGGTGGGCAGGTCGGCGCAGGTGACGAGAGCGACCCGGGACTCGTCCCGGGTCGCCTCCGCACGGTTGCGACTGGTCAAAGGGGATTGTGCGCGGGTGGATTCCTCAGCGGGTGAGCGTCCGGCGGGCCATCGACCGCCAAAGGTCGTTGCTCGGCCGCATGAGGTCGATCAGCTCCCGTTCCCACGTGTTCTCGACCGTGACGCCCGCCTTCTCACAGGCCGTCCGCGCCACGTCCGTGCCTGGGGCGAACTCGTCGCCCCCTGCGCCATCCCCTCCGACGAGCACAATGCGTGCACCCCGCCGGCCGACGTACTCGATCACCGCCCGCGCGCCGCCGTGCCCGGCCGCGAAGGACCTCAGTCCGGCCACGAGGCCATTGGGCGTGGCTGGTGCAGGGGCGGCCCGCTCATCAGTGAGCGTCGTATCGGAACCATCTGCCATGCGGGGCAGCGTATGCAGATAGCGGGCGTGCCCGGCGACTACTCAGAGGAATGTGTGATCCGAGTTACCCTGCGGGAATGGTGGGGCGGCTGTGACTCGTGACGATATCTGTCGGTTTGGCGGCGGGCCAGCCGGGGCATACGGGGCGGGCTTCTTACATCGCATCCAGATACGGCGTTGTAGGGCAGACCTGGCGCGTCAGGGCCACAACGGTTGAGAGTACACAAGCGTGCCCTCACCGCCGTCCCGGGACCGGCGGCCCGCTAGAGCAGGGCGTCGACCGCGACCGCGGCGAACAGGATGGTCAGGTAGCTGGTCGACCAGTGGAACAGGCGCATCGGGCGGGCCGGCTCGCCCCGGCGGACCCGGCCGTCCAGCCGGTGCGCCTCCATGACCAGCATCAGGCCGGTGACGAGTGCGGTGAGGCCGTACACCGGGGTCATGCCCAGCGGCCACAGGGCGAGGGAGGCGGCCACGGTGAGCCAGGCGAAGACCACCGACTCGACCGAGACCCGCCGGGGCGTGGCGACGACCGGCAGCATCGGGATGCCGGCCCGGGCGTAGTCGTCCCGGAACCTGATCGCCAGCGCGTAGAAGTGCGGTGGCTGCCACAGGAACACCACCGCGAAGAGCACCCATGCCGAGACGGACAGCGACCCGGTGACCGCGGCCCACCCGATTAGCACCGGAGCCGCCCCGCAGGCGCCGCCCCAGACCGTGTTCAGCGGGGTGGTGCGCTTGAGCCACAGCGTGTAGACGACGTCGTAGTAGACGATGGCGGCGAGCGTGAGCCCGGCCGCGAGCGGGTTGGTGAAGGCCGCCATCAGCGCGACCGAGATGACCGCGAGGCTCAGGCCGAAGGCGAGCGCGGCCGGGGCGCGGACCACGTGGCTGGGCAGCGGCCGGCCGGACGTACGCCGCATGAGCTGGTCGATGTCGCGGTCGAGGTAGCAGTTGAGCGCGTTGGCCGCTCCCGCGGCGAGCGAGCCCCCGGCCACCACGACCAGGACCAGCCACGCCGGCGGCAGGCCGCCGTGCGCCAGCAGCATCGTGGGCACGGTGGTGACCAGCAGCAGCTCGACGATGCGGGGCTTGGTCAGGCCGAGGTACGCCCGCACGATCTGGCCGGCGCGGGCCAGGGCAGGTGCCGGCGGCTGGGTGGCGTACGGGTCCCGGACGGTCACCGGGCGGTCGGTGACCGTGCTCATGAAGGGACCGGGACAGTCACGCGGTTGCCACCTCTTCGTCGGCCGTGGCGCCTGGGGCCAGTGCCCGTGGGCATACAGAGACTACGACAGCTTACGGGCAGGTCCGCGCCGGCCTCCGGGCCCGCGGCGGGCGGTGAGCTCCGCCCTGCGCGGAACCGCAGCCGCTCGCGCGTAGCCGGGCTCCTGCGTGGGTAGGGTGCAGCCGTGACCGTGTGCACCGAGCGGAGCGAGGGCCGCGAGGGCACGGCTAAGGAGGCGCTGCCGTGACCGAAACCCGTCTCGACTGGTCCGACCTTGACCGCCGCGCGGTCGACACGGTCCGGGTCCTCGCCATGGACGCCGTGGAGAAGGCCGGCAACGGCCATCCGGGCACCGCGATGAGCCTGGCCCCGGCGGCGTACCTGCTGTTCCAGCGGGTGCTGCGGCACGACCCCACGGACCCGGGCTGGCCCGGGCGCGACCGCTTCGTCCTCTCCTGTGGACACTCCAGCCTCACCCTCTACATCCAGCTCTACCTTTCCGGGTACGGGCTGGAGCTGGACGACCTGGCCGCGCTGCGGCAGTGGGGCTCGCTGACGCCCGGGCACCCGGAGCACGGGCACACGGTGGGCGTGGAGACCACCACCGGCCCGCTCGGGCAGGGCCTGGGCAACGCGGTGGGCATGGCCATGGCGGCCCGGCGCGAGCGCGGGCTGTTCGACCCCGACGCGCCGCCCGGCTCCTCCCCGTTCGACCACCACATCTATGTCTTCTGCTCGGACGGCGACATCGAGGAGGGGGTCAGCCACGAGGTGAGCGCGCTCGCCGGGCACCAGCGGCTGGGCAACCTCGTGCTGCTCTACGACGACAACGAGATATCCATCGAGGACGACACCCGCATCGCCAAGTCCGAGGACGTCGCCGCCCGCTATGAGGCGTACGGGTGGCACGTGCAGACGGTGGACTGGCGCACCGGCCACGCCGACCAGGGCGAGTACCACGAGGACATCGACGCGCTGCACGCCGCCCTGCTCGCGGCCCGGGCCGAGACCGACCGGCCGTCGTTCGTCGCGCTGCGCACGATCATCGGCTGGCCGGCCCCGAACAAGCAGAACACCGGCAAGATCCACGGCTCGGCGATGGGTGCGGAGGAGGTGGCGGCGACCAAGAAGGTGCTGGGCTTCGACCCGGGCGCGAGCTTCGCCGTCGACCCGGAGGTGCTCGGCCACGCCCGCCGCGTGGTGGAGCGCGGCCGGCAGGCGCACGAGCAGTGGCAGAAGGAGTACGACTCCTGGGCCGGGGACAACCCGCAGCGGGCCGCCCTGTTCCACCGGCTGTCCACCCGTACCCTGCCGGAGGGCTGGACCGCGGCGCTGCCGGAGTTTCCCGCGGACGCCAAGGGGGTGGCCACCCGCAAGGCGTCCGGTGAGATCCTCGACGCGCTGGCACCGGTGCTGCCGGAGCTGTGGGGCGGCTCGGCCGACCTGGCGGAGAGCAACAACACCGCGATGAAGGGCGAGCCGTCGTTCGTCCCGTCGGAGCTCTCCACAAAGGCCTTCCAGGGCAACGAGTACGGCCGCATCCTGCACTTCGGCGTGCGCGAGCACGGCATGGGCGCGATCGGCAACGGCATCGCGCTGCACGGCGCGACCCGGCCCTACCTCGCCACGTTCCTGGTCTTCAGCGACTACATGCGCCCGGCGGTGCGGCTGGCCGCCCTGATGGGCCTGCCGGTGGTCTACGTCTGGACGCACGACTCGGTCGGGCTCGGCGAGGACGGCCCGACGCACCAGCCGGTCGAGCACCTCTCCGCGCTGCGCGCCATCCCCGGCCTGGACGTGGTGCGCCCGGCCGACGCCAACGAGACCGCCTGGGCGTGGCGCTGCGCGCTGGAGCACACCGACCGGCCCACCGCGCTGTGCCTGACCCGGCAGAACCTGCCGGTGCTCGACCGCGGCGGCGACCTGGCACCCGCCGAGGGCGTGGCCCGTGGCGGGTACGTGCTGGCCGACGCCGGCAACGGCCAGCCCCGGGTGGTGCTCATCGGCACCGGCTCCGAGGTGCAGCTGTGCCTGACCGCGCGGGAGCGGCTGGAGGCGGACGGGGTGCCCACCCGCGTGGTGTCCATGCCGTGCCAGGAGTGGTTCCGGGCGCAGGACGAGGCGTACCGGGAGTCGGTGCTGCCGCGCGGGGTCAAGGCGCGGGTGAGCGTGGAGGCCGGCGTCGCGATGAGCTGGCGGGACCTGGTCGGGGACGCCGGGGAGTGCGTGAGTTTGGAACACTACGGGGCGAGCGCGCCGTACCAGGTCCTCTTCGAGCAGTTCGGGTTCACCCCGGACCGGGTGGTCGCGGCCGCCCGGGCGGCGCTGTCGCGCGTGGGTGAGGTCAAGGGATCGACGACCGGAAACTGAAGGGTGCGTGTGCGATGACCGACAGGCTGAGCCAGCTCTCCGCCGCGGGGGTCGCGGTCTGGCTGGACAACATCTCCCGGGACCTGCTGGTGACCGGCGGGCTGGACCGGCTGCGCCGGGAGCGGCACGTGGTCGGGGTGACCAGCAACCCGACCATCTTCGCCAAGGCGGTGGGCGGCTCGCAGCGCTACCAGGAGCAGCTGCGGGAGCTGACGGTGCGCGAGGTCGCGGTCGAGGAGGCCGGCCGCATGGTCACCACGTACGACGTGCGGGCCGCGTGCGACGTGATGCGCCCGGCGTACGACGCGACGTCCGGTGTGGACGGCCGGGTGTCGCTGGAGGTCGACCCGCGGCTGGCGCACGACTGCGAGCAGACCGTGGCCGAGGCCAAGGCGCTGTGGTGGCTGGTGGACCGGCCGAACCTGTTCATCAAGATCCCGGCGACCGAGGCGGGGCTGCCCGCCATCACCGCCACGCTGGCCGAGGGCATCAGCGTCAACGTGACGCTCATCTTCGGGCTGGAGCGGTACGAGCAGGTGATGGACGCGTTCCTGGCCGGCCTGGAGCAGGCCCGGGCGAACGGGCATGACCTGTCCCGGCTGTGCTCGGTCGCCTCGTTCTTCGTGTCGCGGATGGACACCGAGGTCGACAGCCGGCTGGACAAGATCGGCTCGGACCGGGCCCGGGCGCTGAAGGGCAAGGCGGCCGTCGCCAACGCCCGACTGGCGTACGAGCGCTACGAGAAGGTCTTCTCCTCGGCCCGGTGGCAGGCCCTGGCCGACGCCGGGGCGCACCCGCAGCGTCCACTGTGGGCGTCCACGTCGACGAAGAACCCGGACTACCGCGACGTCATCTACGTCGAGGAGCTGGTCGCACCGGGCGTGGTCAACACCATGCCGGAGCAGACCATCGAGGCGTACGCCGACCACGGCGAGACCCGCGGGGACACCGTGACCGGCCGCTACGACGAGGCCCGGCAGGTGCTCGCCGACCTGGCCGACCTCGGCATCGAGTACGACGACGTGGTGGCAGTGCTGGAGCGCGAGGGCGTGGACAAGTTCGAGGCGAGCTGGGTGGAGCTGCTGCGAGGAGTGGAGACCCAGCTCGGGGCGCAGGCGTGAACGGTCTGCTGGACGTCGAGGCGGCCGGCGGGCTCTCCGTCTACGGCGCCGGGGCGGTGCCGGGCGCCCGGGAGGCGCGGGCCGCCCTGGTCCGCGACGGCGTGCCCGGGCTGCTCGCGGTGAAGGACCCGACGCTGTGGGGTGAGGCCGCCGAGGCGGTGGCAGGGACCCAGCTGGGCTGGGTGGACGCCACCCGCCGGGCCCGCGAGCTGCTGCCCGAGCTGGCCGAGCTGCGCGCCGAGCTGACCGGTGCGGCCGGCGCCGGCATCGCGGAGCTGACCGGCGCCGCCGGTGCCGCCGGTGCCGCTGGCGCCGGCCCGACCAGCGCCAGCCCGACCAGCGCCAGCCTGACCGGCGACGTCCCGACCGGCGACGGGGACCTGCACGTCGTGTTGGCCGGGATGGGCGGCTCGTCGCTCGCTCCCGAGGTGCTCTCCCGCACCCTCGGCCGGCCGCTGACCGTGCTCGACACGACCGACCCGGGCCGGGTGCGCGCCGTGCTGGCCGACCGGCTGGAGCGCACCGTCGTGGTGGTGTCCAGCAAGTCCGGGTCCACTGTGGAGACCGACAGCCACCGGCGGGCGTACTGGCAGACCTTCCTCGATGCGGGGATGAGCGAGGCGGAGGCCGGACGGCGGTTTGTGGTGGTGACCGACCCGGGCTCGCCGCTGGAGCTCACCGGCCGTGCGATGGGCGCGCTGGTCATCCCGGCCGACCCGGAGGTGGGCGGCCGGTTCTCGGCGCTCACCGCCTCCGGCCTGGTCCCGGCGGCGCTGGCCGGGGTGGACGTGGTCGAGCTGCTCGACCAGGCCGAGGCCCTGGCTCCGGCGCTGGGCCGCGACGAGGACAACCCGGCGCTCGCGCTCGGCGCCGCGCTGGGCGCGGCGGCGCTGATGGGCCGGGACAGGGTCGCCCTGTCCGAGGACGGCAGCGGCATCGAGGGGCTGGGAGGCTGGGTCGAGCAGCTGGTCGCCGAGTCGACCGGCAAGGGCGGGCGGGGGCTGCTGCCGGTGGTCCTGGAGTCGCCGACGGCACCGGGCGCGACCGGGCCGGACGTGCTCAACGTGACGGTCGGCGGCGCGCTGCTGCCCGGCACGGTGCCCGGCGGCGGCGTGCCACCGCACCTGGCGGTGAACGGCCCGCTCGGCGCGCAGTTCCTGGTGTGGCAGACCGCGGTGGCCCTGGCCGCGCGGATCCTCGGGGTCAACCCGTTCGACCAGCCGGACGTGGCCGAGTCCAAGGACAACACGGCCCGCATCCTGGACGCCGGGCTGCCGGCCGCGGAGCCGTCCTTTGTGGAGGGCGCGGTCCAGGCCTACGGAGCGCCCGGCCTGTCCACGGTCGCGGATGCGCTGCGGGCGCTGCTGGACGGCGTCGGGGCAGGCGGCTACCTTGCGGTCATGGCCTACCTGGACCAGGTGGGTGACGCCGCGGCGGCCCAGCTGCGCCCGCTGCTCGCCACGGCCGCCGGGCGGCCGGTCACCTTCGGCTGGGGGCCGCGCCTGCTGCACTCGGCCGGGCAGTACCACAAGGCAGGGCCGCAGGAGGGGTGCTTCCTCCAGGTCACCGGGGCGGTCACGGAGGACCTGCCGGTGCCCGGGCGCCGGTACACCTTCGGCCAGCTGCACGCCGCGCAGGCCGCGGGCGACCGGCAGGCCCTGGCCGCGCGCGGCCGGCCGCTGCTGCACCTGCACCTGACCGACCGGGCAGCCGGCCTGGACCAGCTGCTCACGGCGGCGAAGGCCGTCACATGACCGGGCTGGCCGGCGCCGTGCGCGCCAACCCGCTGCGGGACCCGCAGGACCGCCGGCTGCCGCGCATCCCCGAGTCGTGCGCCCTGGTCATCTTCGGCGTCACCGGCGACCTGGCCCGCAAGAAGCTGATCCCGGCCGTGTACGACCTGGCCAACCGGGGCCTGCTGCCGCCCGGCTTCGCGGTGCTGGGCTTCGCCCGGCGGGACTGGGGCGACGGCGACTTCGAGGCGCTGGCCCGCGAGGCAGCCCAGGCGCACGCCCGTACGCCGTGGCGGGAGGAGGTGTGGGCCCGGCTCGCCGGCAACGTGCGCTTCGTCGGCGGCTCGTTCGACGACGACGCCGCCTTCGACACGCTCGCCCACACCCTCGACGAGCTGCGCGACACCCGCGGCATCCCGGGAAACGCGGCGTTCTACCTGTCCATCCCGCCGGCCGCCTTCCCCACCGTGCTCAAGCAGCTGGAGCGCACCGGCATGGCGGACAACGCCCGGTCGGGCGGGTGGCGCCGGGTGGTGGTGGAGAAGCCGTTCGGCCACGACCTGGCCTCGGCGCGGGCGCTCAACGACCTCGTGGACGACGTGTTCACCGCCGACGACGTCTTCCGCATCGACCACTACCTGGGCAAGGAGACCGTCCAGAACATCCTCGCCCTGCGCTTCGCCAACGCGCTCTTCGAGCCGGTGTGGAACTCCAAGTCCGTCGACTCGGTGCAGATCACGATGGCCGAGGACGTGGGCATCGGCAGCCGCGCCGGCTTCTACGACTCCGCCGGGGCAGCCCGCGACGTGCTCCAGAACCACCTGCTCCAGCTGCTCGCGCTGGTCGCGATGGAGGAGCCGACGAGCTTCGCCGCAGCCGAGATCCGCACCGAGAAGCTCAAGGTGCTGCGCGCGATCACCCCGCCGGCCGACGTCGCCCTGGGCACGGTGCGCGGCCAGTACCTGGCCGGCTGGGTGGCCGGGGAACGGGCCGTGGGCTACCGGGACGAGCCCGACGTGCCGGCGGGCTCGACCACCGAGACCTACGTCGCGGTGCGGCTGGGCATCCAGAACCGCCGCTGGGCCGGGGTGCCGTTCTACGTACGCGCGGGCAAGCGCCTGCCGCGGCGGGTGACCGAGGTGGCGGTGCTGTTCAACAAGGCGCCGCACCTGCCGTTCCAGCCGGCCGACGTGGAGCTGCTCGGCAACAACCAGCTGGTGATCCGGGTCCAGCCGGACGAGGGGGTCACCCTGAAGTTCGGCTCGAAGGTGCCCGGCACCACCATGGAGGTCCGCGACATCACCATGGACTTCCAGTACGGCGAGGCGTTCACCGAGTCCAGCCCGGAGGCGTACGAGCGGC
>DASSUC010000470.1:0-10233 GCA_035707405.1 Micromonosporaceae bacterium | reverse complement strand
CGCCGAAGGGTGTGGCGGTCTCGCATCGCAATGTGGTGGGGTTGCTCGCCGCGGCGCGGGAGTCGTTCGGGTTGACCGCCGATGATGTGTGGAGTTGTTTCCACTCGTTTGCTTTTGATGTGTCGGTGTGGGAGTTGTGGGGGGCGTTGGTGCACGGCGCCCGGGTGGTGGTGGTGCCGTTTGAGGTATCGCGGTCGCCGGTGGAGTTCGCGGAGTTGCTGACACGGGAGGGTGTGACGGTGTTGAGCCAGACACCGTCAGCGGTGTACCAGCTGTTGGGGGTGGAGCAGTTCACCACTGGTGCGTTGCGGTTGGTGGTTTTCGCGGGTGAGGCGTTGGACCCGGTGCGGTTGGCGCCCTGGTGGTCCCGGCCGGATGCCGATCGGGTGCGGTTGGTGAACATGTACGGGATCACCGAGACAACGGTGCATTCCACCCGGTGGCAGCTGTCGGCTGGCGAGGTCGACAGTGTGGTGGGTCGAGGTTTGGCCGGCCTGTCGATGTACGTGTTGGATGAGTGGCTGTGTCCGGTGCCGGCGGGGGTGGCCGGTGAACTGTATGTGGCCGGGGTCCAGGTGGCCCGCGGCTATGTGGGCCGGCCGGGGCTGACCGCGCAACGGTTCGTGGCCTGCCCGTTCGCGCCCGGGCAACGGATGTACCGGTCGGGAGATGTAGTCCGGTGGACCCCCGACGGGCAGCTGGTCTTCACCGGCCGGGCAGACGATCAGGTCAAGATCCGCGGGTTCCGGGTAGAACCAGGCGAGGTGGAAGCCGTGCTGCTGGCTCACCCCGCGGTCGCCCAAGCAGCGGTGCTGGTCCGGGAGGACACCCCCGGCGACCAGCGGCTGGTCGGCTACGTGGTGCCCGCTGACGTGGACAGCGGCCAGGACGAACTTCCCGGCTCGGTACGGGAGATGGCCGCCGGGCGGCTGCCGGAATACATGCGCCCAGCCGCGGTCGTGGTGCTGACCCAACTGCCGTTGACCGTCAACGGCAAGCTCGACCGTCGCGCGCTACCCGCACCGGACTACGGCGCCGCCGCCGGCACCGGCCGAGGACCAGCCACCGTGCAGGAGGAACTCCTGTGTGCGGCGTTCGCCGACGTGTTGGGGTTGGAAACGGTCGGTGTGGATGATGACTTCTTCGAGCTGGGTGGACACTCGTTGTTGGCGCTTCGTCTTATCTCGCGGATCCGAGCGGCGTTGGGTGTGGACGTAGGGATAAGAGCGATATTCGAGGCTGGGACGCCGGCCCAGTTGGCAGCGAAGCTGGGGACTGACGAGTCGAAGTGGCCGGGATTGCGACCGATGCGTAGGGAGATGGACTGATGGTTCCGTTGTCGTTTGCGTAGCGCCGGTTGTGGTTCCTGTGGCGGTTGGAGGGGCCGAGCCCGGCGTACACATTTCGATGGTAGTGCGGCTCGACATCCAAGAAATCTTCAACACCCCCACAGTGGCGCAGCTGGCGGGCAAGCTGACCGGGCACAAGTCCGACCGACCGGCGTTGCGGCCGATGCGCAGAGAGATACACCAATGACGTGATCGACGCTCACGGAGGGGAACCGTATGAGCTACGACCTGAACGACGCTCCGGACCTCGTAACGCTGTTGCGCCAGCACGTCACCGATCGACCGCACGCCGACGTGCTGGGATTCGTCGCCGACCCGGACGATATCCGGCATGGCGTGCTGTCCTGGTCCTACGAGCGGCTCGATTACCAGGCACGCGTGTGCGCGGTGTGGCTACAGCGGCACCTTCCGGAGAGGTCCCGAGTCCTCCTGCTGTACCCGAGCGGGCTCGAGTTTGTCGCGGCCCTCGTCGGCTGCCTGTACGCCGGAATGATCGCCGTCCCGGCCCCGCTGCCGGGAGGGTACCGGCATCATCGGCAGCGGGTTGCCGCCATTGCCGCCAACGCCGATGTCGGCGCGGTCCTGACGACCTCAGCCAAGATGGCCGAGACCCGGGAGTGGGCGGCGGTCTCCGGCCTGGCGCAGGTGCCGATAGCGGCCAGCGATGAGCCCGGACTGAGCAAGCCACAGGACTGGAACCCACCGCGGGTGGACCGCTCGACACCGGCAGTCCTGCAGTACACCTCCGGATCTACGGGCGATCCCAAGGGCGTGGTGATCAGCCACGACAACATCCTGTATAACGTGGATGCTCAGGATGGGATGGGCTGGCCCAACCGGATGCGCCTGGGTGGCTGGGTACCGCTTTACCACGACTTGGCGATGCAGGGACTGCTGCTGGCCGCGATCCTGTGTGGCGCGTACGTCCTGCTGATGGAGCCACTCGTGTTCGTCCGGCGGCCGGTGCGGTGGCTACAGATGATCGACGTGCACGACCTCAACGTGACCCACGCGCCCAACTTCGCGTATGACCTGTGCCTGAACAGGGTCCGCGACGATGAGGTGGCGCAGCTCGACCTGTCCCGCTGGCACGTGGCGGGCAATGCCTCGGAGCCGGTGGACCCGGTTGTACTCGCCGCGTTCAGCAAGAAGTTTGCTCCGGCCGGTTTTCGCCCGGAGGCGTTCGCACCAATCTACGGCCTGGCGGAGGCGACCGGTTACGTCAGCGGGCACAATGGGCGACAGCCGCGGGTCCAGCGGGTAGATCTCGGGACGCTCGCGCACGGCAGCTTCGCGCCACCGGTGGCGGGGCAGCCCGTTCGCGACATTGTCAGCTGCGGTTCACCAAACCGGTCCTGCGAGGTTCTCGTGGTGGATCCGGTCTCCCGCCAGGCGCTTCCCGATGGCCGGTTCGGCGAGATCTGGCTGCGTGGCCGCAGTATTTCCCGCGGTTACTGGCGAGGGCAAAACGCGGGTGTCTTCGGGGCCAGCACCTCAGCGGGGGAGGGTGGATTCCTGCGCACCGGTGACATCGGCGCTATCTATGACGGCGAGCTTTACGTGCACGGTCGCCTCAAGGACACGCTGATTGTGCATGGCCGCAACATTTACCCGCAGGACGTCGAGCAGGAGCTGCGGGCTCAGCATCCCGAGCTGGGGAAGACAGGTGCCGTGTTCTCGGGGCTCGCCACCGAATCGGGCGGTTCCGATGCGGAGGCCGTGGTCGTGGCGCACGAGGTGGCGCGAGCCGTGGCTCAGGATCGGCTGCCGGCCCTCGCGGCCGAGATGAGGCACACGGTGGGACGGGAGTTCGGTGTGCAGGTGGCCGCGGTGCTGTTGCTCCGTCCTGGCGCTGTCCTGCGCACCACGAGCGGCAAGGTGCGGCGTTCGGCGATGCGGAAGCTGTTCTGCGAGGGAGAGCTGACCGCGCTCTACCGGGTGTGAACGAAGCAGCGGGCGCTCCACTGTGACCCGCGGCAGCGACCCACCGCGGCCCCAACGGCCGACGACAACGGAGACAGAGGGAAACACCAACTGATCCCCATTGACCACGGGTCCCGTCACAGATAAGGAGCGATCTATGTCCCAAGCCGGCGCCGACGCTATCCAGGCAGAGCTACAGGAGTGGCTGTGCGTACACCTGGCCATTCACCTGGGGGTTCCCGGCGGCAGGATCGATCCCGCCGAGCGAATGTCCGCGTACGGTCTGGACTCGCTGAAGGCGGTCGCCATGCTGACCGAGGTCGAGCAGCGCATGGGGTTCGAGATCGACCCGAGCGTGTTGTGGGACCATCCCACGGTCGCCGCATTCACGCGCTTCCTGGCCGACCAGTCGGCGATGGCCGCGCTACCACTCCACCAGGAGCTGGGACAGCCCACGGGTGACTAGACCGTCCTTCCACATCACCGCGTCGGGCCGGGAGGCGAGGCGGAGTGACGGAAACCGGTGCAGCAGGCCGTCCAGGACGGTATGCACCTGCAGCCGGGCCAGTGGCGCGCCGAGGCACCGGTGCACGCCGTGGCCGAACGTGAGGTGGCTGGCGCTTCGCCGGCTCGGCACCAGCCACTCCGGTTCGTCGAACGCCTCGCCGTCCCGGTTCGCGTCCAGCAGCGAGACGATGACGGCCTCACCGGCATGGACCGTGACACCGCCGAGCGATACGTCCTCCACCGCGACGCGCGGAAAGCTCACCGGGGTGGATGGGGTCAGCCGCAAGAGTTCCTCCACCACCGGTGCCAGCCGGTCAGGCCACTCACGTAGCTCGTCCCATACGGCGCGGTCGGAGAGCAGTGACAGCACCGACAGACCGATCTGACCGACTGTGGTCTCGTAGCCCGCCATCAGCAGGGCGAGGCCCATGGTGACGAACTCCTCTTTGGACAGCAGACCGCGGTCGTGCTCTCTGAGCATGTCGGAGAGCAGGTCCTCCTCGGGCCGCCAGCGCTTGTGGTCGATCAGATTCGTCATGTAGGTGACCAGCTTCAGGCGGCGGCGTGCCTTCTCCCGAGGGCTGCTGGCGGAGAGGTCGAACAGCACGTCGACCCACGAGCGGAACTGGCTGCCGTCCTCCTGCGGAACACCCAGCAGGGAGCAGATGATGGCCAGCGGCAGCGGCCTGGCCAGTCCTTCGATCACGTCGGTGCCCGGCCCCGAGGTGGCGATCGCGTCCAGGTACCGGCCGGTCAGCCGCTGGATGGACGGGCTCATTGCGGCAACCCGGCCAGCCGCGAAGGCGCCGGCCACAACGCGCCGCAGCCGAGCATGGTCCGCACCGTCCATGCTCATCATGGAGTCCGGTGCCGGTTGGGCGTCATTGAGCTTGGGGGCGTGTGGCTCGGCCGCTTCCCGCCGGCTGAACCTCTTGTCGGTCAACACGAGGCGCCCCAGCGCGTATTCGCGGACCAGCCACATCTTGTCACCGGCCGGTGTCACGACCGATACGACGTCCCCGGACCCGTGCCGCAAGAACTCCGGGAGCGGCCCCAACAGCTCGCGATCGTGCCGACTCATCCTAGGTTCCCTCGGTAGCCGTCTTGGCATGCCACTGTCGCACCGCAGGCCACAAAGGCGTCAATTCCGTTCGACTGAATCGCCGTCTCGGTTGCACACCCCTATGAGCGATCGTCATTCGCGGCATCGCGTTGCATCCACCGCGCCATCCTGTGAGGCTGGCGAGGAATCGCAGGACTCGCGGAACTCTGCTTACAGGAGAGGCCCGATGGCGGCACAGAGCATTGCGCTCGTTGAGCTCTACACGGGCGGCCAGGAGACCGCGGTGGACTATCTCGGCTCGGCGCTGGGGTTCACCGCAGTGGCGGAGTCGACCGATCCGGAATCTCACTCGGTCCTGCTGCGACAGGGCCGGATGCAGGTGGTGGTGACCGCCGGACCGCGGACCGAGCCCTTCCTCGAGGCACACGGCGACGGCATCGCCGACATCGCGCTGGCATGTGATGACGTGGCCGCCAGCAGAGCTGCGGCTATCGCCGCTGGCGCCACTGACGCCGGGACGGTGTGCGGCAATCCAGTGGTCTCGGCGTTCGGGTCGGTCTGTCACAGCCTGGTGCCGGCGGGGGCCGACGCCATGTTTCCCGCCGGCCGTGCCTGGGTGCCGGTAGACGCTGCGGCTCCACCCGTGGCGCGGATACGCCTGCTCGACCACGTCGCGATCTGTCTCGAGGCCGGCTCGCTGGAACATTACGCCGACTTCTACGCCGCGGCGTTCGGCGTCGCCCGGTACTCGTCCGAGTTTGTCGACATCGGCGACAACTCGATGGACTCGGTCGTGGTGCGCAACCTGTCGGGTGAGGTGACATTCACCCTGGTGGCGCCCGGGCCCGCGACCCGAGAGGGGCAACTGGACGCGTTCCTGCGCCGCAACGGCGGACCCGGCGTGCAACACCTGGCCATGCTGGTCGACGACATCGTCGCCGCCGTCGCCGAGGCCCGCGACCGCGGCGTGGTGTTCCTGCAGACGCCCTCGTCGTACTACGACATCCTTGCTGAGCGCTTCCAGGACGCTCCCGAGGAGATCGGCAGACTGCGCGCGACCAACGTGCTAGCCGACCGGGACGAATGGGGCTACCTGCTGCAGTTGTTCACCCGCTCACCGCATCCGCGCAACACCCTGTTCTACGAGTTCATACAGCGACGAGGGGCCCGCGGCTTCGGCAGCGCCAACATCCGGGCGCTCTACGAAGCCGTCGAGCGCGACCGGTTGGCCGTCCAACGAGTGTACAACTGACTCGGCGCCACGGTTGGACGGCGTGATCGGTAGGGGGATAGGGCGTGGCCGAGCGGGTATCGATCTCGAACTGTTCGACCTTGCGGCTCACCGTTCGTCACCTGAGAAGGGTCACCCCGCGGGTCACCCGCATGGTGGCCGGCGGTCCAGGCCTGTTGTCCTACGACGAGAACGGGTTCACCGACGCCTACATACAAATCCTGTTTCCGAAACCTGGCGTCGGGTACCCGGAAGACTTCGACATGAGATGGATCCGGGCGCGGCTGCCACGCGAGCAGTGGCCGCGGACGAGGACCTACACTGTGCGGTCCTTCGACCGGGTGCCCGGCGAGCTGGCCATCGACTTTTTTGATCACGGGCAGCCGGGCCTGGCCAGGTCGTGGCTGGCGGCCCTGTCCGAAGGCGATGATGTGTACCTGGAGGGCCCGGGCGGGGAGGTACCGGCCCGACCCGGGCGCGGCCTGGCACCTCCTGGTGGGTGACCAGGCCGCCTTGCCGGCGATCGCAGCCGCACTCGAGGTCCTGGACAGTGGTATCCAGGCGCGGGCGGTCATCGAGGTCACCGACGCCGCCGACGAGCAGCGGTTGCGTACCGGCGCGGATCTGAAGGTCACCTGGCTGCATCGGTCGCGGGGAGATGACCTGGTCGGGGCGGTAAAGCGGCTGCGATTCGACGCCGGACCGGTCGATGCCTTCGTGCACGGTGAGGCTCGGGCTATCCAGGAGCTGCGTTGGCACCTGCTGCGGGATCGGGGCCTTCGCCGGGAGCAGCTGTCGATCTCCGGATACTGGCTCCGTGGCATGAACGACGAGGCATGGCGGGCATGGAAGGCGGCCTTACCCCTCTCGGTAGGAGGCAACGGATGAATCATCGCGGGAGGAGCATCCTGACCCTCGCGGACGCCGCCCGTCTGGCCAAGCCGCGGGTGGACGCGGCGGTCTGGGATTTCATCGAGGGTGGTGCGGGCGACGAGCGTACCCTCGCCGCCAACCGCGCCGCTTTCGATCAGGTCTGGCTGCGCCCGACGGTGCTCGCCGCCAGCGGCACGCCGCGCGTCGACACCGCGATCCTCGGCCGTCGCTGGGCGGCCCCGATCGGGGTCGCGCCATTGGCCTATCACACCCTGGTACACCCGGACGGTGAGCTTGCCACGGCACGGGCGGCCGGGGCGGCCGGTGTCCCCTTCGTGGTGAGCACCTTCGCCGGTCGCACCTTCGAGGAGTTAGCTCGCGCCGCCACCGCACCACTGTGGGCCCAGGTGTACTGCTTCCGGGACCGCGGGGTCACCCGGGACCTCGTGACGCGTGCCGAACGCGCCGGGTTCGAGGCGCTGATGGTCACCGTGGACACCCCGCGGCTGGGGCGGCGACTGCGCGATGAGCGCAACGGATTCCGGCTGCCGCCGCAGGTACGACCGGCGAACCTCCCCGACGGCGACTACGCCTCACCCGCGGCGCACGCCCTGGCCCAGCTCGACCCGGCCCTGGACTTTTCGGTCATCGACTGGCTGCGGTCAATCTGCGCTCTCCCGATCGTGCTGAAGGGCATTCTGACCGCGGTGGACGCGGACAAGGCGATCGAGTCGGGGGTGGACGGCATCGTGGTCTCCAACCACGGTGGCCGCCAGCTCGACGGCGCGCCACCGACGCTGGGCGTACTTCCCGAGATCGTCACCGCGGTGGCCGGCCGGTGCGCCGTCCTGATGGACGGCGGCGTACGCCGCGGCACCGACGTCCTGGCCGCGCTCGCGCTCGGTGCGGACGGTGTGCTGTTGGGACGCCCGGTGTTGCACGGGTTGGCGATCGGAGGGCAGGAGGGCGTCGCGCGAGTACTGGAGATCCTGCGCGGCGAGCTGATCGAGGCGATGTCGCTGGCCGGGGTCGCCGCCGTCGACCAGGCCGGCCCAGATCTGGTCGCGGTCGCCGGACCGGCCCCTCGCGGCGCGGTGCTGCACCGGGTGGACCTGCACGCCAGCCTGTCCGATCCGGTCATGGAGACGATGAACTTCCTGAACGAGATCGCGATGCGCTATCCCCAGGCGATCTCGTTCGCGCCGGGACGTCCGCACGACAAGTTCTTCTCGACCGAGCAGATCTTCGACTACATCAGGCGGTACCTCGAGTACCTGGAGAAGGACGAGGGGCGAACGCCGGACCAGGTTCGCAGCCTGATGTACCAGTACGGCCCGACCGCCGGCCAGATCCGCGAGCTGATCGCCGACTCGCTGCGCCTGGACGAGAACATCGACGTGCCTGCGGAGTCCATCGTGGTCACCGTCGGCGCGCAGGAGGCGATGCTGCTTGTCCTGCGCGCGCTGATCTCCGGCCCGGCCGACGTGCTGCTGGTCTCCAGCCCGTGCTACGTCGGCATCACCGGCGCGGCGCGGCTGCTCGACATCGGGGTAGTGCCGGTGGCCGAGCGGGCGGACGGCCTCGCCCCCGCTGACGTCGTCAACGCCATCGAGGCGCAGCTCGCCCGCGGGCGCCGGCCGAAGGCGCTGTACGTCATACCCGACCATTCGAACCCAGCGGGCACCACGATGCGCCTGCCCGCCCGCCGGGCCCTGCTGGACATCGCCGCGCAGCACGACATCCTCGTCATCGAGGACAGCCCTTACCGGCTGGTCAGCCTCGGCGCCCAGCTACCGACGCTCAAGTCGCTGGACGTGGAGCGCCGGGTGGTCCACCTGGGATCCTTCTCCAAGACGATCTTTCCCGGGGCCCGGGTGGGCTTCGTCGTCGCCGACCAGCCCGTGGTCGACGCCGCCGGTCACACCGGGGTGCTCGCCGACGAGCTGACTAAGATCAAGAGCATGGTGACGGTGAACACCTCTCCGCTCAGCCAGGCGGCCGTTGCCGGCGCGCTGCTCGCCGCCGACGGCGGGGTCGCCGCCCTCAACGCCGGTCCGGCCGTCCACTACGGCGAATCGATGCGGCTCATGCTCGAGCATCTCGATCGCCAGCTGCCCGCCGCACGCCGTGAAGAGCTCGGCGTGACGTGGAATCGCCCGACCGGCGGCTTCTTCCTGACTGCCTCGGTGCCCTTCCGCGCCGACAACGCCGCGCTGGCCCGGTCCGCGGAGCACTTCGGAGTGCTATGGACGCCAATGTCCTACTTCTATCCCGGGGGCGGTGGGGAGCATGGCATCCGGCTGTCGACCAGCTACCTGTCCGCGGCCGAGATCGAGGAGGGTACCGCCCGGTTGGGAATGTTCATCGAAGCGGAGATCGCAGCGGCCGACGACCTCAGTCGGGCGCGGCGGTAGTTTCGCGCATTTGATGTACTTGGTTCGATTTCTCAGGCGCCGGGTCATCGATGTCCACCTTGGACACCGAGGCTAGGGAAATCGCATTCACATTTTCGTTTACGCGAAGAAGATACGACCAACGGACGAACACCGTGCGGCCAAATGTGCGAAGAGTGTGCGCTCACTTCGCTAGCGTCGTTTCTAGTAAAGCAACTTCGCGATTGCGGCTGTCGGGACATCCGGTTCGGCAACATCGGCGGTATTCCGATATATGCATCTTTCGATACCACCCAAGCACCACTGTGGACTGTTAGGGCTGCCCTGGAACTCACTTACGCCAACGTAGACGCGCGGCGCCCAGGCGCAATGCCACTAAGACTAAGTTGATCACGGTGTTGGCCTGCGGGTTCGTCCGTGTCGGTTGGCGGGTTCGTGGCGGTGTGGCGAGGTGTGGTGCGGTGGGTCTGCCGGTGCCGCGCCGTGCTGGTGTCGTTGGGTCGGTGGTCGGGTAGCAGCGCAGGGTGTTGGGTGTCCTGGGCGGCCGGCGCGGGCGGGCGGATGGGTGCGGTGACCCGTTGCATGTGCCACCCTGCGGCGGGCAACCCGCGGCGAGGCTTGTGAGCTACCTGTGGCGCAGGCTGGCTCTGGCTGGGACCGGGTGGGCTGGTCGAGGTCCCCGCAGCCACCAACGACGACCGATAACCAACCCAGGGGGTCAGTTTTCGGACGTCGCTAAGGGGTCAAATTTCGGGTTCTGGCCCACTTTTGTTGATCGAGGTTGGCCCCTACAGCCGTCCATTGTGTAGGGTTCTGCGGGTGCGATCATGGGTGTCTGGTCGAGCTGCTGCCGCATCTGGCCGGAGTCGTTGTCGAGCGCGTTGGGCAGACGGC
>DASSUC010000469.1:0-2417 GCA_035707405.1 Micromonosporaceae bacterium | reverse complement strand
CGCAACCTCATCTGCCACCTGCTCGCGCACGGCAAGCGGGTGCTCGTGCTGGCGCAGAAGGAGGACCCGCTGCGGGTGCTCCGGGACGGCCTGCCCGAGGAGATCCAGCCGCTCTGCCTGGCCGTGCTCGGCCGCTCCGCGGACCAGCTGGTCCAGCTCCAGATCGCGGCCAGGGAGCTGACCGACCGGGCGGCGACGCTGGACCGCGCCACCGAGGCGGCACAGGTGCGCCGGCTCCTCGACGACATCGAGCGGGCCGAGGCGGACCTGGCGACGGCCCAGCGGCAGCTGCGCGAGGCGGCCGAGCGCGAGTCAGCGACCTACCTGCTCGGCGGGGCCCCGGCCACGCTCAGCGAGGTCGGCGAGTGGCTGCGTCGCCATGAGGAGGCCGACGGGTTCATTCCCGACCCGGTGCCGCCCGGCACGCCGCCGCCGCTGGCCGCCGCCGAGCTCGGCGTACTGCTGGACCTGGCCCGGCGCCTGCCCGCGACGGACCGCGCCGCCGCGCTGGCCACCCTGCCCGCGGACGGGCGGCTACCCACCGCCGAGACGCTCGCCAGCCGGCGGGACGCGCTGCGCGACGCGCGCAAGGCCGTTGACGCGCTCGCCGACCGCGGCATCTCCATCGACGCGGTACGCCGGCTCGGGCCGGAGCCGCTGGCCGAGCTCGCCCCGCAGCTGCGGGCGGCCACCGGTGACCTGACCCGGCGGGAAGGCTCGTGGACCGACCGCCTCGGCCACCTGCTGCGTGACCCGAGCTGGCGGGCGGTGTGGGACGAGCACGTCGCAGCGTGCCAGCAGCTGCTGGCCGAGCTGGCCAGGCGGACGGCGTTCCTGGCCGGGCGCGCCGTCGAGGTGCCCGACCAGCACGCCGCCGAGCCGCGCCGGCTGCTCGACCAGCTGGCCCAGGCCAGAGCGCGGCTGGCGGCCGGCAAGCGGATCAGCCGGCTCACCCAGGGCGACCTGCACCGGCTGGTGGCCGAGTGCCGGGTGGACGGCGAGCCGCTGCGCACCGCGTCCGATGTGGACCTGGTGACCGCGACCGTGGAGCGGGGACAGCTGCGGGCGCGGCTGGCGAACCGGTGGGCCGAGTGGGGCACCCGGCTCGGCGCGCCGGTACCCGGAGCCGGCGACCCCGGCTCCCCGGCCACCGCCGAGCCGGAGCTGTGGGCCGGGCGGCTGCTGTCCGAGGCGGTGGACGCGCTGGACTGGGAGCGGCGGCGCTGGCCCGCCCTGCACGCCACGCTGTCCCAGCTCTACCCCCGGGTCGCCGGCAACCCGGACGCCCGCCAGCTCGCCGAGCTGGCCGGCGCCGTGGAGGCCGCGGAGAACACGTTCCTGGTGGACCGCCTCGACGCCGAGGATGCGGCGATGACCGCCTGGCTGGAACGGACCGCGGCCGACCCGCTCGCCAGCCCGGTCGTACGCCGGCTCGCCGCCGCCTGGCGCGAGGGCGACCTGCCGGGCTGGGATGCGGCTCTGGCCGAGAATGCTCGACTGTGGACGATCCGGCCGGACGCCACCCGCTACGCGGCGCTGCACGCCCGGCTCGCACCGGTCTGTCCACAGTGGGCGGCACTGGTCGACGCGGGCGATCCCGCGGTGCTGCCGGAGCGGGGCGAGGACGCGCTGCGGGCGTGGTCCTGGCGGCAGGCGCAGACCTGGTTCGACGAGGTGGCCGGCACGACCGACCCGGCCGCGCTCGCCCGGCGGGTGGAGCGGTGCCGGGAGCAGATCCGCCGGCGCACCCACGAGCTGGTGGTCACCTCGGCCTGGCTCGAGGTCGCGCTCACCCTGGACGACCGCAAGAAGGCCGCGCTCGCCGACTGGACCGCCGCCCTCAGAAAGATCGGAAAGGGTACGGGCAAGAGCGCGGCGCACTGGCAGGCCGTTGCGCAGCGGGCGATGGCCGAGGCGGTGACCGCGGTCCCGGTCTGGGTGATGTCGATCGACCGGGCGCTGGAGCAGTTCCCGGGCGGCCACTCGCTCTTCGACGTGGTCGTGGTGGACGAGGCGTCCCAGGCGGACATCTTCGCGCTGCCGGTGCTCAGCCTCGCCCGGCGGGCCGTGGTGGTCGGCGACGACCAGCAGATCGGCCCACAGCTGGTCGGCGTGCCGGCCGACCGGGTCAACGCGCTCATCGCCGCGCACCTGACCGACGTGCCGTCGGCCGAGCACTTCGACACCGAGAGCAGCCTCTACGACCACGCGGTACGCCGCTCGCCAGAGCGCATCCTGCTCACCGAGCACTTCCGCAGCGTGCCGGCGATCATCCGGTTCTCCAGCGACACCTACTACGACGGCAAGATCCAGCCGCTGCGGGCGGACCGGCCGACCGGCATCGGCGCACCGGTGACCGCGGTGTTCGTGCCGGACGGCCGGCGGGAGACGCTGCGCGACTACGGCGAGGTGAACGT
>DASSUC010000468.1:0-15278 GCA_035707405.1 Micromonosporaceae bacterium | reverse complement strand
AAGCGCCGCGACGTGGAGAAGAACTTCGCCGGCGACATCGACCAGATGTACACCGGCGCGCTGGCCGAGATCTGAGCAGCTTCCTGCCCCCCGGCTCACGGGCTTCCTTCGCGGGAATCTCAGGCGATGACCGGCTCCGGGGCCCACAGCCGGGAGCGGGTCCGCTCCAGGTCGTACCGGGCCGCGGCGATGCGGCGGACCGCCTCGGCCAGGTCCGTCTCGGGCAGCGTGAACGGCAGGCGTAGGAAGCGCTCGAGGGTGCCGTCCAGCCCGAACCGCGGCCCGGGTGCCAGCCGTACGCCGAGGTCCTCGACGGCCCGCGCGAGCGCGCTGGAGACCGGGGCGTCCAGCTCCACCCAGAGCATCACGCCGCCAGGCGGGACGGTGAACCGCCAGGCCGGCAGCTGCGCGCGCAGCGCGGCGGCGAGCGCGCGGCACCGGGCGGCCAGCTCGGCCTGGCGGGCGGGGACGATCTCGTCTGCCCGCCGCAGCAGCTGCACCGCCACGAGCTGGTCCAGCACCGGGCTGGCCAGGTCGACGCCGACACGCTCGGCAACCAGCCGCTGCACGACCGGCGCCGCGGCCCGTATCCAGCCGATGCGCAGGCCACCCCAGTAGGGCTTGCTCATCCCGCCGATGGACAGCACCCGGGCGTGCCGGTCGAACGACGCCACCGGCGGCGGCACCGGAGCACCGTCCAGCGACAGCTCCACAAAGGACTCGTCCACCACCAGGTCGGTGCCGGTGACGTGCACCGTCGCGGCGAGCCGCTCGCGCAGCCGCGCCGGCATCAGGTGGCCGGTCGGGTTGTGGAACTCGGGGATGACGTAGGCCAGCCGCGGGCGGACCTGCCGGAGCGTGTCGAGCAGCAGGTCCGCCTCCCACCCGCCCTCCGGCAGCCCGTACGTGGCGATCCGGGCCCGCCGCGAGGCGAGCCCGACCAGCGCGTTCGGGTAGGTCGGCGACTCCACCAGCACCGGCTGGCCGGGGGCGGCGAGCAGCCGCAGCACCAGGTCCAGCGCGTGCTGCACGCCGCTGGTGACCATCACCTGGTCCGGGCTGGTCGGCAGGCCCCGCTGCGCGTACCGGGCGGCCACCGTCTCCCGCAGCTCCGGCACCCCGGCCGGGTGGTAGCCCGGCCCGCCCAGGTAGCGGGGCAGCTCGTCCACCGCCTCGGCGGCGGCGTCGAGCAGCTGCGCCGGCGCGGCCGGCGCGGCTGCGGCGAGGTCGATCACGTCGGGCTCCTCGGCCGGCCGCCACAGGCCCGAGCCGGTGGCCCGGTGCCCGGCCGGCAGCGTGGTCCAGCTGCCGGCGCCGCGCCGGCTGGCCAGGAAGCCCGCCTCGCGCAGCTGGCCATAGGCGGCCGAGACCGTGGTACGGCTGACCCGCAGCGCCTCGGCCAGCTCCCGCTCGGCCGGCAGCCGTACGCCGAGCGGCAGCCGGCCGTCGGCGAGCAGCGCCCGGACGGCCGTGGCCAGCGCCACATAGTCTGGACTGCTTCGGTGGCCCGGTTGCGCACGCCACTGGCCCAGTAGGCGGGCGAGCTGGGCGCCACGCAGCACGGTCATTAGCGCTCCCGTCAAATTGGCATTCATCCGGGGGCCGAATTGGCTCCTAGACTGGCATGGCGAACCTCCAGTTACAACGCCAAGGGAACGGCCTGAGCGCCGTCTCGACGAAGCGGCCGGTTGAGACGGCTCCGAACCCCTTGTCCGTGACCCTCGTCCCCTCACCCGGGCAAGGCGCCACAAGACGCGGCCCGCCGACCCGTTCCACATGCCGACGGCGTGACGCAGGCGATCGGCACCCCTACAGGCGGTTACCGGCGAGGTGACGGGCGTGCTGTGCGGCTCCACGTCGCCGGTGCGGCGTATCATGTCGATCTTCGGATGTCAGCGGAGGTTGCGACGTGCTCCACCCGATCGGCATGCAGAGGCGGCTTCGTCGGCTGGTGCCTGGTGACCGGCCAGCCTTGTGGCTGCCACTGGACGACGGCCTAATCTCCGGTCCGGAAGAACACCTGCGAGATGCCCGCCGCCTTCTCGCCCGTGACGTCCTCGAGAACGTCACGGCTGTGCTCGGCTTCCGCGGGGTGCTCAATGCTGCCAGCAATGAGCTGGTCGATACCCCGGTGGTGATGAATCTCAGCGCGAGCACCACGCTCATCGAGCACACCAGGAAGGTACCGGTCGGTTCCGTCGCCGATGCCATCCAGGCCGACGCCGAGGCGATCGCTTGTCATGTCAACATGACCTCGCCGTTCGAGGCCGAGCAGCTGGAGCTGCTGAGCCGACGGGTCACGGAGGCGAATGCGTTCGGCCTACCTGTCGTGGCGCTCGCCTACCCTCGAGGCCGCCGTGAGGACGGTAGCGACGAGAACTACTCCGGGCTCCGTCAGCGCAGCCCGGAGGACTTCGCTATTCTTGTCCGTCATTGTGTGCGGGTAGCGGTCGAGCTCGGAGCCGCAGTGGTGAAAACAATCTTCACCGGAACGGTGGACTCCTTTCAGACGGTCGTTGACTCGGCAATGGGCGTACCGGTACTGATCGCTGGGGAGCAGCTCACAGACGAGAACGAGGCGATCGTCAAGGCACAGAACGCGGTGCAAGCCGGCGCCGCTGGAGTTGCCTATGGTCGCCAGATCTTCTCCCGGCCCGATCCGTTGCCGTTCCTGCGCAAGCTGCGCGGCGCCCTCGACGATCAGTGGCTGGGGAAAAACTGCCGAGGGCAGACCACCTACCGTACGGAGGCTATCAGCGATCCGCGCGCCGGTGTGGAAATCGTCTCCGGTCGGTCTATGACGTCAGCGATCCTCCCACCGAAGCCGTGATGACAGGTCCGGTGGTTCCTCACGGTGGCCCTCCATGCCTTCGGTAACCCGCACCAAGGTGCCGCTGTCGCGGCGCACCCAGGCCCGGCCGTAGGAGTCAACTAGGGACAAGGTCAGGGCGACCAGGTGGTCTTCCAGATAGGCGGGCAACGCGAGCGCCCGGGTCTCGCCGGGACCGAATACAACTCGGTCGGAAGCAGCCGTCCTACCGTCGGCTTGTCCCCCCAAGACGAATACCTGAACGGTCACCGCGACGTCATTGCCGTTATGCACGATCGCCCGGCGCGCGTTCGCCCGCCACGAGCTGACGCGGGCGGCTTGGGCGCGCTCAGTGTCCTCTCGTGCCTGGCGGCGTTCGGCGCTGTTGCGGAAGTAGGTGAACGCGGCAAGGCCTAGCGAGGATCCGGTGAGGAGGGAACCGACCCAAGCAGGGACGTTGCCCCAGTCCAGACCCAGCCACCCGTCCGGCACCTTACGAGGATACGTCCGCAGGCGTCCCCAGCGACAACCGTCCAGCCGACGAGAACACACCGGCGAGCGGCAGGAGCGACCAGCTATAACCACAGCACACCGTCGAGTCCGGGCAGCACAAGGCGAATGAAGAGGTTAGCCCAGCACGTCCGGGGTGTCGTAGCGCACCAGCACGGAGAAGACCTCGTCGGCCGAGAGCGTCGCGGCCAGGCTCTCCAGCATCTGCAGGATCTCCTCGTCGTTAGAGTCAGGGTCCTCGGCCAGCATGACAATCTCGCCGATCGGATCGTCCGAACTGGGCAGTCCGCCGCGCATGCGGTCGTCGTGCGGCTTGCCCGGAACTGAGTCGCCGTCGTTCATAGCTGTCCCTCCGCGATCACGTAGCGGAATCCCATGTCGTCGGTCTGCGCGTCGACGTCACCCCGCCCACGGTACGCCGGATGCGCACGCCAGCCCTCGTGCCGCCAGGAGCCGCCCTTCACGATCCGGCGGTTGTGATCCCCGGGAGCGTAGTAGTCGAAGACCCATTCGAACACGTTGCCGAGCATCTCCACCGCTAGGCGGTGCCGCACCTGGTCATGGGTGGCGAAGGCACCGATGGGAGTCGTCGCCGGATAGCCGAGCTCGCTGGTGTTACCGAACTGCGGTCCGAGAACACGGTCGATCTCGGCCGTCCTGGTCAGCCCCCATGAGTGCAGACACGCGGCCTCCCACTCGTCCTCGCTGGGCAGGCGGACCATCGCGCCCAACCGGCGGCCGAGCCAGCGGCAGAACGCGTTGGCCTCGAACCAGGAGATGCCGACGACCGGCTGCAACCGGTTACCCAGCGGCCGCTTATACCAGTAGCGGGGCTCGGTCACCGGCCGCGCCTGCAGGGCACGCGCGTACTCGACGATCTCCGACTCCGGCATCGTCGCGAAGCGCACTAGCGCAGCCGCCCCGGCCGGCGTCGCCACCTTCGTACGCAGCAACCGGATCGTCTTGGTCGGATGGTCACGTTGGAGCCGGATCTGTCGGCGTCGCCAGTCGGCCACGAACTGCTCCACGGTGCGCCGTCGGGTCCGCCATTCCCAACCCTCCGGTGACCAGAGGTTCTGGTTCTCATACCCCCGGTCCTCAATGAATGCGGCATACTCCGCGTTCGAGACAGGAAAACGCGAGATCCGGAAATCCGGCATCTCTATCGCCCGTAGCTCGCTGGCCACGCCGCGGTCAGCACGGGTGTCCTGGCCTCGCTGACCCAGGTGCCACAAGCTGGCTGGCACCAGCATCGTCGCACCGCGAGCGCCCTCCCCTGCTGCGGGCAGCGCCCACCCCAAGTCGCCGAGCGCCGCCAGGATCCCGCTGCGGGCCGTCGCCGCCCAAACGGCGTCCAGTTCAGCGCGCAGGGTCGTGATGATCCGTTCCGCCACCGACCCGGCCGCTTGGCCACGAATCGACAGATAGACACGGGCGGCTAGGACCGGATCGACAGCGAGCAACCGATCGGATACTTCGGCGCCGCGTAACTGGGCCACGAACTGGAAGAGCTCGTCGTAACGATTCTGGGCATAGCTCGGCGGCGCACCGGCCTGCGGGGGCAGGGCGTCTGTAGCGGGGATATCCGGGCCGCCTCGCTGACGAGCCTTTTCTTGTTCCGCTAGGTCTACGATCTCGCCGAGAGAGCATCCGACGGCCGCGAACAGGTGCTGCGTAGACGGGTGGGTGAAACGGATCTTGCCGCGGTCGACCACTAGAACGTGCAGGTCCTTGGCGGTCTCGACCGCGGCCTGCGGATCCACCGCCTGCCCACTGCTCCGGGTGAGGACCCGAGCGAGGAACTCGCCCGCTTCCCCAGGCGACATCGTCAACCGGGCCTGGCCGCTCGGTTGGCTGGGCAATGACAGCTCCTTAGCCAGCAGGCCCAAACCCTGGATCAACGGGATCGTCTCTAGGACCGGCCAAGGGTCCTCGTTGGAGGCGCGTATGGCCTCTAGGCTGCTGGCTTGGTTGCCGGGGATCAGGCGTCCGTGCGGATTGTCGTGCCCCCACTCGCGCACAATGGCGGCGGACAGCTCCATCCCGAACAGCCGTGCGCCTGTGGTCGCCACCCACGATGCCCCGGAGTCCAGGTACGTCCGCAAGCGGAACGGGCTCGAGTACAGCTCAACCAACCCAGGATCTACATCAAACGCCCGGGTGAGCCGCCGCGCCATGTCGACATTGCGCTCGGTCGCGATTGCGATGATGTCCTCGCGGGACAGCGGGAGGATCATGACCGAGGTCGGCTGCTGGTCGCGCGGCGCTCGCATCCTGATCACCTGATCCCGCGTGCGGCAACTGACCACCACCTTTCCGGCGCCGCGCTCGAAGAGCTCTCGGATGACGTCACGCCACTGGAACATCCACTGCTCGAGTGCTAACCCCCGGACGCCACCCTCATTCAGCCCGTCGAGCAGCACGGTTCCGCCGTCGCTCAGGAACTGATCTAGATCGCACCATCGCCCCACATCCACGACGGCGCTCCAGCGTTGCCGGAGCCAGTCCAGGGAGATGTTCGGCGTCGCGGGCTGCTCGGCGAGGGCGACATAGAACGAGGTCGGCGACCACGCCCCGTCGGGCCTTTGCCTGATCGAACGCAGCGCGGCGTTGGAGTCGTAATATTTCAGCTGCAAGCTCTTGCCGGAACCCGGTTCGCCCAGCAGCATGATCAATCGACGAGTTAGTGGATCGCGCACCACGTCGTCAAGAGACGACGGCCCGACCAGCGACACCGCCAAGTCCTCCGGCCGGGCTAGTCGCAGATTGATGAATGCGCGGCTGCGCTCGTGCGCGGTCCAGTTCGCGAGCCGCCGTAAGTCGTAGTCGCGGCGGCTGACGGCCTTGCCGGGCTGTCGGAGCTCCTGGCACAACGCGGTGGAAACGGGCACCACCCGCGGCTGGAACGGACTGTTGAGCTGCTCGACCAAAGCATCCCGGCTATTCACAACGGTGGCGCCAGGCAAGGGCACGTCGGTCGGTAGAAGGATCGGCAACGCCGTAAAGATTGGCCCCGTCGGTCGTACCAGGCTGATGAGACCACCCGCCACCTTCGTCAGATCGTTGATCTGTCCACTCCACTGCAACGTGGCGTCGCGCGGCCACTCCGGGGACGAGTCCCGGGCGTCCTCGTTCGGATCCACTGCGACCGTCATCAGCGCGCGGTTGGCAAGGTTCGTGAGCATCGCCAGCTCGGTCGCGCTTAACCGGCGCCGGGTCAACACCACCAGGCACTCGATCAGTGTGGCTCGGTCTCCGTTGACCAGAACCGCGTGCTGGCCTCCCTCACCCAATCGCAGCTGGAGTTCTTCAGCTGCGACCGGACTATCGCTCCAGATACCGAAACGGACCCGCGCACGGAATTGATGGTCCGTCATCGGCACGGCTCGGCCGCGGCCCTGGAGTCTTCCACCGTCGGACGGTCTGTCGGCCGTCGACCGGGATCCAGACACCGTTGACGAGCACCACTTCCGGACTGGCTAGGAAGGGCGCTGTGGCGGCTACCTCTACAGCCTGCGCGGTTGCCCCGCGACAGTCCGCCCGGATCCGGCTGCCAAGGTTCACGGTCGAGCCGAGATCTTGTGGTGACAGCATCAGGCATACCGCCTCCGACATTGACCATTCACTAGTGAGGACATCACCTTCTCTGTGACGCAGAGTAGTACCTTCCTCACTTCTCCGGCTAGGCAGTCACCCCTCCGCCCACCGCTGCGGTCGTCCGCCGGCGTTTCGCCAACGGATCATCATGCCGAGGTCTGACGGACGTACACAGACGAACGCGGCGCCCGCTGCCGCCAGTTCGCCTGGCTGGGCGTAACCCCAGCCCGCGCCGATACAGTCGAGCCCGTGCGCCCGCGCGCCGACGACGTCGTACGACCGGTCACCGACCATTAACGACGCCGGTCTGCCCAGCCGCGCGAGAGCCTCACCGATCACCGCTGCCTTGGTAGACCGTTCCGTCCGAGGGGTATCGCCGCAGACGAACGTGAACAGGTCCGCCCATCCATGCTTCTCCACGATGAGGTGCGCTACCTGTTCCTGCTTACTGGTGGCCACGGCGATCCGCAGGCCGGCACTCACCAGGTCGCGCAGCAGGGCGTCCACACCGTCGTAGGGGGTGCTCTGCAGCCAGCCGGCATCCGCGTAGATCCGACGGTAGGCTGCCGCGATCTCCTCGGCCATGGGGGGTCCGACCAGGGGGAGCAAAGTGGCATACAGCGGCGGGCCAAGGAGGCTGCTGCCGAGGCCGCCGTCCGGCTCTAGTACCCCGCGTTCGGCGAATGCAGCCCGCAATGAGCCGAGGATCCCTTCAGCGGAGTCGACGAGGGTACCGTCAAGATCCAGCAGGACGGCGTCGACGTCGGCCAGCCGGGGAACTCTGCTACCGGAAGATACGTTCACGGCACCATGATCGCCGACCGGGTTCCCGGTACCTCTGGGGGGGACGGCGATTAGGCTGCGGGTGTTCCGGCAGTCGCTACCGCCCGCAGCGGTACTGATCCCGCACGCGCGAGGGTTCACCCCTTCATCCTGATCCGGAGGGCGCGGCTGAACCGGCCGGGCGGTACGCCTCCACCTCTACCTCGACCAGGTGGTCCGGGTGGATCAGGCGGGCCACGACGACCAGCGTGGACACCGGCCGGACCGCGCCGAACACCTCGCCGTGCGCCCGGCCCACCGCGTCGGCGTGCTCCGCGCCCACGACATACATCCGGGTGCGCACCACGTCCTGCGCCACCGCGCCGGCCCGGGCCAGCGCGTCCAGCGCGGCCCGGAACGCCAGCACGGTCTGGCCGTACGCGTCCCCGACGTGCCGGACCACCCCGTCGACCGTGGCCGTGGTGCCGGCCACCAGCCACCACGGGCCGGCGACGACCACCCGGCTGTAGCCGTACGTCTCCTCCCAGATGCCGCCGGACGAGAAGCGCTCAGCCATCCAGCACCGCCAGGGCCTCGGGCACGGTGAAGGTCCCCGCATAGAACGCGGCGCCGGCGATCACGCCCTCCAGGCGGCCGGACCCGGTCGCGGCGAGCGCGGCCAGCGCCCGCAGGTCGTCCAGTGTGGACACCCCACCGCTCGCCACCACCGGTCGGTCGGTGCGGGCGCACACCTCGCGCAGCAGCTCCAGGTTGGGCCCGGTGCGCGTGCCGTCGCGGTGCACGTCCGTCACCACGTACCGGGCGCAGCCGGCCCGCTCCAGCCGTTCCAGCGCGGTGAAGGCGTCGCCGCCGTCGCGGTGCCACCCGCGCGGCGCCAGGGCACGGCCGCGTACGTCCAGGCCGACGGCGACGCGTTCGCCGTGCTCGGCGACCGCCCGGTCGCACCAGTGCGGGTCCTCCAGCGCGGAGGCGGCGATGACGACCCGGGTCGCGCCACTGGCCAGTGCCCTCCGCAGCGACTCGTCGTCCCGCACACCGCCGGCCAGCTCGACCGCGATGTCCAGCCGCTTGACGACGCCAGCGAGCAGCGCCGAGTTGGAGCCCCGGCCGAAGGCGGCATCCAGGTCGACCAGGTGGATCCAGCGCGCCCCTGCGCTCTGCCAGGCGAGCGCGGCCTCGACCGGGTCGCCGTACCCGGTCTCGGTGCCGGCGGCGCCCTGCACCAGGCGCACCGCCTGGCCACCGGCGACATCCACCGCGGGCAGCAAGGTCAACGCCAATGCTCACACCCTCCGGTCCAGGGTCAGCACGACCAGCGCCGGCGCGGCGACCAGCACCAGCGCGGTGAGCCCCACCCGTAGTGCCATCGAGTCGACGAGCGTCCACACCAGGAAAAGCACCCCGCCCCCGGCGACCGCGATGCCGGCGCGCTCGGCCCGGGTACGGCGGGCGAACAGGCGCCCGGTACGCCGGTCCGGCCGGCGCGGGGTGAGCCGCCGCAGCAGGGCGCGCCGGCGCTGGCGGCGGGCTGCCGCGGCCTCGCGGGCGGCACGCTGGCGCTGCGCCGCGGCGAGCCGGTCCGCCCGGCGCCGGGCCCGTTCCTTGCTCATGCCGCGGTCCCCTCCCGGCTCAGCGCATCCCCGCTACCGGCGGCGTACCCGGGCATCAGGCGCCACCCGGCAGCAGCCACAGCACGCCCCCGGCCAGCGCCACCAAGCCGAGCAGCCCGACGAGCAGCACGCTGCCCCGGGCCGCGCCCTGCCGGTGCAGCGACCAGGCACCGCCGATCATCATGCCGGCCAACGCGCACAGCGCGACCGGCAGCACGATGCCCATCAGCGCACCGCCGCCGTGCTCGTGCCCATCTAGCGCGCCTCCTTAACCGGGTCACGGGATCGAAGGACTTCCAACCGGACCGGGTCACGGCCGGCAGGCCGCTGGTCCGCACCGTTCGATCGGGCGCAACGCCCGTACAAGTCCCGGGCGCGACGCCCTTGCGAGTCTAGGTGGCCGCCCGACTACGCTCGGACTGTGGCTCGAGGGTTGCCGCTGTTCCCGTTGGGGACCGTGCTGTTCCCCGGCCTCGTCCTTCCCCTGCACATCTTCGAGGAGCGCTACCGGACCCTCGTACGCGACCTGACCGCGCTGCCCGAGGGCCTGCCGCGCGAGTTCGGGGTCGTGGCGATCCGGCAGGGCTGGGAGGTCGAGCAGCAGGGTCCGGCCGGGCCGGTGCGCGCCACGCTGGCCCTCTACGAGATCGGCTGCACGGCCGAGCTGCGGCAGGTGACCGAGTATCCGGACGGCCGCTTCGACATCGTGGTGGTCGGCCGGCGCCGGTTCCGCATCGCCGACGTCAACGGCACGACAGCTCCCTACCTGGTGGCCGAGGTCGACTTCCTGCCCGAGTCGCTCGGTGAGCCGGGCCTGGCCGAGCGGCTGGCGCCGCGCCTGCTCGCCGCGTTCCGGCGCTACCTCCAGCTGGTCCGGCCGAACACTCCGGCCGGCTCCGAGCAGCTGCCGGAGGACCCGGAGGTGCTCTCCCACCTGGTGGCCGCCACGGCGATGCTCTCCCTCGCCGACCGGCAGCACCTGCTCGCCACCGCGGACACCGCCAGCCGGCTGCGCGCCGAGCTGGCCCTGCTCAGTCGCGAGGCGGCTCTGCTGCGCCGGGTGCGGGCGGTGCCGGTGCCGTTGTCGGAGCTTGCCGAGCCGTCAAGTCCGAACTGAGCAGCTGCGGACCTGTCGGGTACGGGCTCAGCAGCCCGGGACCGGGCGGCTGAGCCATGTCCAGCCCGGTCCCGGGCGGCTGAGCCGCGTCCAGCCCGGTCCCGGGCGGCTGAGTCACGTCCAGCCCGGCCGGCTGCGGCGCCGGGCGCAGCGCCGGATGCCCGGACCAGCCGGCGAGCAGCGTATACCCCACGGCGGCGGCGAGCGCCTGGGCCAGGAGCACGCCGTACACCTTGGGCACCACCGTCCACCAGGTGCCCAGCTCGGCGATGTGGACGTCGAGCGGCATCCGCAGCCGGGTCTGCTGCGGCACCGTGTCCCGCAGCCGTTCGAACTCCGCCAGGCCCATCCGGTGCCCGACCCACCAGGCCAGCACCCCGCCGCCGACCGCGCCCGCGGTCAGCGCCAGCAGCACGAGCGGGCCCCGCCAGCGCCGGACCACCACCCAGGCGGCCAGCGCCGCGGCGAGGCCGAAGGCGAACCCGAGCAGCAGGAACCAGCCGTCCCCGGCGACGAACTGCTCGGGCTGTGGGGCGGCCGGGTAGAGCCCGTCGGTCGGGTAGTAGCCGCCCGCGACCACGACCACCTGCGCACGCGGGGCCACCGCCGCCCAGAGCAGGCCGTACGGGATCCCGAGGATCGCCGTGCCCACCGCCACCGCGACCGCGACCAGCGCTCCGGCCCGGCGGCCGGGCCGCGTCCGGTCGCCGGACGACGCCCGCAGCAGGCCATTGGCCTGGGGGGCCTCATCCGGCGCCGTGCTCATCCCGTGATCCTGTCATGGGTTGCCGCGGGATCACCGCCCGGCTCAGCGGCGTAGGCGACGCCTGGGGCTGCCGCCGCGAACCGGCCCGCACTCAGCTGGCCAGGCAGCTCGGCCCCAGCAGCGCCTTGAGGTCGGCCATGAGCGCGCTGGTCGGGGCGACCCGCAGCGGCCCCAGCCGCAGCAGCGTCGCCCTGGTGCCGTTGACCAGCTTGAGATGCACCTCGGCCGGCCCGGGGTGGCTGGTCAGCACCTCCCGCAGCCGCTCCACGAGCGGTGGCGTGCACCGCGACGGCGCCAGCGCGAGGACCACCGGCCGCACCTCGTCCTTTGCGCTGATGTCCGGCACCGACAGGTCCATCGCCATCAGCCGCGGCGCGTCGTCGCGCCGGTCCACCCGACCCTTGACCACGACGATCGCGTCCTCGGCGAGGTACGTGCCGACGAGCTCGTACGTGTTGGGGAAGAAGAGCACCTCGACGGCGCCGTCCAGGTCCTCCAGGGTGGCCGAGGCCCACGGCTTGCCCTGCTTGGTGATCCGCCGCTGCACGCCGGAGAGGATGCCGGCGAGGGTGACCATCTGGCCGTCGGCGACCGCGCCCTCCTCGGCGAGGGCCGCGATGGACATGTCGGCGGCGGCCGAGAGCACGTGCTCGAGGCCGAAGAGCGGGTGGTCGGAGACGTAGAGACCGAGCATCTCCCGCTCGAACGCGAGCAGGTCGGCCTTGTCCCACTCCTGGGCGGGGATCGGGGGGGTCACCACCAGCCCCGGGTCCGGCCCGCCCGCGTCGTCGAACATCGACCCGAACAGGTCGTACTGGCCGACCGCCTCGTTGCGCTTGACGTCGAGGAACGCGTCGATCGCGTCGGCGTGCACGGCGAGCAGGCCACGCCGCGGGTGGCCCAGGGAGTCGAACGCCCCGGCCTTGACCAGCGACTCGACGGTCTTCTTGTTGCACACCATCGCGTCGACCTTGCGCAGGAAGTCGTAGAAGTCGGTGTACGCGCCCTGCTCCCGGCGGCACCGCATGATCGACTCGACCACGTTCGCGCCCACGTTGCGGATCGCGGCGAGCCCGAACCGGATGTCGTCGCCGACCGCGGAGAACCGCGCGTTGGACGCATTGACGTCCGGCGGCAGCACCTTGATGCCCATCCGGCGGCACTCGGCGAGGTAGACCGCTGACTTGTCCTTGTCGTCGCCGACCGAGGTGAGCAGCGCCGCCATGTACTCGGCGCGGTAGTTCGCCTTCAGGTACGCGGTCCAGTAGCTGACCAGGCCGTACCCTGCGGTGTGCGCCTTGTTGAAGGCGTAGTCGGAGAACGGGACGAGGATGTCCCACAGCGTCTTGACCGCGTCGTCGGAGTAGCCGTGGGCGCGCATGCCCTCGGAGAACGGCACGTACTCCTTGTCCAGGATCTCCTTCTTCTTCTTCCCCATCGCGCGGCGCAGCAGGTCGGCTGCGCCCAGCGTGTAGCCGGCCAGCTTCTGCGCGATGGCGATGACCTGCTCCTGGTAGACGATCAGGCCGTAGGTGTCGTCCAGGATGTCGGCGAGCGGCTCGGCCAGCTCCGGGTGGATCGGGACCACCTTGCGGCGGCCGTTCTTGCGGTCGGCGTACTCGTTGTGGGCGTTGGCTCCCATCGGGCCGGGCCGGTAGAGGGCCAGCACCGCGGAGATGTCCTCGAAGCTGTCCGGCACCATCGAGCGCAGCAGGGACCGCATCGGCCCACCGTCGAGCTGGAAGACGCCCAGCGTGTCGCCCCGGGCGAGCAGCTCGTACGTCGGCTTGTCGTCCAGTGGGAGGTCCTCCAGCACCAGCCGGACGCCCCGGTTCTCGGCGATGGACTCCAGGCAGTCGTCCATCACGGTGAGGTTGCGCAGCCCCAGGAAGTCCATCTTGAGCAGCCCGATGGACTCGCAGGCGCCCATGTCGAACTGGGTGATGACCGCGCCGTCCTGCTCCCGCCGCCAGATCGGGATGACGTCGACCAGTGGGTCGCGGGACAGGATCACCCCGGCCGCGTGCACGCCGACCTGCCGCTTGAGCCCCTCCAGGCCGCGCGCGGTGTCGACCACCTTCTGCACGTCGGCCTCTGCCTCGTAGATCGAGCGGAACTCGACCGCCTCCGGGTGGCGCGGGTGCTTCGGGTCGAAGATGCCGGACAGCGGGATGTCCTTGCCCATCACCGCGGGCGGCATGGCCTTGGTGATCCGGTCGCCGAGGGCGAACGGGTAGCCGAGCACCCGGGCCGCGTCCTTCACCGCGGCCTTCGCCTTGATCGTGCCGTAGGTGACGATCTGGGCGACCCGCTCCTCGCCGTACTTCTCGGTGGCGTAACGGATCATGTCCCCGCGCCGACGCTCGTCGAAGTCCAGGTCGATGTCTGGCATCGACACGCGCTCGGGGTTGAGGAACCGCTCGAAGATCAGGCCGTGGGCGAGCGGGTCCAGCTCGGTGATGCCCAGGGCCCAGGCGATCAGCGCGCCGGCCGCCGAGCCCCGGCCCGGCCCCACCCGGATGCCCTCCCGCTTGGCGTACGCGACCAGGTCGGCGACGACCAGGAAGTAGCCGGGGTAGCCCATCTGGCAGATCACGTCGAGCTCGTAGTCGGCCTGGCGGCTGTGCTCCTCCGGCACCCCGCCGGGGAACCGCCGGGCCAGCCCCTGGCGCACCTCGGCGCGCAGCCAGGACTCCTCGGTCTGGCCGGCCGGCACCGGGAACTGCGGCATCAGGTTGCGCGGGGCGAAGACCGACCGGTAGTCGCCGATCCGCTCGGCGATCTCCAGCGTCGCGTCGCACGCCCCGGGCACCTGCGCGTCCCACAGCGCGCGCATCTCCTGCGCCGGCTTGAGGTAGAAGTCGCGCGCGTCGAACTTGAACCGCTTGGGGTCGGCCAGGGTCGAGCCGGACTGCACGCACAGCAGCACCTCGTGCGCGCCGGCGTCGGCCTCGTACGTGTAGTGCAGGTCGTTGGTCGCCACCGGGCGCAGGTCCAGGCGCTTGGCGAGGCGCAGCAGGTCCTCGCGCACCCGCCGCTCGATGTCCAGGCCGTGGTCCATCAGCTCGAGGTAGAGGTTGCCCTCGCCGAAGATGTCCCGCAGCTCGCCGGCTGCCGCGCAGGCCCGCTCGAAGTCGCCGATGCGCAGCCAGGTCTGCACCTCGCCGGAGGGGCAGCCGGTGGTCGCGATGAGGCCGCGGCCGTAGCGGTCGAGCAGCTCCCGGTCTGCCCGCGGCTTGTAGAAGTAGCCCTCCAGGCTGGCCAGGGACCCCAGCCGGAACAGGTTGTGCAGGCTGTCGGCGTCCGTCGCGAGCATGGTCAGATGGGTGTACGCGCCGCCGCCGGAGACGTCGTTCTCCCCGCCCTCGGCCCAGCGCACCCGGGTGCGCTCGAACCGGCTGGTGCCGGGCGTCAGGTACGCCTCGCAGCCGATGATCGGCTTGACGCCGGCCGCGGTGGCCTTCTGGTAGAAGTCGTACGCCCCGTAGAGGTTGCCGTGGTCGGTCATTGCCAGCGCCGGCATGCCCAACCGCTGCGCCTCGGCGAACAGGTCCTTGAGCCGGGCCGCCCCGTCGAGCATCGAATACTCGGTATGGACGTGCAGGTGCACGAACGAGTCGGCCACGAGCCCAGAGCTTAGTCGGGGCTAGCGCGTACTCCTGGCTCCCGGGCCCCGGCGCGCCTCGGTCCCGCGGCCGGAGTTTGCCACCGGCCGCGTCAACGGGCGAACGGCTGTCAACGGACGAATGGCCGTCAACGCGCGAAGGGCCGTCAACGGGCGAACGGCTGTCAGCGCGCGAACGGTTCCAGCATCGCCGCGGCGGCGCGGAGCCAGGCCCGCTTGGTGGCCGGGGCCAGCGCCTGGTAGTCGATCGAGGAGCCGCTCTCCAGCACCGGGTCGTACGGCACCACGGCGACCGCCCGGGTGCGGGTCGAGAAGTGCCGGGACAGGTCGTCCAGCAGCGGCGGCGGGTTGGGGGTGGCGCACGACACCAGCGTCAGGGCGTTGCCGACCAGCCGCTCCATGCCCATGTCCACGAGCAGGTCGAGCATCCAGTCGGCGGCGAACGCCGCGTCCTCCCGGGG
>DASSUC010000467.1:0-4162 GCA_035707405.1 Micromonosporaceae bacterium | reverse complement strand
CCGCCGGCTGGCCCGGGCGCCGCAGCCGCCCCGGGACCCGGGTGACCTGGAAGGAGTCGAGGCATGGTCCTGTCCCTCAGCGGCGCCAAGATGGCGCGGGTCTCGGGGATCCGCAGCATCATGGATGACATCGCCACGTCGCGCGCGGAGCCCTCCGCCGCCGGCTGGCTGAACCTGAGCATCGGCAACCCCGCTCCCATCCCCGAGGTCGTCACGGCCTGGCGGCGGCTGTTCGAGCAGACCCTCACCACCAGCTTCACGGCGGCCAGCTGCGAGTACGGCCCGTCGCGCGGCACCACGACCCTGGTTGAGGCCATCGCCGACTACTTCGGACGGACCTACGGCTGGCCGGTCACGGCCGAGAACATCGTGGTGGGTCCGGGCAGCCAGACGCTCTGCTTCCTGGCGGCAGCCATGTTCACCGGCCCCGGGACAGGCGGGCGGATCGTCCTGCCGGCGGTGCCGGACTACACCGGCTACCAGGGCCTGTGCCTGCACGCGGACGGCGTGGCCGGCGTCGCGCCCGCGATCCAGCTCGCCGGTGAGCGGCGGTTCCGGTACAGCCTCGACCTCGATGCCGTACGGCGAGCCCCGGACCTGGGGATGATGCTGCTGTCCAGCCCGAGCAACCCGGTCGGCCGCTGCCTCGACCGGGCGGAGCTGGACGGGCTCGTCGAGGTCGCGGAGCAGCGCGGCGTCCCGCTGATCGTCGACCACGCCTACGGCGAGCCGTTTCCCCGGATCGCCGAGACGCAGGTCCCGCCCCGCTGGCACGACCAGGTGATCAACGTCTTCACCGCGTCCAAGGCGGGGCTGCCGGGCGAGCGGATCGGCTTCGCCATCGGTCCGGCCCGGTACGTCAACCCCATGGTGTCGTTCGTGTCCAACTCCGTCCTGCACGCGCCCCAGCTGGCGCAGCTGGTCGTCGCGCGCGCCCTGGTGACCGGTGAGCTGGACCGGATCACGACGACCGCGATCCAGCCGTACTACGCGGCCAAGCGGCGCACCGTGGAGGCCCTCCTCGCGCAGACCCTGCCCAGCTCGGTCAACTGGCGGCTGCACGTCGGGTCCGGTGGCATGTTCTGCTGGCTGTGGGTTGACGAACCGTGGTTCGACGACGCGGCGCTCTACCGGCTGATGAAGTCCAAGCGGGTGTTCATCGTCCCGGGCCGCCCGTTCTTCGTCGACCCGCTGCCCGGCAACGGCGCCATGCGCGCGCACGAGTCGCGGTGCTTCCGGATCAGCCTGAGCCCGGCCGAGCCCGTGCTCCAGGAGGGGCTGGCCAGGATCGCCGAGGCCCTGGAGGAGCTGCGCCGTGCACACTGACCTGGTTGCCCGGGACGGCGTCAAGCTGCGGGTCCTGCGTACCGACCTGCACCCGGACCAGCCCACCGTCCTGTTCGTCAACGCCGTCGGGATGGTCTCCGAGCTGGCCACGGGCCTCGCCGGCGGCTTCTCCCAGGCGGGGTTCAACTTCGTCACCTGGGACCTGCGCGGCAGCCCTGGTCCAAGCCTCGGCCGGCGGGACTGCACGCTGGCCAGCCACGCGCAGGACGCGGTGCAGATCCTCGACGAGCTGGGGGTCGGGGCGGTGCACGTGCTCGGCTGGTGCACCGGCGCGTCGGCCGCGCTGTTCCTCGCCGAGCGGCTCGGTGACCGGATGCGCGCGCTGGTCGCTGTCGACGGGGCCTACCTCTTCGACGGGGTGCCGGGTGCCCCGCTGGGCAACGCGATGTACGCGATGTGCAAGGACATCGTCGCCGACGCCGGCACCGCTGCGCGCTACCACGAGCTGACCCGTCCGCGGGGCAACGAGGCGACCGTGCTCGGCCTGGAGCACGCGCCCGACCTGGTCGACCACATGACCCTGCCCTACCGCCAGGGCCTTGACGAGCTGGTGCGCTACGCGTTCGCGATCTGGTCGGCCTGCGACTACGAGCCGGTGGCCGCGCTGCACAGGGTGGACCGGCCCATGCTGCTGACCGCCCGGCAGGACGACCGGATGGTCTCCTACCGCAACTCGGTGCGGGCGGCCGGGCACGTGGCCGGCGCCCAGGTGCGCATCGCCGACTCCGGTGGGCACTACGGGCTGTTCACGGACACCACGGCGGTGCCGGAGATAGCGGCGTTCCTGAGGGCACAGCAATGACCCCGGTGACGCAGGTCAGGCAGCCGGCGTGGCTACGGCGCTTCCACCAGGGCTCCCCGCACCGCCCCGCGCTGCTGTGCTTCCCGCACGCCGGCGGCTCCGCAAGCTCCTACGTCGCGCTGTCTGCGGCACTCGCCCCCTCGGCCGAGGTGCTGGCGGTCCAGTATCCGGGCCGCCAGGACCGGCTGGCCGAGCCACCCTTGACGGACATGCGGGCGCTCGCCCGGCAGCTCGTCCCGGTCATCCGGGACGAGCTGGACGACCGGCCGTACGCCTGCTTCGGCCACAGCATGGGCGCGGCGCTCGCCTTTGAGGTGACCCGCCAGCTCGAGCAGTCAGGGACCGGTCCGGTGCTGCTGTTCGCCTCTGGCCGGCGAGCCCCGTCAGTGCCGATCACCGACGACGTCCACCGCCGCGACGACGCCGGCCTCGTGGCTGAGGTGCAGCGCTTCGACGCCGCCAGCGCGCAGATGCTGGAGCACGATGTGGTCCGGCAGATGGTCCTCCCGGCGCTGCGCGCCGACTACACGGCCAACGAGACCTACTGGTGCCCACCTGAGCAGCGGGTCGCCTGCCCTGTCGTGGCCCTGGTCGGCGACGACGACCCGGTCACCCGGGTGCCTGATGCGCAGGCCTGGCAGGCACACACCACAGCCACCTTCCTGATCCGGGTGTTCCGGGGCGGGCACTTCTTCCTCAACGACCGGCTGGACGAGGTCGTCGATGTGATGGTCCCGGCACTGATACCGTAATAATGCGCTATTTTCTCCAAATTCGGTGTACTTTCGTTGTATCGTACTTGGTGTATTGTCCGGGCCCATGACTGGAACGCAGACAGCGCCCCGGCCCGAGCCATCCGGTGCCCTTCTGGTGCTGGCTGCCGCGCTGCTGTGGAGCACCACCGGGATCGCCGGGCAGATGCTCGCCCCGACGCCTCCGTCGACCGTCGCCGCGCTACGGCTGGTCCTGGGCGCCGCCGCCCTGGTCCTGATGGCGCCGCTGCTCGGTCAGCGCGGCGGCAGGTGGCGGGACCTCTCCTCGTCCAGCAGGTGGATCCTGCTCCTCGCGGGTGTCTGCACCGCAGCCTTCCAGCTCTGCTTCTTCAGCGCCGTCCGGATCACCGGGGCGTCGGTGGGCACGCTGACGACGCTGGCGGCGGCGCCCGTCTTTGCCGCGCTCATCGACTGGCGGGTACGGCGGGAGCGACCGGGCCGCGCGTGGTATGTCGGGACCGCCCTGTCCACGGCCGGCGTCGCCTTGGTGACGGTCTCCGGCGGCGACGTCTCGGTGCGGTTCGCAGGGGTCGCCCTGGCCACGCTGTGTGGCCTGTGCTATGCCGGTTACTCCAGCACGACCGGTGCGCTGGCGCGGCAGGGGCTGTCGCGCGCGGGCGTGGTGCGTATCTCGCTGTCGATCGGAGCGGTGCTCATCGCGCCGGTGCTGGTCGGGGCGGACCTGAGACCGCTCGGCAACACGCGGGACCTGCTGATCGTCGGCTGGCTGGCGGTAGCCGGCACGGCCCTGCCCTACCTGGCGTTCGTTGCCGGGCTGCGGTACGCGGCGGCCCGGACCGCCGCCAGCGTCGGCTTGGCGCAGCCGGTCGCGGCCGCGGTCCTCGCCGTCCTGATCCTGCACGAACCGGTCACCCTGTCGCTGGGCATCGCCGCGGCCCTGCTGGCCGCCGGCCTGATAGTGGTCACGTCGCCGGCGCTTCGGCGGGCCCGGGTGCCGGCACCAGCGCCGGCTGCCGAGCCGGCGCAGGCGGTAGGAAGGTCCGCGTAACCCGCCGCCCGTTCGCCTGTGCCTAGCGCAGCGGACCGGTCACGTACCGCTGGATGGTTGGTGCCAGCGCGGCGACGATGGTCTCCGGCTGGGCGCTGGCCAGCGGCTCCAGCTTGTAGATGTAGCGGATCACCGCCAGGCCGGCCATCTGGGAGGCGACCAGCGACGCCCGTAGCGGCGCCTCCGCCGGGTCTATCTCCACCCGCGCGAGCAACGGCCGCAGCACCTGCG
>DASSUC010000466.1:0-20157 GCA_035707405.1 Micromonosporaceae bacterium | reverse complement strand
CTGGTGCTGCCGACCGAGGACAAGTACACCCAGACCCGCGCCGAGATGATCGACACGCTGGCCTACGCCCTGGGCGGCCGGGCCGCCGAGGAGCTGGTCTTCCACGAGCCGACCACGGGCGCCGGCGACGACATCAGCAAGGCCAGCCGGCTGGCCCGGGCCATGGTGACCGAGTACGGCATGAGCGCCAAGCTCGGCGCCGTCAAGTACGGCCAGACCGACTCCCAGCCGTTCCTGGGCCGGGACTACGGCCACCAGCGCGACTACTCCGACGCCGTCGCGGCGGAGATCGACTCCGAGGTCCGTACCCTGATCGAGCTGGCGCACGACGAGGCTTGGGAGATCCTCGTCGAGTACCGCGACGTGCTCGACAGCATGGTCCTCGAGCTGATCGAGAAGGAGACGATCTCGCAGGCGGACATGGGCCGGCTCTGCGACCGGGTGCGCAAGCGCCCGCCGATGGCGCCGTTCAACGGCTTCGGCAAGCGCCAGCCGTCGGACCGGCCGCCGGTGCTCACGCCGACCGAGAAGGAGTCGCTCAAGGCCCAGGCAGAGGCCGACGGCGCCCGGGCCCGGGCTGGAGTCGACGGTGCCCAGGCTGGAGTCGACGGTGCCCGGGCCGGAGTCGACGGGGCCCAGGTCCAGCCGAACGGGCAGGGCAGCACGCCGGCCGCGCCGAGCCCGGTCGGCAGCTGGCCCTCGACAGCCTCCCCGGCCTCCGCCGGTGGCGCTGCCGATACCGAGGCGTCGCGCTGACCGGGCCCTGGTCCGCCACCGAGCCGGACGGCGAGGAGCTGGACCATCTCGCCGCCCGCCTGGTTGACGGGAAGCTGGCCGGGGTGCCGGTCGAGCAGACGGTGGACCTGGCCCGCATCGAGAAGGCGGTCCGGGAGATCCTCCTCGCCGTCGGCGACGACCCGGACCGGGAAGGGCTGGTGCGCACCCCTGCCCGGGTCGCCCGGGCCTACGCCGAGCTCTTCGCCGGCCTGCGGGTCGACGCGGCCAAGGTGCTGACCACGATGTTCGAGGCCAACCACGACGAGCTGGTGCTGGTACGCGACATCGAGGTCTTCAGCCTCTGCGAGCACCACCTGCTGCCGTTCCACGGGGTGGCACACATCGGGTATATCCCGGGCGCGGACGGCCGCATCACCGGGCTGTCCAAGCTGGCCCGCCTGGTGGAGGTCTACGCCCGCCGGCCGCAGGTGCAGGAGCGGCTCACCTCCCAGGTCGCCGACCTGCTGATGAAGGCCCTTGACCCGCGGGGCGTCATCGCCGTGCTGGAGTGCGAGCACATGTGCATGGCGATGCGCGGCATTCAGAAGGGCGGGTCCCGCACGATCACGTCCGCGGTCCGCGGGCTGTTCCAGGTCGACGCCAAGTCGCGGGCCGAGGCGATGAGCCTGATCATCCGCGCCTGACGCGCCCACCGGGGCAGCTCAGCGGAGCAACAGGAGCACGCCGAGGCCGGCGCACCCCACCAGCACCTGCCCCAGGCACACCAGCGCGCCGACGAGCGGGGTCCGGTCCACCGGCTCACCACCGCCCCACGGGACCAGGCCGACGGCGACCCAGCCCACGCCGTACCCGAGGACGGGCAGGACCAGCGCGCAGGCGGCGGCCGGCCACGCCGGCGAGCCTTCCGAGGAAGCCGCGAGGAGCACGATCTGTAGCAGCAGGACCAGTAGCGCGAGCGGGCCGTAGACGAGCAGGTTGCGCACTGCGGGCGGCCAGGCGGCCAGCGGCTCGCCGGCCCGGGCCGGGCCGGTGCCGTCCAGCTCGGCATCGACCGCGTGCAGGCAGTCCTGCGCCCGGCGCAGATCGGCGAGGACTGCTGCCGGCCCACTGTCGGCCGCTGCCGAGCGCAGGGCGCGCTCGGCAGCGGCCACCTCCGCCTCGCTGGGCCGCAGCTCGGGCGGGGTGGCTGGCAGCCCGGGCAGCCGGGGGACGCTGGCGAGGACCCGGGCCGCCCCCGGCGGGCCGGCTGGGGCGGTGGCCGCCAGCTCGTCGAGGCCGCCCCGCTGCGCGGCCAACCGGGACCGCAGCCGTGCCAGCTCTCCGGCCGCCGCCCGGGCCGCCGTGGCCTCGTCAGCCGCTGCCTTGGCCGCCGCGCGGCGGACCCGGTCCAGCTCGCGGAGTGCTGACAGGTACTCGTCCCACGGGTCGGGAGGGGGCGCGCCGAGGTCGGCGGTGTCGTCGACCGGTGGTGCCGGCGCCGGAACCGAGGCGCGCACCACCCCGCTGGGGTCGCTCACCACAGCCGCCCCGGCCGCAGGAACGGTATGAACACCGTGGACCGGTCGGCTCGCCGGTCGTGGAGCAGGGCCCGGTTGGGCTGCGGCTGCCACCGCACCGGCCGGCCCACCACCAGCTCGACCTCTGCGGCCGGCGTGGCGACGAAGACCAGGCCGGTCACGTCCTCCGTCGCGGCTGGGCCGAGAGCCTCCAGGAACCGGTGCGGACGGTGCCACCAGGCGAGCAGGTGGTGCCCACGGGCGGGGCCGTCGCGCAGCGCCGCGTGCAGCACGCTGTTGCGCACGTCCAGGCCGTCCGCGCCGAAAATGACCAGGTACGTGGCGGGTCCCGCCCCGGCCAGGTCGCGGAGCCGGTGCCCGACCGCCTTCCGGTCCACGAGGCTCACCCGGTGCCCGGCGGCCCGGACCGCGGTGGCCACCTCCTCCGCCGCCCGGCGGGTCCCGGGGGCGAGGGGCGCCAGCAGGAACCGGACCTGACCGGGCTGGTGCTGGACCGCCAGCCCCCGGGTGGCGGCGTCGAGCAGGTCGGCGCCTGCCTCGCCCGGGTCGAAGACGGCCAGGTGCCGCCCTGGCGTGGCGTCGAAGGTCAGCACGGCGGTGGAGAGTGCGGCGTCGAGCCGTCGCCCCAGCAGGGCGGCCGGGCCGGCCAGCGCCTCCCGCCCCGCCCGGTACGTCGGGTCGTCGGAAAGGTGCGCCACGGCCGACCCGACGAACACCGGTGGCGGGGCGCTGCCGGCCGGCCCGGCCCGCCACAGCCGCTCGCGCAGGCCGGCCACTGTCGCTGAGTCGGCGTACGGGTCGGGGAACCGCACCACGGTCTCGTGCCCGCGGGTCGCGCCGCGCGGCCCGCCGAGCCCGCCGGCTGTGTTCACCACCGCCGTGCCCAGCGGCAGGCCCGCCGCCGAGTCGTTGGCGGCGTCCAGCACGTCCTCGCCACCCGGCAGGGCCACCCGCACCCGGAACCGCCCGGAGGCCGAGTCCCGGTCGGCGTGCAGCGCGGGCGAACGGCCGACCGCCCGGCCGGCCAGCAGGAGATGGATGCCGTGGCGGCCGCCGCCACGCGCCAGCGCCGTGACCAGAGCGGCGATCTCAGCCGCGGTGGCGTCCCGGTCCGTGGCGGCCCGGCTGTCCGGGGTGGCGTGCCAGCCCGCTATCAGGGCTGGTAGCTCGTCGAGCACGCACACGATCCGGGGCAGCTGGCCGCCGGCGGGCTGCTCGGCCAGCTCCGCCCGCCGCCGCAGCTCCGCGTCGATGTCGCGCAGCACGGCCAGGGCGTAGGCCGGGTCGGTCTCGATGCCTGCCGCCCGCACCTGCGGCAGCCAGGTGGCGTCCGGGCCGGCCCCGGCCGGTGGGAGGAGCGGGGCGAACGCGTCGCCCCGGCCCGGGTCCAGCAGGTAGAGCGCGAGCTGGTCAGGCCCGTACCGGGCGGCGAGTCCACAGAGGACGGTGAGGAGGAAGGCACTCTTGCCGGAGCCCGCCCGGCCGCCGACGACCCAGTGCGGGGTGACCTCGTTGAAACGCAACGTGATCGGGGTGTCGCCGGCGCACCCCACCACGGTGGCGAGCTCCCTCGCGGTGCTCTGCGTCCACTGTGGCGCTTCGGGCAGCAGGTCGGCCAGGCGTACCCGGGAGGCGACGGCCGCCTGCGCGGCCAGCTCCCGGCAGACCCGCTCGACCAGCTCGGCCGGTGGGTCGTCGTCGAGTGAGATGGGAGCCCCCAGCACCGGGTCCGGGTCGGCGAACGGCGCCTCCGGGGGCCCGGCCACCACGGCGTACGGGTTGCGGACGCCGATCTGCGTGGCCAGGGGCAGCCGGCCCTGCGTGGTCTCGGCGGTCAACGGTGGTGGCGGCCAGCCGGCGACTACGAGGTGCAGCCCGGCCGGCGGGCCGGCCTCGGCGAGAGCGGCGAGGCGGGCGAGGTCGTCGCCGTCGGTCAGCTCGGGCAGGGACGCGATCACGACCAGCAGCAGCCGGCCCCCGGCCCGGGGCCGGGCAACCGCGGGTCGCTGTCGCGGCACGCCGGAGTGGGCTGCCGGCGCCGGACCGGCTCCCGCCTCCGGCTCGCGGGCCGTGGACTCCGGCTCGCCCGGCTTCCGCTCGCCCGGCTCCGGCTCGCTCGGGTGGGCGCTTGCCGGGTGAGCGCTCGCTGGGTGGGCGCTTGCCGGGTGGGCGGGGGCCGGCCGGGCGGTCCCGCCGGCGCGTACCCACTGTTCCGCTTCTGCCAGCACGGCCTGGAGCCCGGAGCGGTCGGTGACCGGCGGCGGCATCAGGCCGGCGTCCGCGAGCGCTGCGAAGCTCGCGAACAGCGCGCCCTGGGTCGCCGCGTCCACCACCCGGACCAGCAACCGGCCGGCTGGCGCGGCGGCCAGCAGGCGCAGCAGCAGCGCCCGCAGGGCGGCTGCCGCCCGCGGGTCCCTGGCGTCGGCGTCGATGGCGAGATGGCCGCGCCGGAGCAGCGGCACCACGACCGGGAAAACCGCGTCGTCCAGCGGGTGTGCGGTGCCGATCCGGACATGGACCGGAGCTTCGGAGGCGCCCAGCGGGTGGGAGGCGGCGGCCGGCTTGAGGGGTACGCCGAGCCACCCCGGCGCCAGCTGGGCGGCGAGCGCCCGCAGCCGCTCGGCCAGCTCGCGCTGGGTCGCGTCGGGTCGCCGGTCGGGCGCGTAGCCGGCCAGGACACGCTCGGCGGCGACCGCGGTCGCCGCGGCCTGCCGGTGCAGGCCAGCCGCGCGCGCGATCCGGGACCGCACGCTCACCACGGTGCTCACCTCCGCCGGGTCACTGCGAGCACCGTAACGTAGCGCGGACGCGAGGTCTCGCACCCGCGCTGCGACAACGGATCCGGCGTCGGACGAGCGTGGCACTGTCAAGATCGCGATTGGAGGCACCGGAAATGCAGCGGCGCTGCATGATCCGTGTAGTAGATCGTGATCTTCGTGGCTGGCGCGCGTATGGGTGGCGCGATTTCCTGCTTTTCAGTGCGCCGAGTGATAGCGGGATGCACGCTGGTGTATAGCCGTCGCTACGGGGGTTCTGTCATGGGATCTGGACAGCGGTCGTCGCCGCGCGTGATCTGGACGCCGCCGCGGCCGGCGGGGACCGGGTCGTTCCGGCGCCGTGCGGTGCTCGTGTTGACCGTCCTGGCGTGCCTGCTCGCCGGGGCGCCGCCGGCGTACGCCGGGGAGTCCGGAGTGCTGTTCGGAGCACTCGTGTCCACGCGCGGCACGGAGACCTTCGCCGACGCCGTCGCCCGCCAGGACGCCGCCTACGGCACGCCGGTGCCGATGCCGATCAGCCGGGTGTTCTACCGCGGCGCGGTGCAGCCGTGGCCGGGCAACGCCGGCCTGAGCCGCCGCCCGGTCGTGGTCTCGTTCCGCTACCTGCCAAGGGACGTCCTCGCCGGCAGGGCGGACGCCGCGCTGCGTGACTGGTTCGCGCACGCGCCCTCGTACGACGTGTGGTGGTCCTACAGCCATGAGCCGGAGGACAACATCGCCCGCGGGGAGTTCACCGCGGCCGACTACCGCGCGGCGTGGCAGCGCATCTCGGGCATCGCCAAGGCGTACGCACCGGCGACCGGCCGGCTGCACTCGACGCTGATCCTGATGTGCTACACGATGAACCCCAACTCGCACCGCAACTGGCTCAGCTACTACGTCCCCACCGCGCAGTCGACGATCGCGTTCGACTGCTACAACCACGCGTCCAAGCAGGGCCGCTACGGCGACCCGCGGAACATCTTCAAGCCGGTCACGGACTGGTCCGCCGCGAACCCGTCGATCCCGTGGGGGATCTCCGAGTTCGGCAGCGTCAAGGTGAGCACGGACATCGACGGGTCGGGTCGGGCCGCGTGGCTGCGCTCGGTCGGGCGCTTCCTCGCCGCGCAGCACGCCGCCCGCCCGACCACCGCCGCGATCTTCGGCATCTACTTCGACGTCGTCGGTCCGAAGGGGACCGACTACCGGCTCACCGACACGGCGAGCAAGCTCGCCTGGCGCGACGTGGTGCAGCACTACTGACCGCAGTTGTGCGGCCCTCATACCATCGGTGAACCGACACGGATGAGGGGCGACCATGCTGGACCGGTCAGGCGTGGCGACCGCGCTGGTCGTTGCGGTGCTGGCAACTGCTTCCTGTACCACGCAGGGCGGTGGCCCGACGGCCGGGCAGCGGCCCGGGCCGACCCCGTCGGCGACCAGTCCGAGCGCCGGGCCGAGCGCGGCGCCGCCGGCGTGGCGCGTGGCCGAGTCGGTGCGGCTGAAGCCGCCGAGCGTCCTGCACTCGGTCGTCGCGGTCGACGCCACCCATGCCTGGGCCGTCGGCGGCGAGCGGGGCTCCCTGGACCGCCCCGGCGTGCCGGTGGCCGAACGGTGGGACGGCCGCAGGTGGTCACGGGAGACCCTGCCCGGCGGGCTGCCGGGCTACCTCTCCCTGGTCGCGGCCGACTCCCCGACGAACGTCTGGGCGGTCGGCGGCTACGGCGAGCGGCAGGGGGACAACATCTACTGGGTGCTGCGCTTCGACGGCATCGCCTGGCGGCAGGTGCCGTTCCCGCTGCGCGCCAACGTCCCTGGTGTCGGGCTGACCGGCATCACCGGGCTGGCCGTGGTCGGCGGTCACACCTGGATGGTCGGCTACCAGGGGATGAAGGCGGTCATCCAGGAGTGGGACGGCCGGTCCTGGCGCGCGCACAAGCCACCGCCGCAGTGCGAACAAGGGGGTACGTCGTTCGGCGGCATGCCCAACTTCTGCCGCCTCGACGCGGTCGTCGCGTTCGCGCCGGACGACGTATGGGCGGCGGGCAACGGGGCGTGGTTCCGCTTCCAGGGCCCGGTGCTGTTTCACTGGGACGGCACCGCCTGGCAGACCGTTGACGTCGGCGTCAACCAGCAGCAGTACGCGTTCAACGGGCTTGGCGGGCGCTCCTCGGGTGAGCTGTGGGCGGTGGGCAACCTGTTCAACTCCGGCACGCCGTTCGTTGTCCGCCGCGACGGCGGGACCTGGCGGGTGGTGGGTGGGCTGCCGGACGGCCTGGTGCCCGCGGTCGCGGTGGGCGGCCCGGCCAGCCAGCCCTGGGTCATCAGCAACACCACAGCACCCGACGCCAAGCTGATGGCTTACGACAGCATCGTCGGATGGGCCGGCGAGCCGGCGCCGGCTCCGCCCGGCGCGGCGGGCATCACCCTGAACGACATCACGGCGGTGCCCGGCAGCGACCGGATGTTCGCGGTGGGAAACGTGGCCCTGGCCGGCACGACCGGCGGTCATCAGGCGGTCATCCTCGAGTACTCCACGGCGGACGGTCCACTGTCCTGACTCAGGCGGGAAGACGTACCTCGGCCGGGTCGCGGTCGCTGCGCAGCCCCTTCCAGGACGGCTGGCGGAGCCGGCGGTCCGGCGTCCAGGAGCGGTACGTCACGTCCGCGACGAGCGTGGGGCGCACCCACTCGGCGTGCCGGGCGTGCTCGCGCGGCACCGGCTGGTCGAACGGTGAGGTGGACCGCCGCAGCCTCTCCAGGCGCTGTCTCAGGTCGTGCAGCGTGCGGTCGGTGAACCCGGCACTGACATTTCCGACGTAGGTCAGCCCGTCGTCCGCGTCGTACATGCCGAGCAGCAGGGAGCCGACCGTCCCGGCCCGGCGGCCGGTGCCTGGCTTGTAGCCGGCCACGATGACCTCGGTCGTGCTGGTGAGCGGCACCTTGACCCACGCCGGCGACCGCTGGCCGGGCTTGTACGCCGACCGGAGCTGCTTGGCCATCACGCCCTCGATGCCCAGCTCGCGGGCTGCGGTGACCATCGCCGGGCCGATGTCGCCGACCCAGTACGGGGGCGTGTCCACAGTGTCCCCGGTGATGTCCAGGCGCGCCAGCGCGTCGCGCCGCTCCACGTACGGCGACGGGGTCAGGTCGGTGCCGTCGAGGTGGAGCAGGTCGAACGCGTAGAACCGGACCTTTGACGCGCGGACCAGCTGGGCGCTCGGCCGGCGGGTGCGCATCCGCTGCTGGAGGCTGGCGAAGCTGGGCAGGCCGCTGCGGCCCAGGGCGACGATCTCGCCGTCGAGGACGGCCCTGCGGCCGGCGAGCACCGTGCTCAGCGTGGCCAGCTCCGGGTAGGCCTGGGTGAGGTCCTCGTTGTTGCGGCCGAGAAGACGCAGCCCGTCGCCGTTGACGTAGGCGAGGGCGCGCACACCGTCCCACTTGAACTCGTACCCCCACTCGCCGGTGGCCGGCAGCGGCCCCTGCGTGGCGAGCATGGGCTGGATGAGGGCCGGCATCTCGGCGGTGGAGCCGTCATCGCCGGGGGGAGCGTGCTCGATGCCGGCCAGCGGTGCGGGTGGGGCGCTGGTCGGCACCGCAGCCAGGCCGAGCCGGTCGCTCACCATCCGGACCGGCCGCAGGTCCAGGACCGGCCAGCTCGGCGGCAGCGCGACCGCGGCGCGCTTAGGACTGGCGGTGACGTAGTACGCCTGGTGTGAAAGCGCGGCGGCCACCGCATGACCGACCGTGACCTCGCAGTTGGCCTTGCGCGCGAACTCGCTCACCTGGCGGAGCGCCTCCGCCGGCTCGCGGCCGGCGTCGTCGCCGCCGAGCGGCAGGATGACGACGGTCCTGGTGCGCACCAGCCGCATGAGCTGCATGACGTCCCAGTCGTCCTTCAGCTCGGCCAGTGCCGCCGCGAGGCACGTGGACGGCACGCCGACATGGCGCCCCTCAGCGTTGATCTCCGAGATCAGCTCGGCGGCGCCGACCTGGCCATGCGCGTACGCCAGCAGCGCGGAGTCGTCGTAAACGACCGCGATATCGGTCACGCCGCGCGGCCCCGCGCCCGGTCGAGCAGCCGTCGCGCCTCGTCCAGCGCCGCCTGCGGGATCGGCTGTGCGAGCTGGCGGCGCCAGCGTTGCCGCCCGGCCTCGGTGACCTCGAAACCGGCGGCGCGCAGCACGTCATCCAGGGCAGGATCGGTGGCCACTGTGGGCCGCACGCGTGCGGCCTCCTCGAATGCGCCGCTGGCCACGAAGGTGATTGTACGCCTCAACATCGTCAGGCACCCTGACTTCGTCAGGCTTGCCGAGAGTCGTACGCATGTACTGTTGCGAAATTTGGGGCGCCCGCTACGCCTACCGAAACGTAGATCTGGTCGCCTTCATCGGCGATGACCGCTCCCCAAGCGCGCCGGCGACGTGCGGGCACAGATACACACGCTGGGCTGATATCCGGTAGCCGCAGCCTGAGTTGCCTGCCGTCTGTCCCGTGGATCCCAGGGCCTGACTGACTGCTCGGGCTCGAAGATGCCATGTCGCCTGGGATCGACCAGAGTCGCCTAGGATCGACCAGATCGGTCGGGTCGCGGCGGAGTACGCCGTCGTCTGGGGCGTGGTATGTCTTTGTGCTCGCCGTAGGCGCCATCAAGCCATCTGATTAGCGCTACGGATCGGATCCGCCACTCGCCGTTGATCTCGTTGCCCGGCATCCGGCCTTCGCGAATCTCTGTGACCACTGCGGATGCTGGGACCCGTAGCACTGCCGCGACCTCGGCGACAGTCAGAGTCTGTAGCGCCTGGTCCAGAGTTACGTACATGTCACCTTGACCGTCGGCGACGGCAGAGAGCTGCGGCCCAGGCGCCTCGTCCATCGAGTTCTGCGCGGGCGAGGCCGGTGCAGAAGGATCTTGACCGGCTAGCGGGTAGCTGTGCTCTCCGGACTTGTCCGCTCCTTCTCGCGCTTGCCGTACCCGCGTCATGTAGCCGATGACAGCCACGACAGTGACCACGCTAATGATCCACAACTGCAACATCAGTGTGACGTGGCGGACCAGAACCGCCAGCACGACGAGCCAGCCAAGGGCTGCACCCACAATCGGCCAAGGCGACCACACCCGCCGAACTGCCCGGTCCTGAGGGGCATCCGTCACCAACTCATCCTGGCCCAACGCTGAGTGGGTGAGGTGGGTACGACACGCCCCTGGCGCGAGGATGGCGAACACATGCATCGGGCATCTGACTGATTACCACGTCAGCTACCGAAGCGTACGCTGACCGTGTTCGGCGTCGGGGGGTGACGTGTGGGCCGCTACCGCGGGCGAATTAGGTTCGTTCGTGCCTTCTGGCCGTTATGCATCCTAGTTCTCCTTTACGAGTATGATGAAGACGCGGCGGTCTCCTATAGCGATGACGCGTCTGATGACGTTCCGTATCAATGCGACAAGTGTAATCGGGTGGGATTGAGTGGGCTCCCCAATCCGGAATGCGGCGGCTTGCGAAATGGTGAATCTCATACGTGGTCATCGATGACACGGATCCACGTTCGGTATGCGGATCGTGCTGAAAATCTACGTATCCGATGAGAACCACGATGAGCGATGTTCGGTGACGCGCTCGCCGCGCGGATTGGCGCAAGGTTCCTTTTCGTTACGGTCATCCCCAACCTCTTCTTCGTCGGCGTCGTGGCCACGATGCTCGCTGCGGGAGCACCCCAGAACCGTCCATCATGGATAGCCGTAACCCGTGCCATTCACGACTTCTCGTTTAAATGGCTCCTGCTGCTGTCGGCGGCACTTGTCATTGTCTCGTTGGCTACGCACCCCCTGCAGCTTCCACTCATCCAGATCGTGGAGGGCTACTGGGCGGCGTTACCCGGCGGCGACGGGTGGGAACAGGTCGGACGACGGCGGTACACGCGGCAGTTGGCGCACCTGCGTGCGGTACGGCAGAATACGCCGGCTGGCGATCGTCGACGGGCGGAGGCCGAGCGCAGGCTGCGGTGGATGCCGGTTCAGCCGAGGAACGTCAAGCCGACCGAGCTTGGCAATACCTTATACGCAGGCGAGGTCCGTGCTGGGCGCCGTTACTCGCTTAACACCGACATCGCTTGGCCGCGTCTGCGTCCACTTATACCGGACCGGATGCGCGGTCAGGTCAACGACGCTCGAAATCAGCTGGACGCCGCGGTACGGTACTGCGTACTCAGTCTGCTCGCCGCCGTGATCTGCGTCCCTATGCTGATCCGCTACGATATTTGGCTGATGGTGCCGCTAGTTCTGTACTTGCTGGCATGGGGCAGCTACCGAGCAGCCGTTGCCGCGGCGAAGCGTTTCTGCCAGGAGTTGGCAGTCGCTTTCGACCTTCACCACCTGCAGTTGTGGGACGCGTTGTCTTTGGAGCGCCCGAAGCATCTTGGTGATGAACGTGAACGTAATAAAGCCTTGTGTGAGCTGCTCGCCGGTGAGCGCGATCTGGACAACGAGACATACGAGTCGTTTACCTATACCACGCAGCGGAGTCAGGAGACTATATGAGCCAAGGTCATTGTGCGGGTTAAGGCGGAATAGCGATTTTCTGGACCGCAGCGTTTGTCCTGAACCGAGATGCTGTTTGCGTCCACGAGTTGTGGATGCTCTCGATCCAGCAAGCGCTGGCCTCGACACGCTCTGCCATGGCGCGAACGGCGATGTGACGACCCTTCGAGCATGATGACCGCCGCGACGTACGCCGAGTTCGCCGCGCGCGAGGCGCGCGGCGTGTCACCCGCATACGAGCGCCTGTCGCTCGCCGTCGCCCGCGACGGCGAGCTGCTCATGCTCCTGCGCAGGCTTCCGCCGGTCAAGCGGCAGCCGAACCTGCTGTTCAGCGTCGTCCGGTTCCTCGGTGGCCCGGTCGACGAACCGGCCGCGTTCCACGACTACACGGTGGCGAACTGGCCGGCGGTCGAGGCGCAGCTGCGCACCCGGGCCGTGCAGACGAACGAGGCCGGGCGCTGCGCCGTACTGCTGCCGGTGCTCGCCGCGCTGCCGCAGCCGCTCGCGCTGCTGGAGGTCGGCGCCTCGGCCGGGCTGTGCCTCTACCCCGACCGGTACGCCTACCGCTACGGCGACCACCTGGTCGGCTCAGGCGAGCCGGTGATCGAGTGCGCAGCGTCCGGGGTGGCACCGCCGGACCGCGTACCCGATGTGGTGTGGCGGGTCGGCCTGGACCTGAACCCGCTGGATGTGACCGACCCGGCGGACGTCGCGTGGCTCGACGCCCTCGTCTGGCCGGAGCATGCCCACCGCCGTGCCCGGCTGCGGACCGCCGCGGCCGTGGCCGCGGCCGAGCCGCCGCTGCTCGTCCGCGGCGACCTGGTCGACGACCTGCCGGCGCTGGCCGCGCAGGCTCCGGCCGGCGCCACCCTGGTGGTGTTCCACACCTCCGTGCTGGCCTACGTGCCGGCGCCGCGGCGGGAGGCGTTCGCCGAAGTGGTGCGGCAGCTGCCCGGTCACTGGGTCGCGAACGAGATCCCCGGCGTGCTGCCCGCCTCCGCGCTGTCCTACGCCGCGCTGCCAGAGCCGCCGAGCCAGGCGCTGCACAACGTGCTCGCGCTGGACGGGACGCCGCTGGCCTGGACCCGTCCGCACGGGCAGGCGATCGTCTGGTTCGGGTAGCGCTTCGCCGGCGGTACGGTAGCCGGGGTTGTACACGGCCGTACGTCGAAGTACGGTTGTCGCATGGCGACATTGACTGTCAGCGAGGCACGGGCGGCGCTACCAGAGGTGCTCAACCGAGTGGAGGACGGGGAGGAGATCACCATCACCCGCCATGGGCGAGTGGTGGCTGTCATCGTACGGCCGGATACGCTGCGCAGCCGGCGTGCCGAGCGCCTACTCGCAGAGGCTGACGAGATTCACCAGCTGCTCGCCGACGCGAGGACGAAGCCGTTGACCGGCTCGGGTGGGATCCCGGCGGACCGGGCCGAGGAGCTGGTCGCAGACGTGCGGGCCGGGCGCCAGGCGCGGTAGCGGTAATGGACGCCTTCGACGCCGACGTTCTCATCTATGCCGCCGTGCCAGGTCACCACCTGGGTCGACGGGTGGCCGCACTGTTCAGTGCCGAACCCCGCGGCCGGGATGAGCCCGCCGACGGCGTAGGTTCGGTGCTGCTTCTCCCTGAGGTCCTCGGCAAACCCCTGCGGGACGGGCGCACCGACGAGGTCCAAGCCTTGTCCGCCCTCCTGGCCCGCCTCGACCTGCGCCCCCTGGACCGCGCCACCGCCGAGATGGCTACCGCGCTATGCCGCTCCTACCGGCTCCGCGCGGCCGACGCCACCCACCTGGCCACCGCCATCACGGTCGGGGCGGACCGGTTCATCACCAACAACCGGCGAGACTTCCCCAGCACGATCGCGGAGGTTGAGGTGACCTACCCCGACCAGCTGGCAGAACCAGACTGACCGCCCACGCGGTTGGGGGCCTCGGCGGTCTGGGCCGGTATCCTTCGTGGCGTGCATGATGCGGAGCCGACTCCCCCGGCCGAGCAGCCGCCGCAGCCTTGGCCACCCCTGCCTGAACAGTGGGCGCACCCCGCGCCGCGTCCCAGACCGGAGCCCCAGCCGCTTACGCCGTCGCCGCATCCCGGCCAGCCCCGGCAGGAGCCACCCTCGAGCGGAAAGCAGCCGCTCCGGCGGCGCGGTCCGTTACTGCGCCGGGCGCTGCTGCTGGTGCTCGTGGCAGCCGCCGGCATCGGGATCACCGCTGGCGGTCTCGGCATCCTGGCGTACGACCGGGCCACCCGCATCGACCGCAGCGCACCCGACGTAGCGGTGGACAACTACCTGCGGGCGCTGCTGGTGGAGCGCGACGATGCCCGTTCCCAGCTGTACGCCTGCGAGGGCAACGCCCAGCTGGGCGAGATCGAGGGGTACCGCGCGGACATCGAGCAGCGGGAGGAGCGGTACGCCACCCGGATCAGCGTGAGCTGGGGTGAGCTGACCGTCACGGGTGACCGCCGCAGCGCCACCGTGCTGGTGGAGGTCCGGCGCACCGTCGCTGGCGGCGTGGAGAGCGACGCCCAACGCTGGCGGTTCCAGGTGACCGAGCAGGACGGATGGCGGGTCTGCGGGGCGATGAAGGCGGCGTGAGCCTTCACTCGGCCCACAGCGACCCGAGCGGCACCTCCATCGTGCGTGGGAACCGCCCGCTCCAGGCCCAGCGGTACCAGTCCAGCTCGCTCGCGACCCGCACGTAGCTGTCACCGTCCGCGCCGACGTACTCCTCGGTGACCGCCCGCAGGTCCCGCTGCTCGCCCCGGTCGGTCAGGCGGACCACGCGGCGGCCGGTGACCGGGTGGGTGTCCCCTGCCGGGACCGGCTCCCGCCGTACCGGTGCGTCCAGCGACGCCGGCGGCCTGGGCGGCTGGGCGGCGCCGGGCCGGTCCGGCGCCGGTTCCTCCAGGGTCTCCACCCATACCCGCTCGATCGGCACCAGCGGCGCGAAGACCTCGACCTGCTCGGCTTCGGCCCGGTACCACTCGTGCTCGGCGAGCACCGGCACGTAGGTCCGGCTGCCCTGCACCACCGGGTCGTCACTGCGCAGGTCGGCACGCCAGCCGACGCCGGGCAGGCCGACGACGACCCGCCGGCCGCGCAGCTCGCGCTGGCCGCTGGCGGGTGTCGGCACGACAGCGGCGGGTCCCTGGGCGAGCCACTGCTGTGCCCAGTCGTCCCAGTCCGTCACTGCGCTGCCCCGAGCGGGGCGCCCCGCTCCCGCATGAACTCGTCCGGGTTGACCGCGCCGGCGCTGGACCGGTCGCCGTCCATGTGCGTCTCGAAGTGCAGGTGCGGGCCGGAGGAGTTGCCGCTGGAGCCGACCTGCCCGATCACCTGCCCGGCGACCACCCGGTCACCCACGCCGACCCGCGGCTGGGTGAGCATGTGGCAGTAGCGGGTGATGGAGTTGCCCGCGTGCAGCACGTCGACGTACCAGCCGCAGCCCTGGTGGGCGGGGGAGCCGTCCCGGTCGCACGACCACGGCCCACCGTCCGGCGCGCTGACGTTGCACCGGGACACGATCACCACGCCGGCCGCCGCGACCCGGATCAGCGTGCCGCGCGGAGCCGCGATGTCGACCCCGTTGTGGGAGGGGCGGTCCATGGTACGGAAGCCGGAGACCAGGACTCCCTTGACCGGCACCGTCCAGCCGGACGCGGCGATCTCGCCAGGGTTCACGCACTGGAGGTTGGCCAGGTTGCCCACGGCGCGGGCGGCCCCGTCGGCGAGCAGGTTCACGATCTGCGCGGCGAACGGCTCGTGCTTGGCATACGCGTCCGGGTACGCGCTGCGCTGCACCGCCTGTGCCGCATCGGTGAGCGCCATGCCCTGCCACCCCGCCACGGTGACCAGTTTCTCGTAGAACTTCCGGGCCGAGTACTCCGGGTTCATGATCTGGTCCGGGGTGCCCCAGCCCTGGCTCGGGCGCTGCTGGAAGAGGCCCAGCGAGTCGTGGTCGTTGCGCGGGCCGAGATGGCCGAGGTTGCGCAGGTAGGACTCCTGCAGTGCGGTGGCCACGGCGACCACCCAGCCGCGCGGCGGCACCTGCGACTTCGCGCCCACGTTGATGATGATCGCCGCGTGGCGCACCTGGTCCTCGCCGAGGATGCCGACCCGGGGCAGCTTGCCGTTGGGGTCGATCGGCCCGTCCCGGCCACAGGTGAACGAGCCGCTGAGGGTGTTGGACTGGTCGCCGCCGAGGCCGCCGATGAAGAAGGCGCTGGCACCGCCACCGCAGCACAGCAGCGCCAGGGCGGCCGACAGCGCGACGAGCAGGACCGCCCGGCGGGACCGCCGCTGCCCGGCCGGTGGCGCCTGGGTGGAGGTCGGTTCGGTCATGCCCGCCCCCAGTCCACGCCGTCGACGAACCACCGCCCGTCCGGGGCGGTCAGGCGCAGCCGCAGTGTGCCGGAGTCGACCGGGATGACCGCCTCGACGAGCTGCTCGCCCCGGGGCAGCAGCTGCACCGGCCCGGTGACCCGGTTGGCTGGGACCCCGGCCGGGTCCACCCCGGCGAGCTTGGTGACCAGCTCCGGCGTTGCCAGTGGCTTCAGCCGGGCGACCCAGGCCGAGTTGGACACCCCGCGATGATCGGTCCACGCCGCGGCGAAGGCGGCGGCGACCCGGGCCGGCGGTGCCGCCCCGGGGCTGACGACCAGCGTCGGCTCGGGCAGCGGCGAGGTCTCGCCGTCGTCGCCGGCGGTCGGCGCAACGGTCGGCAGGGGTGCGGCGTCGTCGCGCAGGCCGGTGGCCGTGGAGCCGGCACCGCCGAAGAGCCGGGCACCGGCGACGATGATGACCACGACAGCGAAGAGCAGCAGCCCAATGCCGTACCGGGTGAACAGTGCGCGCCACATGCCTGGCTCACCTCGCCTCGGCGCGGACCGGTGGCTGCTGGCGGCTGGGCACGGTCACCGTGCCCGTGTCCGGGCGGTAGATGCTGTAGCTGGCGGGGGGCTCCGGCACATCGGGCTCCCGCCAGCGCCCGGTGTCGCGGCGGGAGGGCGGTGTCGACCCGGCTGCGGGCGCGCCCGCGGTGACCGGCTCGCGGTAGACCGGGCGGACCGCGGTCGGGTCCTCGTGCCGCGCCTCCGGCCGCAGCCTGGTCTGCTCGGCCAGCTCGCGCCGCTTGGTCACCAGCTCCGGCTCGGCCGTGCCGCCCGGGACGACCACCGCCACCCGCGAGTCGCGCAGGTCGCCGAAGAAGCGCCGGTGCCAGGAGCCGGCCGAGGTCACCGCCGACGTGCCGTCCTTGCCGCCGAGCTGGGTGACCCGCCGGTACGGGCGCAGCAGCAGCCAGCCGACCACGCCGCACAGCCACACCAGGACCACCTGGAGCCAGCCCGGCAGGCTGGGCGTGCTCATGACCAGGTCGACCGCGAAGAGGTAGACGGCGGCGCCGGTGCCGAAGATGGCGATGTTGAAGACCGCGGCCACCACCGCGTTGGCCAGCCGCCGGATCCCGGCGCTGGCCGGGCGCAGCAAGCCGACCGTGCCGAGGATCGGCGCCGCGATCACCGCCCACCGGAAGATGAGGAACCCCAGCAGCACCAGGATCGAGGCGGTGATGTCGAACAGGGAGAAGAACACCGCGGCGAGGATCGCGATGAAGCCGGCCCCGATCCGCTCCATGCCCTGGGAGCCCTTGAGGTATTCGTACGCCTCCGGGTCCTCGGTCTTGATCTGTTCCGCGATCTTCATCCACCGCTGCTGCTTGTCGGCGATGGTGGCGTCGCGGGTGGCCGGGTTCTGCCGGATCTTCTGCGCTTCCTCCCAGGTCAGCGACTTGGCGTCGTAGAGGGCCTCGCCGTATTTCTTGGCGGTGACGCTGTCGGCGGAGCCGAGCACACCGCGCAGCCAGTTGCGGTAGAGCATCGACTCGGTGGCCGTGTCGCTGGCCCGCACCGCCGGCGGCCGGTGGTCTTTGCAGGCGTTGGGGTCGCCGAGCACGCACTCGCCCACCGGCCGGTCCTTGGGCCGGGGGCCGACCGCGTCATGCACCACACCGAGCGTGGTGGTCAGCGAGGAGTCCGCGATGTTGGCGGACTTGACCGGCCAGGCGGCGATCGCGGTCACCGCGATCATGATCAGCAAGGCCCAGCCGGCCGTGGTCATCGCCCCGCTCATGTCGGACTGGCGCGACCGCCAGATCAGGTAGAGCCCGACCACGCACAGGGTGATGATGCCGAAGACGCTGAACACCTTGCTGTAGATGGCCCGGGTCGCCTGCTCCACCAGCGGGTCGGCCCAGCCCCACAGCGACTGCGGGCTCCACGCCCGCTCGCGCAGGGCGTTGGAGGCACCGATGATCGACGTGGCGAACATGAGCTCGCCGTTGGCCACGGTGTTCTCGAACTTGTAGTCCGGGTGCATCACCGTTGACACGCAGCCGATGTCGTACGTGGTGTATCCGTAGCCGGCGTACCCGTACCGGCTGTAGAGGCCCTTGGGCCCGGGCTGGCTGGCCGACTCCGGCCGGGCCGCGAACCAGCCGGCGAGGCCGGAGTCGGGCGCCGACGGCGTCGGCGCGGTCAGGCACTGCGCCCGCTGCTCGCTGACGTCGTTGAGCCGGTCGACGCAGGCGCGGAAGTCGGTCTGCCACTCCTCCACCGAGCACAGCCCGGGCGCCTGCGCGACCGGGCCGGGGGCGGCGGCTGCCGGTGTCGGCACCCCGAACAGCGTGCCGACCGCGGCCAGGAGCACCACCAGTGCCAGAGCCCGGGTCCGCGGCACCTCACACCTCCGCTTCGGCGTCGTGATGCGGGACACCCGTCGTCGCGCCGCCGCCGGTGGGCGCCGCGGCCGGCGTGGTGTCCAGGTAGGACAGCAGATCAGGCACGTACGACACGTCGACGCGCATCTTCTGGACCCGCCCGTCCACGTCCCGCATCACGAACTCGCGGAACCCGAGCCGGGACGAGGACGACGTGTCCACGGTGGAGAGTGAGGCGAGGGTGGCCTCGTACCCCACGTCGGTGGGGACCCGCAGCAGGCGCAGCGCCTCGGCCGCGATCTCGGTGTCCTCGGCGATGCGCCCGACGAACACCGTGGAGACCAGGTTCTGCACGTCCAGCCCGAGGATGTCGCGCGGGTTCTGCGAGGCCACGAGCGCGGCCAGGTTCCACTTGCGGGAGTCCCGGGCGAGCCGGACCAGGAACGAACGCCCGGACCGCCAGCCCTCCATGAAGTGCGCCTCGTCGAGGCCGACCAGCTTGCGAGCCGCCATGTCACCGCCGTACGAGCGGCGTACGGCCAGCCGGTGCGCGGTGTGCAGCATCGGCAGGGCCAGCGCCTCCTCAGCCGACCAGTACTCCCGCTCGATCTTCAGGTCGGGCAGGCGCAGCCCGGCCATGGTGATGACCGTGAGCATGGCGTCGGAGCCGAGGGTGTGCGGCGGCGGAGCCCCGAAGAACAGCAGGGCGAGCGGCATCTCGGCGGTGTCGAGCAGCAGGTTGGCCAGCTCGCGGCCCTCGTCCTGGTCCAGCCCGCCGAGGCAGGCGACCACGTCGTCCAGGGTGGAGGTCTCCTCGGCCGGCACCTGCCGGACCGCATGCCGCAGCAGCGTGGCGGTGGACGCCTCGCGGGCCACCTGCGGCGGGACCAGCATCGAGCAGATGTCCTGGACCAGCATCCGGCGCTCGGCGCGCGCGTTGGACACCGCGATCTCGTACTCCCGGTCGCCGCTGGCGCCGGTCGGGAACTCGCTGCGCGAGGGCGTCGGGATCAGGGCGTACGGCGCAAGCGTGCCGTGCTCCGACCCGGTCAGGTTGACCACCCGGGAGAACGGGCGCAGCTCGGGCATTGCGCACAGTCGGGCGAGCGGGCCGGACGGGTCCAGCAGGGTCACCTGCACCCCGCGCCGGGCGGCGAGGTAGCCCAGCGCCCCGAGCAGCGTGGACTTGCCACCGCCGGGCTCGGCGACGAACACCGCGAGGCCGGAGCGCTCGCGTACCTCCATCGGGAAGTGCAGGTCCAGGAAGACCGGCCGCCGGGACGTGCCGGCGGTGCGCCCGATCAGGTCGCCGCGGCGGTCGCCGACCGTGGAGGCCGCCTGGGGCAGCGCCGCGGCCAGCAGCTTGACCGGCATCCGCCGCAGGTAGCCGGTGTTGGCGATGGGCTCGCCCGGGATGAACTCCCGGGCCAGCCAGTCCTGGTTCTTCGGGTGCTGGAGCGAGATGCGCAGCTCCCGGCTGTAGAGCTGGATCAGCCGCCGGGCCCGCTCCAGGCACTCCTCGCGGGTGCGCGCGCCGACCGCGATGCGGTGCCAGCCGTGCGCCCGGGCCGAGTCCACCGGCAGCCCGGTGGTCATCTCGTCGCCGATGGTCAGCGCCCGGTGCGCCAGCCGCTCCAGCTCGGGCGGGGCGTCCATGCCGTGCTCGTGGTAGTCCTGCTGCTGCGAGCGGATCATCCGCAGCCGGTGCTCCAGGTTGCGGAACGAGTCGGTCGGCCCCAGCACGTCCACCCGGGACGAGAGCTCCATCGGCCACGGCAGCCGCTCGTGGTAGTGCAGCCACGGCTCGTGCCGCTCCGGGATCTCCAGCGGCTCCATCCGGCCCACCGACAGCACGCACGCGTGCCGCTCCTCGCCGGTCATCCGGTTGACGAGC
>DASSUC010000465.1:0-7281 GCA_035707405.1 Micromonosporaceae bacterium | reverse complement strand
GATCGCGCCGGAGGCCGCCTGCACCAGCGTGCAGTTCCACCTCCAGGTCAGCCCGGACGAGTTCGCCCACTACTGGAACGCGGCGCAGTCCATCGCCGGGGTCCAGGTGGCGCTCGGCGCCAACTCGCCGTTCCTCTTCGGGCGGGAGCTGTGGAGCGAGACCCGCATCCCGCTGTTCGCCCTGGCCACCGACACCCGGTCGGAGGAGATCAAGTCCCAGGGGGTACGCCCCCGGGTGTGGTTCGGCGAGCGCTGGATCACCTCGGTGTTCGACCTGTTCGAGGAGAACGTGCGCTACTACCCGGCGCTGCTGCCCATCTGCACCGACGAGGACCCGGTGGCGGTCCTGGCCGGGGGGCAGACACCCAAGCTCGGCGAGCTGCGCCTGCACAACGGCACCATCTACCGATGGAACCGACCGGTGTACGACGTGGTGGACGGCCTGCCGCACCTGCGCGTGGAGAACCGGGTCCTCCCGGCCGGGCCCACGGTGGCCGACGTGGTGGCCAACGGGGCGTTCTACTTCGGCGTGGTCCGGATGCTGGCCGACGCGGAGCGGCCGGTCTGGTCGCAGATGTCGTTCAGCGCCGCCGAGGAGAACTTTCTCAACGCCGCCCGGCACGGCATCAACGCCTCGGTCTACTGGCCGGGCATGGGCTACCTGCCCGTCACCGAGCTGGTGCTGCGCCGGCTGCTGCCGCTGGCGTACGAGGGGCTGGACCGCTGGGGCGTGCACCCGCAGGAGCGGAACCGGCTGCTGCGCATCATCGAGCAGCGCTGCCTGGCCGAGCGCAACGGCGCCTCCTGGCAGGTCGACACCCTGCACAAGCTGGAGAACGGCGCCGGCATGGGCCGCACCGAGGCGCTGCGTGAGGTGCTGCGCCGCTACATCGGGCACATGCACAGCAACGTGCCGGTGCACGAGTGGCCCACCGACTGAGCTGACCGGTGCGGCGATACATCGTCACCGGCGCCCCGGGCGCTGGGAATGCATCGGTCCTCGCCGCGCTGCGAGCAGGCGTACCGCGCCCACGGCTTCGAGCTGGTCGACGTGCCCGCCGGCACGGTCGCGGAGCGGGCCGGCCTGGTCGACCGCTGCCTGCGGTCCTGGGCCCGGTGACCGGTTACGGCGAGCCGATCTCGTACACCACGGCCGAGACGGTGAGCGTCCTCGACCGCTGCGCCCCGCCACCGACGGTGTAGAGCGTGTACGTGTGCTTCTCGGTGCTGCCAGGCGCACCACCGCAGGAGAAGGTGAAGTCCTGGCCGCCGGTGAGCGGGTAGCGGCCGTAGCTGCCCACGACACCCGGGTTGTCCACGGACAGCGCCACCTCGTGGCCGCCGCTGACCTTCCACTCCAGGACCAGCGGCTGGCCCGGGACCGGGTAGACCGTCGTACCCTGCGGGCACTTGGGCTGTTGCGCGACGCGGAAGTAGATGACCTGCGGCCCGCTCGGCGTGGCCGCTCCGGTCGTGGTGGTCGTCTGCCCGCCAGGGTGCTGCGGCGCCCGGGACGTGGCCGGCGCCGGCCCGGGCGGTGGTGCGGTGGTCGCGGCCGGCGCGGCGCCGAGGCCGCCGGAGCCCCCGGGCGCCTGCCCGGCGCCGCCGGTCCCGCGCCCGGATCCGGCGCAGCCGGCCGCGGCCAGCGCCAGCAGGCAGGCCGCGACCAGGGCGGCCCGTGGTACGAGTGCACCCGGCGCGCGGCTGGCGCCGGTCAGCTGGTGGGTCGTCATGGCGTCACGGTAGGGCCCTGACCAGCGGCGACAATCCTGCTTTCGTGCCGAGGTCACCTCTCGTAGATCTGACCCGGGTGCTGCACGATCGGGATCGACTGCTCCAGCTCGTGTGCGGGTGGGTTGGTGTCGGTCTCTTCGACCCAGTCGTCGGGGCGCGTGCGGGGAGGAAGCTCGCCGAACCTGGCGTGCCGCCGGAGCGCGGCCTCCTCATCGCTGACCCGCGCCACCTGATCCTCGTTCCCGGTCATCAGCCACCTCTTCCAGCCACGTCGATTGTCGCGCGGCGGCACTTGCGGGCCAAAGCCTTGTGGTAGTGGTTGGCCGGCGGGTCTGGCAGGCTCCGACCATGGCAGCGACCTCGTCGTCGGACCCGCGGTTCGCCACGCGACGCCGTACCGCCGGGTGGGTCACCGCGGTCGGGCTCGCCGTCCTTGTCGCGGCGATAGCGGTGGCGTGGTCCTGGCGGGCGCGGCTGCCGGATCCGGTGGCCACCCATTGGGGGGTCGACGGCACGGCCGACGGCTTCTCCTCGCTGAGCGGCATCCTGGCCGTGATGCTCGGCTTCGGGACCGTTCTCGTGGTGGGCTTCGGTGCCGTCACGCTCCTGCTTGGCCACTCCGCGGTGACGCGGCGGATCGGGGCCGCCGCAGTGATCTGGTCGGCCCTGTTCATGTCCCTGCTGACGCTGGGCATGCTGTACGTCCAACGGGGGCTCGCCGATGCCCGCGATGCCGATGGCATCGGCGGAGTGCTGCTGGTGGCCGTCGTCGGGTCGCTGCTGCCGGCCGTCGCCGCCGGTGCGCTCGTTCCCGGCGATCCCCGCCTGCCCACGAGCGACGTGGTTGCGGCCGACGCGCCGCGCGCCGAGCTCACCGCCGGTGAGCGCACCACCTGGGTCGCACGCGCCGGCGCGGGGCCGGTCGTCGGCGTCGGAGCCGCCGCTGGCGCGGTGTTACTGGCGCTGGTAGTGGTGATGGTGACCCGGGTATGGGCACTGTTGGTCGTCGTCGGGCTGGTCGGGATCCTCCTCGCCGCAATGCTCCGGTGGGTGGTCTGCGTCGACAGCACCGGGCTGTCGATCCGTTCCGCCATTGGGTGGCCCCGCATTTACGTGCCTCTGGACGAGGTTGTCCGGGCTGACGTCATCGAGGTGCGGCCGCTGCGGGACTTCGGCGGCTGGGGCCTGCGGGTCGGCCGGGGCGGTCGGGTCGCTGTGGTGCTTCGAAGCGGTGAGGCGATGCTGGTGGAACGTACGGGCGGCCGCTCGGTCGCGGTCACCGTGGACGGGGCCGCCACGGCGGCCGGAGTGCTCAACACCCTCGCCGACCACGCCCGCCGGACCTGAGCGTGGTGACTGCCGTCCGGCATGCTCACGCTGCTGGACTACGGCATCTAAGGCTGCGAGCTTACGCTCCTGAGCCGGCGCGAGTTCCAACCGTAGGGGTGCATATGGCATGGTCGCTCATCGCGGCAGATGGGTGCACGGGCCGCTCGCCTGATACCAGCCGCGACTGCGCGGGGTATGAGAGGTGGTTGAGGACTACCGGTACCCGTAGCCGCCGACTTAACCCTCAGGTTAATATCGGTGCGTGAGCAACTGGCAGATCCTGCTGGTCGAGGAGGTCGCCGATTGGTTCGTCGACCTAACCAAGAACGACCCGGGCACCGCCGACCTCGTCGAGGACGCGGTCGACCGGCTCGCGGCTGACGGCCCGGCGCTCGGCCGGCCGCTGGTCGATCGGATCAGCGGGTCACGCCACCACAACATGAAAGAGCTCCGGCCAGGCTCCACCGGGTCCAGCGAGGTACGCATCCTCTTCGCCTTCGATCCGGTACGCCGGGCGGTCCTCCTGGTCGCCGGAGACAAGTCCGGCAACTGGCGCGGCTGGTACCACACCGCGATCCCCCTCGCCGACGACCGCTACGACGCCCACCTGGACGAGCTGGAAACGAGGACATACGAATGACCGTCACCTGGGACGAAGCCAAGCGTCGCGCCGAGGAGGCCCGCCGTGCGGCCGGTCACCACGTACGCACCCACGCGGAGCGCGCCGGCGCCCAGCGCCGTCTCGACGACGAGATCCGCGCCTGGCGCCTGGCCGAGGTACGCCGCAACCGGTCCCTGACCCAACGCGAGGTCGCGCAGGCCATGGGAGTGTCCGGCCCCCGTGTCTCCGACGTCGAACGCGGCAAGCTCGACACCGTCTCCGTCTCAGTCCTGCGCGCCTACGTCGAAGCCCTCGGCGGACGGCTCAAGGTCACCGCCGAGTTCGACGACTCCACCTACCTCGTCGCCTAACCCAAGCACGTGCGAGCACCCCGCTTCCGGTACCTTCCCGCTCCACCAAGAACGCCTAACCCGTTGGGCCGCCCTCCCAACAGGCCTCATCGCGGCAGAAGCGGACGGCTGCTGTCGCCTGCCACGCCCTGCACCAGGCTCTGGACCGGGCTCTGGACCCGGCAAGCGGACCATCACACCTGAGTACACCATCGAGCATCATTCAAAAGTTGATTGATAATGATCACAGTAGCGCTACGTGAGTTCGGAGGTGTGACCAACTCGTTACGTGTCCTAACGGGACACGGCGGCTGCGACCAGGTAGGTCATCTCGGTTGTGTGGACCACGATGACCGCGGCGCAGCCGCCGCGCTGCGAGCGTATGACAGGACTAGACCCCCAACAACTCGACGAGCTGGTATCGCGGGTCCGCGAGGTCGTCGGGCCATGGGAGGACCCACCGATCGGCCGCCCACCGGCTCTGCCGCTGTTCGAGGCGGTGGTCGCAGTGCTGTTCGGGCTGCGCCACAACCTGCCCGACGACGTGGTCGCCGAGATCTTCGGCGTCTCGCAGTCCACCATCACCCGCTACCACCGGGATCTTTGCCCCATCCTGCGCTGGGTGCTGCACCCCGAGACCCAACAGCGCCTGGCCCGGATGCAGCGCGAAGGCGCCCTGGTGGACGGCTTCGTCGCCCCGGTAGGCGAGCGGGACGGCTATGTTGACCTGTTCTCCGGCAAGAAGCACATCAACGGCCAGAACGTGCAGGTCGTCACTGACGTCGACGGGCGGGTCAGCGACGTGGGTGACCCGGTCCCCGGCGCCCGCCATGACTCGATGGCCTTCCACCTGTCCGGCATCGCCGACCGGTGGGCCAACCACTACGCCCCCGGTGGTCCCGGCATGACCGGAGACAAGGCGTACCAGGGCACCGGCATCATCACCCCGGACAAGAAGCCACCCAAGCAAGAGCTGACCGCCGCGCAGAAGGCGTACAACTTCTCGGTCCACCGCATCCGCGCCGCTGTCGAGCGAGGCATCGCCCACCTGAAGAACTGGAAGATCCTCAAGACCGGCTACCACCGCATCATGCGTGACTTCCCCGACGTGCTACGCACCGTCACCATGCTGGAGATCTACCGCACCCAGGGCGTCTTCAAAGTCGGTGACGGGCGGTAGTTTGGGCTGGTCTTCGGTGTAGGTCAGGACGTGGTGGATGAGGGTTAGCCGTCGTGGTGTCACGTTGTGGTAACGGTTGGGTTGATGGTTGGTCTCGCCAGTCCGAGCAGGACGAGGGGGAGCTGGTAGGGGTCGCGGCCGCAGTCGCGGAGCTGGCGGCTGATGCGGGTGGTACCTCGCAGGCGGCATATCCCGATGACGAGGTTGCGGAGGGCTGTCATGGCCCGTGCGGCGCTGGCCAGGCGGCTGTCGTCCTCGCCGAGGATGTGGTCGCGGAGCCAGTGCAGGGACTCGATGGACCAGTGTCCGCGTACGTAGGCCAGCAGCGCGGCTCCGTCGGCCTGGTCGGGGGGCAGGCTGGTGATGCCCAGGACCGCGACCGCGGCGAGGTGCTGGCCGGCGGTGTCGTAGATGTAGCGTTCGAGTAGGAACGCCTGGGCGGCGTGGGGGAACAGCGCGGCGGTCTGTTCGGTGGCGGGCAGGGTCTTGATGGTGCGGACCTCGATGCGGCCGTGTCCGCGGTCGATGGTGGCGGCCTCCACGGCGATCTGCGCTCAGGGCAGCGCGTCTAGGGCGGCGAAGAGGTTGGGCTGGTTGCCGCCGACGGTGAACACGTCGTAGGCGTGGCGGCGGTGCAGGTAGCGGGCGTGCCCGCGTTGGGTGTGCAGCTGGTCGGCGGTGACGACGGTTGCGGCCAGGTCTTCGTCGCTGAGCTGGTCCAGCAGCGGGGCGAACACGGTGACCTCGTTGGTCTTGTCGACCGGGACGCTGCGCTGGGCGGCCACGGTGCCGTCGTCGCAGCGTGCCGCCAGCAGCATCGGGGCCGGGCCGCCGCGGCGGGCGGCGCCTTTTTGTGCCTTGCCGTCGATGTGCAGGCAGCGGTGTAGCCCGCCGTGGGCCTGGCGGTGCTGGTCGCGGGCCAGGGCGCCGGTGAAGGCGCACAGTGCCTGGTCGTAGTCCTCGCCGTGGCTGGCCAGGGCCTGGGTGATGGTCTTGGTGTCGGGCCGGCGGGCCTGGCCGGCCCGGCTGGTCGGGGCGCCCAGGGCCAGCAGCAGCTGCTCGGGGGCGGCGGTGACCCATTCGTCGACCGCGCTCAGGTTGACCTGGTGGGCCATCATCGCCACGATCGGCAGTGCCAGCAGGTAGGGCAGCGGGTAGCGACGCCCACGCAGGCCGCGGCGGTCGCGGACCTGGGCCAGGAAGCCGAGCAGCCGCGCGCAGGCGCTCTCGTCGACCACGACCGGGCCGCCCGCGCCGGCCTGCGGGGCGGGGCGAGGTGTGCCGGCGGCGCGGGGTGTGCGTTCGGGCGCCAGGGCTGTGGCCAGCTCGCGCAGCGAGGCGGCGGGCAGGCGGGTGGGCATGTGCTCGGGCAGGTCGATGGCCTGCCCACCCAGCAGGGCGGGTAGTACCTGGTCGTAGGGGGGCTCTAGCACAGCGGGGAGCAGGTCGGGTAGGTCGTCGGTGGTCAGCGGACGGTCGGTGGTCAGCGGACGGTCGGTGGTCAGTGGACGGTCGGTGGTGGCACACTGTGTGGTCACGGGGTTTCCTGGTTCGGTCAGTGTTTGTCGAAGATCACCGACTGTCGGGAAACCCCGTTCCTGTGTCAAGCCCGCGCGCTGGGTGTTGCTTGGCCGCCTTGTCGTTGTGCCTTCCGTCGCGTGTGGGGTGTGCCGTGTCTCGGGCTGTTGGGGCTGTCGGGCGGGGAGGTTGAGTGATAACGAGACCTGTCCGTGACCATACGGTGATCAAAGATGCGGTCCATCGTCATCGAGTCGGACGGGCCACCGCACGCAGCCAGCACAGATGCCGGCAGCCCCCCTTCAGCCACACGACTTTGAAGTCGCCCTGCATGCACCATTGAGGCGCCACCCGGTGGCGTATCACGTCGAGGGATGGAAATCATGCATACGGTTATACCGATCAGAGGAGTTACTAGTGGCCGATAAGCACGGGCACGGCAAAGTCGGTGTGTGGGGTGTCTAGGCTGGTAGGAGATGTATGAGTTTGAGGACTCGGCGGTTCTTGCGGGCGTTGTGGCGTAGCGCGGCGGCGATGTTGGTGGCCCCGTGGACTCTGAGCAGGCTGAT
>DASSUC010000464.1:0-6608 GCA_035707405.1 Micromonosporaceae bacterium | reverse complement strand
CAGCAGGGCCCTGGCGTCGGTGCGCAGCCCCATCGGGCGGTACGCCTCGATCGCCCGCAGGTGCGCCTGGTCCAGCAGCTCCAGCAGGCTCGGCGTGGCGCCGGCCGCGGCGATCGCGCTGACCGCGGCTCCGGCGGCGGCCGTGGTGGGGAAGAGCGCGACGAGCGTCAGCGCCTCCTCAGCCGCCGGGCGCAGCGCCACCGTGATCTCGGTGACCACGCCCAGAGTGCCCTCGGAGCCGACGAACAGCCGGGTGAGGTCGTACCCGGCAACCCCTTTCGCGGTACGGCGGCCGCACCGCAGCACCTCGCCGTCGGCGAGCACCACCTGAAGGCCCAGGACGTACTCGGCGGTGACGCCGTACTTGACGCAGCACATGCCGCCGGCGTTGGTGGCGACGTTGCCGCCGACCGTGGAGGACTCCCAGGACCCCGGGTCGGGCGGGTAGCGCAGGCCGTGCGCTGCGGCGGCCCGGCCCAGGGCCGCGTTGACCACGCCGGGCTGGACCACGGCCAGCCGGTTCACCGGGTCGACCTCGAGCACCCGGTCCATCGCGACCAGGGACAGCACGATCCCGCCATCTATTGCGTTCGCCCCGCCGGCCAGGCCGGTGCGGGCGCCCTGCGGCACGACCGGCACGCCGTACCGGCTCGCGATGCGCAGGGTGGCCTGCACTGCCGCGGTGTCCCGAGGGCGGACCACTGCTGCTGGCAGGCCGGCCGGGCACAGGTCGGCCTCGTCGCGCCGGTGGCCGCTGCGCAGGTCAGGGTCGGTGAGCACGGTCCCGGGCGGCAGGACCGCTTGCAGCTCCGGGACGAAGGGCGGGACCGTGGCCACTGTGCGAGCGTAGCCACGCCGGCGCTGTCCGGACGGCTCGTGGGAGGTGCTGATAGGCGCCGATGTCGTGGACAAGACGGCGTCCACGGTGGACTTGCCGGTGCCGTGCCCCGGTCAGGGTCTCTTCACGGCGACGACGGCCAGGAGGTCATCCAGACCAAGAAAGTCGTCAGGGTTGGTGGTGTAGAGCGGTAGCCGGTTGGCGACTGCGGTGGCCGCGATCATCAGGTCGGCGAGGCGGCGACGAGGCGTCCGGCCGGCAGCGCGTACTGCGGCCGAGACCAGACCGAAGGCCCGCGCTGCTTCAGCGTCGAACGGCAACGGGTCAAAAGTGGCCTCGCTGTGCTGAAGCACGCTGGTACGCCGTGCCCGTTCCGCTGGATCGTCGGTATGGTGCGGTCCGGCTGACAGTTCGGCGAGGGTGACGGCGCAGATAACCATCTCCTCCGGTAGGCCCGCCGGGTCGAGCGCGCCCAGGTGGATGATGATGTTCGTATCGATCAGGCCTCGGGAGGGCCGCTCACCAGTCACGGTCGAACGGGTCCTGTGCGGCGAGACCGTCGATGTCGTCGCGGAACCGGTCGGTGTCGAGCATCGGCGCCGTGGCGAACGCCGCCATCACCTCTTCGCGTGGGACGAAGGTGCGCCGCCGGAGCGGGATCAGCCGACCGATAGGCGTTCCGTTGCGGGTGATGGTGTAGGACTCGCCGCGCTCGACACCGCGCATGATCGCGCCAGAGTCGTTGCGGAGCTGGCGTTGGGTGATCTCGCGAGAGACAGGTTGGGTCACACCCATGAGAGTACGTGGAGACTTGCGTCAGTGCTACAAGGTGCTACGTAGGCGCGTACTGGGCCAGCCGGTTGTGACCGTGAGGAGCCCGGGCGATCTGGTTATGGCCGCGACGACTGGCTAGCTGGGTACTCCGATGCTGTGGTCTTGCACGGGTCGATGACATCGATCCCGGTGTGGACGAAGTCCTTGGTGTTGCGAGTGGCGAGACCGGCACCGCGATGGCGGCATATCGCCGCGATCTGGGCGTCGGCCATGCTCATGGCCAAGCCACACCGCTCTCGGTCTATAACGATGTCCGCGTAGTGGGCAGCCGCATCGTCGCCGAACGAAAGGACGCGACCCGTGAAGTCCTCCTCGATGGTGCGCTGGACTCGGGCGGCCAGGTCGGCCTTGCGTCGCCCGTTCGGTAGCCGGGCCACCCCGTAGCGCAGCTCCGCGGTGGTCACCGCGGTCAGGTACACCTCGTCGGCCTGTTGCTCGTCGAGCCACGCCACGATGCGAGGCTCACCATGTGGGTGCATCAGCTCTGAGATGACGTTGGTGTCCAACACAATCATGCGGCGAAGTCCGCAGCACGCGGCTGCTCGGCCCGGGGCGGCAGCGCAAGGTCCATGTCGTCGAGGTCGGCGAAGCGTTGTCGGATACGGCTGCCGAGCCTGCGGTGCGTGGCTGGCTCGGCCAGGGCGGCACGCAGGATGTCTCGGGCCTCTGCCTCCATGGAACGGCCGTTGCGGGCCGCGCGCACTCGCAAGCGGGTCTTGACCGCCTCGTCCAGATCTCTGATCGTGAGCGTTGCCATATCGACCACCTCCTGCAAGCAATGCTGGCACTGCAATCAACCGACTTGCGGAGCCGGATGCCTCCAGCCAACCCGGCAACCACCTCAACGACCCGTCTGGCGTTTTAGGCTGGCGGGCATGTCGGACCAGTGGGCTCCAGGTGCGCCGGGCGCCGGAGCGTCGCAGGAAGCGCCGTACCCGCAGGGGCCGTACCCGCAGAAGGCGTCGCACCCGCCGCGGCCGGGGGGCCGGGGCTGGGTCCGCGGGCTGCTGCTCGCCGGGGTGATCGCGCTCATCGCGGTGAGCGGCATCGTGCTGTTGATCTTCCTGGGCTACGAGATCGGCGTGACCGCGCTCATCGTCGGGCTCTGCGCGGCGATCCTTCCGGTGCCCGTGCTGGTCGGCATCTTCTTCTGGCTCGACCGGTACGAGCCGGAGCCACTGCGCTACCTCGTGCTCTGTTTCTTCTGGGGCGCCTGCGTGGCCACCGGTGGCGCGCTCTTGGTCAACTCCGGGTCCAGTGTCCTCTTCGAGCGGTCCGGCCTGCCCGACGCACTGGTCGGCGTGCTGGTGGCGCCGTTCATCGAGGAGACGCTCAAGGCACTCTTCCCGCTCTTCCTGCTCGTCTTCCGCCGCCGCGAGCTCTCCGGCATCACCGACGGCATAGTCTACTGTGGACTTTCGGCGACCGGGTTCGCCATGGTGGAGAACATCCTCTACCTCGGCGGGTACGGCTACGCCTCCGGTGTCGAGCAGTACGGCCCAGCCTCCGGCGCGCAGGCGGTGATCCAGCTGTTCATCGCCCGGATCGTGCTGACCGGCTTCGCGCACCCGCTGTTCACCGCGATGACCGGCATCGGGCTGGGCATCGCCGCCCGCGCCGCGGACCGGCGGATCAGGTGGGCGGCGCCGCTGGCCGGGCTGCTCATGGCGATGATGTTGCACGGGGCTTGGAACCTGATGGCCACCCTCACCGCCGCCTCCGGTGAGCTGCTCGTCTTCCTGTACGGCTACTTCGCGGTCATGGTGCCGATCTTCATCGTGATGGTCGGGACCACCATCTGGCTACGCTCCTGGGAAGGCCGGATGACCGAGCGGGTGCTCCCGGCGTACGTGCGGGCGGGCTGGCTCTCCCCGCCGGAGGTCGCCGCGCTCGGCACGCTCGGCCGGCGCTACTCGGCCCGGCGGTGGGCCCGGCGGGTGGCCGGGGACGCGGGCCTGAAGGCGATGCGCGAGTACCAGGTCGCGGCCACCCAGCTCGCCCTGCTGCGTGACGGGGTGGAGCGGGGGCTCGACCAGACCGCCAAGCAGGCGGCGGTGAGCGCCGAGGATGAGCGCCGCCTGCTCGCCATCATCGCCGACTGCCGGGCCGGGTTCACCGGTCGCGACCCGCAGGCGCCGCGGGCCGTGTGGGACGGCGAGCGCTACGAGGTGACCTTCCCGGACGGCGTACGGCGGACCCTCGACCCTCCGGCCCAGCCGGTCGTGCCGATCCCGGTGGCCGTCGTGCCCGGCCGCCCGCCCGGGACCATCGGCCCTGGTTACGGCGGTCCTGGTTACGGCGGTCCTGGTTACGGTTACGGGCGGCCACCTGGCTATGGTCCACCGCTCCGCCCGGGCAGCCCGCCTTCCTCCAGCCCGCCTGGCTACGGGCCACCTGCTTACGGTCCGCCTGGCCCTACTCCGTAGGCAGCACGGGGCGTGGCCAGCCGCATTCATAGACATGCGTCACAGGCGTGACGCCCCGGCGCCGGTTACGGGCATGATTACGGCCATGACCGAGCCCGTGCCCCACCCGCCCGCCGTGCCGCGGTCCGGCCCCCTTGCCGGCCTGCGCGTCATCGAGATCGCCGGGATCGGGCCGGCGCCGTTCGCCGCGATGGTCCTCGCCGACCTCGGTGCCGAGGTGGTGCGGGTGGACCGGTTCTACGAGGGCCCGCTCGGCCTGGATGCGCGGTTGGACCTGCTGAACAGGGGCAAGCGGTCGGTGGCCGTGGACCTCAAGCACCCGCGTGGCCCGCAGGTCGTACGCGACCTCGTGGCCCGTGCCGACGTACTGGTGGAGGGCTTCCGGCCGGGCGTGGCCGAGCGGCTGGGCATCGGGCCGCAGGAGTGCCTGGCGGTCAACCCGCGGCTGGTCTACGGCCGGATGACCGGCTGGGGGCAGGACGGGCCGCTGGCCCGTACGGCCGGGCACGACATCACGTACCTGGCGCTGACCGGCGTGCTGCACGCGATCGGCACCGCCGACAGCGGGCCGGTGGTGCCGCTGAACGTGCTCGGCGACTACGGCGGGGGCGGCATGCTGCTGGTGGCCGGCGTGCTGGCCGCCGCCTGGCAGGCCGCCCGCACCGGGCAGGGCCAGGTGGTCGACGCCGCCATCCTGGACGGGTCCGCGCTGCTCGCCACCCAGCTCTACGCGATGCTCCATGCGGGTCTGTGGCGCGACGAGCGGGGGACGAACCTGCTCGACGGCACCGCACCGCACTACGGCACGTACCAGACGGCCGACGGGCGGTACCTGGCCGTCGGGCCGCTGGAGCCGAAGTTCTTCGCCCAGTTCGCGGCGCTGCTCGGCGGTCTCGATCTCGATGCGGACGGCAACGGCGGCGACCCGCCCGGGCCGTACGACGTGGCGCAGTGGCCCAGGCTGCGCAAGCTGGTCGCGGAGCGGATCGCCACGCGTACCCGGGACGAGTGGCTGGCCGTGTTCGATGGCTCGGACGCGTGCGTGGCACCCGTACTCTCCCTCGCGGAGGCGCCCGAGCACCCGCACGTCGCGGCCCGCGAGGTCTTCGTCGACCTCGACGGGGTCCGCCAGCCGGCTCCCGCACCGCGCTTCTCGGCCACCCCGGCCAGGCTGACCACACCGCCGCCGCTGCCCGGCGAGCACACCCGGGACGTGCTGACCGAGTGGGGAGTGTCCGGCGTGGACGACTTGCTCGCCGCGGGGGCGGTCACCCAGACGGCGCGTTAGGCGGGGGACTTGTTGCCAGTAGGCGCCCCAGGCAGAATGCGGCGATGGAGGCGTTCATCTACGAGGCCATCCGCACTCCTCGCGGGCGTGGCCGGCCCGGCGGCGAAGGCAGGCCGGGCGGGGCGCTCTACGAGGTCAAGCCGGTCTCGCTCGTGGTCGGGTTGGTCGATGAGCTGCGCCGCAGGTTCCCCGGGCTGGATCCGGCGGTCGTCGACGACCTGATCCTGGGCTGCGTGACGGCAGTCGGCGACCAGGGCATGGTGATCGCCCGCACGGCGGCGCTGCTGGCCGGCCTGCCCGACACGGTCGCCGGCCTGACCCTCAACCGGTTCTGCGCCTCCGGGCTCGAGGCGGTCAACACCGCCGCGCAGAAGGTGCGGGCGGGCTGGGACGACCTGATCCTCGCCGGTGGCGTGGAGTCGATGTCCCGGGTGCCGATGGGCTCCGACGGCGGGGCGATCATGATGGACCCCGAGTGCGGGTACGCGATCGGCGTGGTCCCCCAGGGCGTCTCCGCCGACCTGCTCGCCACGATCGAGGGGCTCTCCCGGTCCACGGTGGACGACTACGCGGCCGGCTCGCACGCGCGGGCCGCCAAGGCCTGGGCCGACGGTGCGTTCGACCGCTCGGTGGTGCCGGTGCGGGACCGGATCGGGCAGGTGGTCCTCGACCGGGACGAGCACATCCGGCCGGACACCACGGCCGAGAAGCTGGCCGGGCTGGAGCCCTCGTTCGCCGCCATGGGCGAGCTCGGCGGCTTCGACGCCGTGGCGCTGCAGCGTTACCACTGGGTCGAGCGGATCGACCACGTGCACACCGCCGGCAACTCGTCCGGCATCGTCGACGGCGCAGCTCTGGTGCTGGTCGGGTCGGAGGCGGCCGGGTACGCCCAGGGGCTCACCCCGCGCGCCCGGGTGGTCGCCGCCGCGGTCACCGGGGCCGAGCCGACCATCATGCTCACCGGCCCCGCGGTGGCCGCGCGCAAGGCGCTGGCAAAGGCCCGGCTGCGGGCCGACCAGATCGACCTGTACGAGGTCAACGAGGCCTTCGCCGCGGTGCCGCTGCGCTTCATCCGCGACCTGGAGATCGACCCGGAGATCGTCAACGTCAACGGCGGGGCGATCGCGATGGGGCACCCGCTCGGCGCGACCGGCGCGATGCTGCTCAGCACCCTGCTGGACGAGCTGGAACGCCGGGAGCTGCGGTACGGCATGGCCACCCT
>DASSUC010000463.1:0-4856 GCA_035707405.1 Micromonosporaceae bacterium | reverse complement strand
GAGTGGACCGTGCCGATCCCGCCCGGGTTGGTGAGCGTGACGGTGGTGCCCGCGTAGTCCTCCATGGTCAGCTCGTTGCGGCGGGCCCGCCGGACAATGTCCTCGTACGCCTGCCAGAACTGGCGGAAGTCCATCTGCTCGGCCGCCTTGATGCTCGGCACCACCAGCGAGCGCGAGCCGTCCGGCTTCTGCAGGTCGATCGCGAGCCCCAGGTTGACGTGCTCGGGCATGGTGAGCGCCGGCTTGCCGTCGACCTCGGCGTAGGAGCTGTTCATCTCCTGGTGGGCGCCGAGCGCGCGGACCAGGGCAAAGCCGATCAGATGGGTGAAGCTGACCTTGCCGCCGCGACCCCGGGCGAGGTGGTTGTTGATCACGATCCGGTTGTCGGCGAGCAGCTTCGCCGGGACGGCCCGCACGCTGGTCGCGGTCGGCACCCGCAGGGACGCGTCCATGTTCTTCACGATCATCGCGGCGGCTCCGCGGATCGGCTTGACCTGCGCCGCGCCGGCCGGCTGGGCGGCCTTCGCCGGAGCTGTCCCGGCTGGCGCCGCCCCCGCCGGGGCTGTCTCCGCCGGCGCCGCTCCGGCTGGGGCCGCTCCGGCCGGGGCCGCCCCGGCCGGAGCCTTCGCCGGAGCTGTCCTGGCCGGGGTCGTCTCGGCTGGGGCGGTCCGGGTGCGCGCAACGGCTGGCGTGGTCGGGGTGGGTGGCGCCGCGGTCTGGCTGGCGCCCGCCGCCGCGGCGGCCGGCCGTCCCCCGTCGGGCCGGTCCGGCGCCGGCCGGGCGGTCGCCGGCTGTGCGGTCGCCGGCTGCTGGGCCGGCGCTGCGTCCTGGGTCGGCCCGGCGTCCTGGGTCGGCCCGGCGTCCTGGGTCGGCGCTGCGTCCTGGGCTCCGCCGGTGGGCTGGGCTGGTGCGGTGGGCTGTCCTGCCGTGGCCTGGGCTGGGGCCGTGGGCTGGGCTGGGGCTGTGGGCCGGGTGGCCTGGGCCGGGGAGGCTGGAGGCTCGTCACCGTCCGCGGCGTCGTCGGCCTCGGGAGCCGGCTTGTAGTCGGCGAAGAAGTCGTGCCACGCCGGGTCCACACTCTGCGGGTCGGCGAGGTACCGCTGGTACATCTCCTCGACGACCCACTCGTTCGGGCCGAAGCCGGCCAGCGGGTTGTTACGCGAGGTCTGCTGGGTCGACACGCCGCTCTTCGCCTCTTCCACGCATGGGTTGACTGCCCGTCAAAGGCTACGCGCAGAGCACCCCTGACCGGCCCTAGGCACCGTGGGCCCGCCGGAGGCCGGCGTGGCCTCGATCACCTGACGGTAAGTCAGGACACGTCCCGCCGCCGGTTGATCAAGACGCCGAGCCCGCCGGCCACGACGACGTAGGCCACAAGGACCAGGCCCCCGACCCACCACGCCGGCTCGCCGGGCAGGTCGGTGCCGGTGACCATCAGGGCGGACGCCACCGCCGGCAGGGCGTACTGGATGTTGCTGACCCAGTCCCAGCCGAGCTGCTGCTCGAGGATGGTCAGGATGATCTGTACGGCGGCAGTGCCGATCAGGTAGAGCGCCACAGCGGTGACGGTGGCGCCGATCTGGCTGCGCAGCAGCACGCCGAGGCTGACGCCGAACATGCCCCAGATCGCGTACGCGAGCAGGTTGAGCATGATCGCCCGTTGCACCGGCCAGTCGCCGAGATGGCTCGGCATGTCGTACCGCTGGAGGAAGACGGCCGTGGCTGGGACGGTCAGGGCTGTGGTGAGCGCCCACAGGACGGCGCCGCACAGCGCGGCCACGGCCAGCTTGGCCAGCACGACGGCGGTCCGGTGCGGGGTGGTCAGGAAGGTGGCGGTCGCCGTCTGGTGGAAGAACTCGCTCGTCATCAGCACGATGCCGAGGAGCATCACGAACATCAGGCCGAAGAACTGGCCGGAGGTGTAGAGATTGGCAGCCTGGTAAACCTCGTTGCGGGTGGCTTCGAAGGCGGCCCGGTCCTCGGCGGGGATCCCTTCCGGGGTCGGCTGGTTGAAGGCGAAGTCAGCGCCGATGGCGTTGACCAGGAAGGCCAGCGCCAGCAGCGCGAGTGCGCCGATCATCAGCAGCCACCAGGCGTTGGTCGTGATGATCTTCAACAGCTCGCTGCGCATCAGGCGCAGTGGGGCCGGACCCGGGCGGCCCAGGGTGGGCGGCGCGGCGGTGGTCGTGGTCATCGGATCGCCGCCTTTCCGGCCGTCAGCTCCAGGAACACCCGCTCCAGGTCGGGCCGGTCGGCGACCAGCTCGTGCAGCTCGACCGAGGCGCGCAGGGCCGCGGCACCGATCGCCGGCGCATCCACGCCGGTGACCAGCAGCGCGCCGTCCTCCCCGGGCTGTGCCGTGGCGGCGGAGCCCAGCTCGGCCATGAGCTTCTCCGGCTGGGGGGTGCGCACCCGGACCCGGACGCCGCCCCCGGCCATCCCGCTGATCACCTGCTCGACCGGGCCCTGGGCGACCAGCCGGCCGGCCGCGATGATGATGACGTCGTGGGCGAGCAGCTCCATCTCTGACAGCAGGTGGCTGGAGACGAAGATGGTGCGGCCCTGGTCGGCGAGTGCCCGCAGCAGGTCCCGCATCCAGCGGATGCCCTCCGGGTCCAGGCCGTTGGCGGGCTCGTCGAGGATGAGCACCCGGGGGTTGCCGAGCATCGCCGCGGCGATGCCCAGCCGCTGTCGCATGCCCAGCGAGTAGCCCTTGAACTTGCGCTTCGCGGCCGGTGCCAGCCCGACCAGGTCGAGCACCTCGTCCGCCCGCCGCGCCGGGAAGCCGGCCGCCGCGCAGATCACCCGCAGGTGGTTGCGGCCGGTACGCCCCTTGTGCGCGCTGGAGGCCTCCAGCACCGCACCGACGTGGCGCAGCGGCTGGTCGAGGTCGGCGTAGCGGACGCCTCCGATGGTGGCCGTGCCGGCGGTCGGGGTCACGAGGTTGAGCAGCATCCGCAGGGTCGTGGTCTTGCCGGCGCCGTTGGGGCCGAGGAAGCCGGTGACCCGGCCGGGCTCGACCACGACCGACAGGCCGTCCACCGCCCGGACCCGCTTGTACTGCTTGGTCAGGCCGCTGACCACGATCTGTCCGTCGGACATCTCACTCCTCCCCGGGCGGGCCGGCCGCGGTCGTGCCCACGCTGGCATCATCGCCGACGACGTCCACCGGACGGTCAGGCGGTCCGGTATCGGTCACACGGCGATCCAGGTCGTCTCCGCGGTGGCCATGACCTCGCTCTTCAACGAGTAGACGGTCGAGCGGGCGTACGCCTTGCGGCCCTCGACCCCGTCACACTCGCCGACCACCAGGCAGATCTCGCCGGGCTCGGGCAGCGCCGAGACGACGGCCGCGATCCGCCCGAGCACGTACGGCCGGCCCACGCCGCCGATGGCCCACCCGCTGGGGCAGTCCAGCGCGGCCCACATCGTCTCCACGGCCACGTCGTCCGGGACGACCCACGGCGCCGCGCTGCGGCCGTCCGGCAGCGGCCCGGCAAAGATCAGCAGGCCGTCGCCCTCGGCCCGGTCGATCCCGCATACGTAGCAGGTGCGGAACGGGTGGTCGGCGAGGCCCGGGTACTCCTCGGACGCGTCCAGCGCCTCGGTCAGGCCGACCGGGAGGACCGGGGCCGGCGGGGGCCCCTGCGCCGGCAGCGCGTCGGCGACCACCAGCTCCCCGGCGTACACCCGGAACCCGGCGCTGCTGCGGACGGCCCGCAGCGGTGTCTCCAGCGGTGGTGGCCGGCGCAGCGTGACCACTGCCGGCCCGTCGACGAGCGCCGCGAAGCGCCCCGCACAGTAGCCGCCGTTGCCAGAGTCCGGAGGACCGTTGAACCGCCGGGAGATGATCACGCCCGATCCACCTTCCTGATCATGTCGCCAGGACCCTGGTCGCGTCGCCAGAACCTGGCCACCGCGGTGCCCGCCACCATGACCAAGGTTCTCACGCCGGCCGGTCCGGCAGCGGCGTTCTGGCCCGGGGACACGCTCCCAGACACCTTTCAGCGCAAGTCCAGGCGCCGTCCAGCCGGGTGGGCCAGGATGGGCACATGACCAACGCGCCGCCCGAGGCGAGGCTGCTCGTGGTGGAGGACGACCCCAACATCCTCGAGCTGCTCTCGGCGACCCTGCGCTTCGCCGGGTTCGACGTGGCGACCGCGACCAGCGGCAGCCAGGCGGTGGCGCTGGCCCGGACCGGCCGGCCGGACCTGGTCGTGCTCGACGTGATGCTGCCCGACCTCGACGGCTTCGAGGTGGTCCGACGGCTGCGCGGCGGCGGCGCGCGTACCCCGGTGGTGTTCCTGACCGCGCGGGACGCCACCGACGACAAGATCCGAGGGCTCACCCTCGGCGGCGACGACTACGTGACCAAGCCGTTCAGCCTGGAGGAGCTGACCGCCCGGATCCGGGCCGTGCTGCGCCGTAGCGCCGTGGGCGCGCAGGCCCCGCCCCGGCTGGAGTTCGCCGACCTCGCCCTGGACGAGGAGACGCACGAGGTCTGGCGGGGCGGGACGCCGGTCCCGCTCTCGCCCACCGAGTTCAAGCTGCTGCGCTACCTCATGCTCAACGCGGGCCGGGTGCTGTCCAAGGCGCAGATCCTCGACCACGTGTGGAACTACGACTTCCGGGGGGACGACAACATCGTGGAGTCGTACATCTCGTACCTGCGGCGGAAGGTCGACAACCGGGAGCCGAGGCTGATCCACACCCTGCGGGGGGTGGGGTACGTGCTGCGAAAGCCGTTGTGAGCCGGTGCGCACGCTGCTGCGCCGGACACCGCTTCGGGTCAAGCTGGTCGCCGCGGTCCTGGCCCTGGTCGCCGCCGCGCTCACCGTGATCGGGGTGGCCAGCGC
>DASSUC010000462.1:0-2877 GCA_035707405.1 Micromonosporaceae bacterium | reverse complement strand
CGACGCCGAACTCGTCCTCGGCGGCCACCATCAGCTCCAGCCCGGAGACCGAGTCGATGCCGAGGTCGTCGGCGAGCCGGTCGTGCGGCCACAGCCGGCGGCGCCGGCCCTTGATCTGCGCGTAGATCTGCTCCAGCGCAGCGTAGAGCTCCTCGCTGCCGTTGTCAGGCAAGGAGTCTCACCTCCCCTGTCGTACCGTCCACATAGACCTCCTGTCCCGGGCGCAGGTCCCGGGCGAGCGGGTGGCCGATGACGCTGGGCAGACCGTGCTCCCGCAGCAGGATCGCCACGTGGGACAGTGCGCTGCCGCGCGCGGTGACCAGCGCGTCGATGTGCGGCAGGACGGTCTGGATCTGCACGTCGGCGCGCTCGCACACGAGCACCCGACGCCCCCCGTTGGCGTCGGGCTCGTAGCGGCCGTCCGCGCCGGGCACGACCACCGTCCCGGTCACCTGGCCGGGACAGATGCCCACCCCGGTGCGGGCGCTGGCGGGCGCGGTGGCGGGCGTACCCGGTCCGTCCTGCGCGGTGTTGAACAGGTCCGGCATCGGCCGGTCGATCGCCTCGGCGCACTCCTGTGCCCGGGTCCGGGCCTGCCGGTGCAGCTGCGCGCCGGCCACCGACTCGTCGAGCAGCTCGTCAAGGGAGAGGTACGGCCAGTCACCGTCGGCCAGCCCGCGGCGGGCCGCCACCGCGCGCACCACGAGCCGCATCACATGCAGCGTGCGCATCGCCAGCGACTTGGTGTGCTCGCGCTGCTCCATCGCGATGCGTACCACCGCGGACAGGCGGGGCAGCTGTAGCGCCCGGCTCAGCGGCACCAGCGCCCACGGGTCCTCGGGCAGCAGGTCGTCCGTTTCGGCGCCGGCGACCGGCGGCCCGAGCGCGCCCACGTACCTGGTCCAGGGCTCCTGGTCGTCGGCGATCTCGTAGAACTGCCGGTGCAGGAAGCTGGTCACCTCCGGCACCGCCGCGCCCAGGTCGGCCAGGCGCTGCCAGACCAGCGAGTCCGGCCGGTTCACCAGCGGCTCCAGCTCGCGCCAGTACGGCACGAACCGGCGGGCCACGCCGTCCTGCACCGCCAGCAGCGGCAGGATCAGCATGGTGCTGGCATAGTGGGTCTCCCACACCCGGTCCAGCAGCCGCACCGCGCCGGGCACCAGCCGCCCGAGGGCCAGCGAGCCACCGCTCGCGGGCAGGCCCCCGGCCCGGTCGGGGCACGCCTCGGCGAGCGCCGCCTCCAGCTGCGGGACCTGCTCGGTGAGCGCGCCGACCCGGCGCCGGGTGAGCAGCAGCTCCCGGGCGAGCTGCGGCAGCACGGCGGCGCCACCCCGCTGGGCCCGCCCGCCCGGCGGCTCCGGCACCGGCGCGTCCTCGAAGTAGCTGCGCGTCACCAGCGCCGGGTCCAGCCCTGGTACGCCGTACGCGAGCTGGCAGAACGCGGACAGGTTGTGGTACGGCCGGCAGCTGAAGTAGCCGACGAACACGAAGTGCGAGCCAGTGGCCCACCTGGCCCGGGGGAACAGCCGGCCGGCCACGCCGCGCATGCCGCGCTCCACCGGGGGACCGACCAGCGACCAGGACATCGGCGAGAGCCGGTCCGGTGCCACCTCGGCGAAGTTACCGGCCGAGTAGGTGGTGAAGACCGGGTGCGGATCGGTATCCAGACCGGTCCGGGCGGTCCCGGCCGCCGCCGCTGCGCCCGGCCGGCTCACGCGGCCACCAGCCCGAGGCTGTGGGCGCGCAGCAGCTCGCCCGTGCGCTCCACGTACCGCGGCGGGCTCACCGGTAGCGGCACCGGCAGCTCGTCCAGGATGCCGGCGGCGAGCCGGGGCCACGGCGACAGGTAGTCGCACACCTCACGCGGCAGCCCGAGCACCGGCGCCGCCAGCCGCACGGCGGAGACCAGCCCGGGGGCGGCCACGATGCGGGGGATGACGCCCCAGGCGCTACACAGTGCGGTGAGAGTCGCGTTCAGCGTCGGCGCGGCAGGGTCGTACCAGGTCCAGGTGCCGCCGACCGGCTCGTGCTCCAGCGCCGCCCGGACCACCTGCGCGGCGGCCGTGCTGTCCGTGACGTAGCACGGGAAGTCGCCGCGCCGGGCGACGGGCAGCGGCAGGCCGGAGAGCGCGGCCGGCAGGGCGGTGAGGATGCCGGACCGGGTGCTCGGCGCGACCGGGCCGTCGGCGCCCAGCACCGGGCCCAGCCGCAGCACCCGGACGGGTACGCCGTCCGCCTCCTGCCAGGCCGTCTCGGCGAGGAACTTGCCGTACTCGTACCAGTTGCGGAAGGCCTGGCCGACCTGGAGGTCCGCGTTGCCGACGGTGCCCTGGCAGCGGCCGAACACGAGCACCGACGACACGTGCACCACGGCCCGCAGGTGCGGGCAGCCGCGGGCGAACTCGATGAGCCGCTGCGTGCCGCGCAGGTGCAGGTCGACGGCTGTGCGCGGGCCCTCGGCCACGGCCACCGACCCGAAACAGGACACCACGTGGGTGGTCTGCTCGGACAGGCGCGCGGCGTCGGCCGGGGGCAGCCCGAAGCCGGGCCGACGTACGTCGCCGGCGACCCACTCCGCGCCCGGGGGAGAGGAAGCCCCGGCGGGAGCGGCGGCGCCGGCCGGTGGGCGGCGGGAGAGCACCCGCACCTCGTGCCCGTGCCGGGCCAGCTCGGCGACGACCGCCGCGCCGAGCACGCCGGTGCCGCCGACCACCAGCACACGCATGGGGTCGCCGCTCATGCGTACCTCGCGAAGGGCCGGTCCAGCGCGCGCGGGCGGGAGGCCGGCGCGGCCAGGTCGAAGGCGAGCCGCGCGATCAGCTCGGCGGTGACCGCCGGTGGGTCGCCGGGCAGGAAGCGGGCCAGCCGGTCCCGCTC
>DASSUC010000461.1:0-9881 GCA_035707405.1 Micromonosporaceae bacterium | reverse complement strand
GCAGCGCTCGCGGCTCTACCGCAAGGCAAAGGAGCAGGTGCTCCACTCGCTCAACTACGCGTACCGGGACCGCCGGGACCGCAAGGGTGACTTCCGCCAGCTGTGGATCACCCGGATCAACGCGGCCGCCCGCGCCAACGGCATGACGTACAACCGGCTCATCCAGGGTCTCAAGCTCGCCGGGGTGGAGGTCGACCGCAAGATCCTGGCCGACCTCGCGGTGCACGAGGGCCCAGCCTTCGCCGCCCTGGTCGACGTGGCCCGCAAGGCCGTGGCGGACTCCACGGCGGCGGGCTCCACGGCCGCCTGAGCCTTGCCGCATCCGGGACGACCCGGGGTGTCCGCTCCGGCAACGCAGCGGACACCCCGGGTCGTTGCTGCGCGGCGGCTGCAGCGCCGGCGCGAGCGCGACGCCGAGCGGCTCTTCCTCGCCGAGGGGCCGCAGGCGGTCCGCGAGGCGGTGGGCGTGCCCGGCGCCGTGCGGGAGCTGTTCGGCACGCCGGAGGCCCTGGAGCGCCACGCCGGGCTGGCCGCCGCGGCCCAGGCGGGCGGTGCCGGAGTCTGCCCGGTCACCGGGCAGGGCCTGGCCGCGCTGGCCGAGACGGTCAACCCGCAGGGGCTGGTGGCGGTGTGCCGCTACCTGGACGTGCCGCTGGCCGACGCGCTGGGGCCGCGGCCGAGGCTGGCCGCGGTGCTCGTCGAGGTCCGCGACCCGGGCAACGCCGGCACCGTGCTGCGCACCGCGGACGCGGCCGGCGCGGGCGCGGTGGTCTTCGCCGGTGACGCGGTCGACCCGTACAACGGCAAGTGTGTCCGCGCGTCCGCGGGCAGCCTGTTCCACCTGCCCGTGGTGCGCGGGGTGCCGGCCGGGGACACGGTCGCCGCGCTGCGCCGCGCCGGCCTGCGGGTGCTCGCCGCCGACCCGTACGGCGAGGCGGACCTGGACGCGCTCGCCGACCAAGGGGAGCTGGCCGCGCCGACCGCGTGGCTGTTCGGCTCCGAGGCGCACGGGCTGCCCCCGGCGCTGGCCGCGGCGGCGCACCTGCGGGTGCGGGTGCCCCGCTACGGCCGGGCGGAGAGCCTGAACCTGGCTGCGGCGGCAGCGGTGTGCCTGTACGCTTCGGCTAGGGCGCTGCGCGGTAGTGGTCCGGCGCCCGTGCCAGCTAGGGAGCAGCAGTGGTGACGAGGTCCTTTACCCGGCCCGCCGGTCGCGGCGGGCGGCAGGGCTGACCTCGCGCTCTCCCATCCCGTCGCGCCGGCGGGCGGCGGCGTAGCCGCGTGCGGCTTCGGGCCGCGCCGGGCAGGTGCGGCAACGGCCGCCGTAGACTTTCCCGGTTGTCCGCGCTGGAGTGGTGATGAGCTACCGCAACGATCCCTACGACCCTAAGCAGGCGGCCCTGCTGGACCAGGCCGCCCTTGACGACGCCGTGGCCGCGGCGGAGAAGGCGTTCGCCGAGGCGGGCGACCTGGCCGCGCTGGCCGCGGCGAAGCCGCTGCACCTGGGTGACCGGGCGCCGGTGTCGCTGGCCCGCCGCGAGATCGGCAGCCTGCCCCCGGCCGCCAAGGCCGAGTCGGGCAAGCGGGTCAACGTGGCCCGGGCCGCCATCCAGGCCGCGCACGCCGCCCGGGTCGCCGCCCTGCACGCCGAACGGGAGCGGCGGGTGCTCGCCGAGGAGGCGGTCGACGTCACGCTGCCCGCCGACCGCCACCCGCGCGGTGCCCGGCATCCACTGTCGACACTGATGGAACGCATCGCCGAGCTCTTCATCGGCATGGGCTACGAGGTCGCCGAAGGCCCCGAGGCGGAGCTGGCCTGGTACAGCTTTGACGCGCTGAACATCGGCAAGGACCACCCGGCCCGCACCATGATGGACACGTTCTACCTAGACCCGCCCGAGCGGGACCTGGTGCTGCGGCCACACACCTCGCCGGTGCAGGCGCGGGTCATGCTGGCCCGCCGGCCCCCGATCTACGTGGTGGTGCCCGGGCGCACGTACCGCACGGACGAGCTGGACGCCACCCACACGCCGGTCTTCCACCAGGTGGAGGGCCTGGTGGTGGACGAGGGCATCACCATGGCACACCTGAAGGGCACGCTGGACCACTTCGCCCGGGCGATGTTCGGCGAGCAGGCGCGCACCCGCTGGCGGCCGTCGTACTTCCCGTTCACCGAGCCGTCGGCAGAGTTCGACCTGTGGTTCCCGCAGCACCGCGACGGGCCGCGCTGGGTCGAGTGGGGTGGCTGCGGCATGGTCAACCCGAGGGTCCTGCGCGCCTGCGGCATCGACCCGGACCGGTACAGCGGGTTCGCGTTCGGCATGGGCATCGAGCGCACCCTGATGTTCCGGCACGGGATCGCCGACATGCGCGACATGGTCGAGGGTGACGTGCGCTTCTCGCGCGCTTTCGGAATGGAGCTGTAGCCGTGCTGGTCCCCGTTTCCTGGCTGCGCGAGTATGTCGACGCGCCGGCCGACCCGGCGGTGCTGGAGCCGGCGCTGGTGCGGGTCGGGCTCGAGGTGGAGTCCATCGTGGACCTGCGCGCCACGGTGGCCGGGCCGCTGGTCGTGGGCCGGGTGGCCGCGGTCACCGACCTGGCCGGCTTCAAGAAGCCGATCCGGCACTGCCTGGTCGACGCCGGCGAGGCGCAGCCGCGCTCCATCGTCTGCGGCGCCACCAACTTCGCCGAGGGCGACCTGGTGGTGGTGGCGCTGCCCGGCGCCGTGCTGCCCGGAGGCTTCCAGATCGGCAGCCGGCGCACCTACGGCCACCTCTCCGACGGGATGATCTGCTCCGCCCGGGAGCTGGCGCTCGGCGACGACCACTCCGGCATCATCGTGCTGCCGGCGGACACCACCGCCCCACCCGGCGCGGACGCCCGGCCCGTGGTCGGGCTGGACGACGTCGTGGTCGAGCTGAACATCACCCCGGACCGCGGCTACTGCTTCGCGGTGCGGGGGGTGGCCCGGGAGCTGGCGCACGCGCTCGGCGTGCCGCTGCGCGACCCGGCGCTGGCCGTGGAGCCGCCGCCGGTCACGGCCGAGCCGCCGTACCCGGTGCGGGTGGACGACCCGGTCGGCTGCGACCGGTTCTACGCCCGGGTGGTGCGCGGGATCGACCCGGCGGCGCAGAGCCCGGCCTGGCTGCGGCGGCGGCTGGTGCTCGCCGGCATGCGGCCGATCTCGCTGACCGTGGACATCACCAACTACCTCATGCTCGAGCTGGGCCAGCCGATGCACGCGTTCGACCTGGGCGCGCTGCGCGGGCCGCTGGTGGTCCGCCGGGCGGTCGCGGGGGAGCGGCTGACCACACTGGACGGCGCCGACCGGGTGCTGCACCCGGAGGACCTGGTCATCGCCGACGCGGGGCTGTCCAGCCCGGTGGCGGGCCCGCGGGACGGGGCGGTGGTCTCCCTCGCCGCGGTCATGGGCGGGGCGACCACCGAGGTGTCACCGTCCACGGTGGACGTGCTGTTCGAGGCGGCGCACTGGGACCCGGTGGCGGTGGCCCGCACGGCCCGCCGGCACAAGCTGTCCAGCGAGGCCAGCAAGCGCTTCGAACGCGGCGCCGACCCGGCGCTGCCGCCGGTGGCGACCGCCCGGGCGGTGGCGCTGCTCACGGAGTACGCCGGCGGCACCGTGGACGAGCGGGTGCTCGACCTCGACGCGGTCGCCGCGCCGCGGCCGGTCCGCATCGCCGCGGACGCCCCGGCGCGCGCGGTCGGCGTGGCGTACCCGGTGGAGCGGGTGGTGGAGCTGCTGACCGAGGTGGGCTGCACGGTGGCGCCGGACGGCGACCGCCTGGCGGTCACCCCGCCCACCTGGCGGCCGGACCTCACCGAGCCCGCCGACCTCACCGAGGAGGTGGTCCGCCTCGACGGGTACGACCGGGTGCCGAGCGTGCTGCCGGCCGCCCCGGCCGGCCCGGGGCTGACCCCGGCGCAGCGGCGCCGCCGTAGCGTGTCGCGGACCCTGGCCGAGGCCGGGTACGTGGAGGTGCTCTCGTACCCGTTCGTGGGCGAGGCGGCGCTGGACGCCCTCGGCCTGCCGGCCGAGGACGCCAGGCGGGCCGCGGTGCGGCTGGCGAACCCGATCTCCGAGGAGGAGCCGGCGCTGCGCACCACGCTGCTGCCGCCGCTGCTCGCCACGCTGCGCCGCAACCTCGGCCGCGGCCACCGCGACCTTGCCCTGTTCGAGCTGGGCCTGGTGTTCCACCCGGCGGGCGGGGACGCGGTGCCGCCGCAGATGGGGGTGGCGCAGCGGCCCTCGGCAGCGGAGCTGGCCGCCGCCGAGGCCGTGGTGCCGCACCAGCCCTGGCACGTGGCCGTGGTGCTGGCCGGGGACGCCGAGCCCGCCGGCTGGTGGGGCGCGGGCCGGCCGGCCGGCTGGGCGGACGCGGTCGAGGCGGCCCGGGTGGTGCTCGCCGCGGCCGGCGTGCCGGCGGGCCGTACCCAGGTCCGGCGTGGTGCGCGGGCGCCGTGGCACCCGGGCCGGTGTGCGGAGGTCGTGGTCGACGGCGCCGTCGTGGGGCACGCCGGGGAGCTGCACCCGACCGCCTGCGCCGCGCTGGAGCTGCCGGCCCGCACCGCGGCGATGGAGCTGGACCTGGACGCGCTGCCGCTGCCGGAGGTGGTGGCGGCACCGCAGGTGTCGACGTACCCGCCGGCCTTGATCGACGTGGCGCTGGTGGTGGCCGCCGACACGCCGGCCGGCGAGGTGCAGGAGGCGCTCGCCGCGGGCGCCGGGGACCTGCTGGAAGGGGTACGCCTCTTCGACGTCTACACCTCGGCCCAGCTCGGTGCGGGGCGCAAGTCGCTGGCGTACAAGCTGACGTTCCGCGCGGGCGACCGCACGCTCACGGTGGAGGAGGCGGTGGCCGCCCGCGACGCGGCCGTGGCCGAGGCCGCCCGCCGGGTCGGCGCGACCCTGCGCGGGGCGTAGCACTGACCTGCATGGGGGCGCAACGTATGTGAACCGACACGCCGAGTGATTGTAAGATCCGTCGGGTATTGGTTAGCTGTGCCGCATGACAATGCAGCGCATCGAAGCCGAGCTCATGGTCCCCGGTCGCGGCGAGCCGGTCCGCGACGCCGTCGTCGTCATCGACGGCGCCCGGATCGGCTACGCCGGGCCGGCCGGGACCGCACCGGCCACCCCGGACGCCGAAGCGGTGCGGGCCGCCGTGGTCATGCCCGGACTGTGGGACTGCCACAGCCACCTGCTCGGCCTGCGCTCGCTGGACCTCAACCGGCTGCCGCTGGAGCCGCCCGCGCTGCGCGCCGCGCGCGCCACCATGGACCTGCGGATGGCGCTCGACGCCGGGTTCACCAGCGTGCGCGAGGTGGGCGGCCTCGGCATCTACCTGGCCCGGGCGGTGGCCGAGGGCAGCCTGGAGGGGCCGCACATCTACGCCGCCGGGGCGGTGCTGTCCACCACCGCGGGCCACGGCGACCTGCACAGCTACCCGCTGTCCTGGGTCGTCGACTATGGACACCTCGGCGGTGAGCTGCGCCTGGCCGACGGTCCGGCCGAGTGCGCCCGGGCCGCCCGGGAGCAGCTGCGCAAGGACGCCAAGGTGATCAAGATCTGCGCGTCCGGCGGCGTGCTGTCCGAGGTGGACCACCCGATCCACCAGCAGTTCACCGACGCCGAGATGCGCGCGATCGTGGAGGTGGCGGGCCTGGCCGAGCGGGTCGTGGCGGCCCACTGCCACGGCAAGCCGGGCATCATGGCCGCGGTCGCGGCGGGGGTGGCCACCATCGAGCACGGCACCTTCCTCGACGAGGAGGCCGCCGCGGCGATGCGGGAGAGCGGCACGACGCTGGTGACGACGCGCACGATCGTGCAGGAGATCCTGGACAGCCGGGCGGCGCCGCCGTACGCCCAGGCCAAGCTCGAGGCGATCGCGGCGCGCCACGCCGAGGCGATGGCCCTGGCCCGGGAGTGCGGCGTGCAGGTGGCGGTCGGCACCGACCTGGCACTCAGCGGCGCCGGGCTGCCCGTGTCGTGGGGGCGCAACGGGCGCGAGCTGGCCCTGCTGGTGAAGCTGGGCTTCACCCCGCTCGAGGTGATCGAGGCGGCGACCGCGGTCGGGCCGGCGACGCTCGGCCCCCAGGCGCCCCGCTCGGGCCAGCTGGCCGAGGGCTTCGACGCCGACGTGCTCACCCTCGACGCCGACCCGCTCGCCGACATCGAGGTGCTCGCCCGCCCGGAGCAGATCACCGGCGTGTGGAAGGCGGGGCGCCGGGTGAAGGGCTGACGCGTCCAAGGACGGTGGCAGCCGTCTCTGCATTCTGATACTCTCCTGCGGATAGCAATACGGGGGAGGTTCGGGAATGGGTGGCACCAGGGACGGCGAGAGCCCGGCCTGCACGACATGACCGCCATCCCGGACCAGGCTGCCACCGCCGCGATGCCGACCACCGTGCCGCGGTGGTCGACGCGCTTCGCCGGTGCCACGGTCGTGGTCAGGTGCGGTGGGCATGCGATGACGGACGACGCGCTGCGCCGGGCGTTCGCCGCCGACGTCGCCTTCCTGCGCTACGCCGGGCTGCGGCCGGTGGTCGTACCCGGTGGGGTGGCGCAGGCCCCGGCGATGCTGGCCCGGCTGGGCATCGGCAGCCGGCTGCGCGGGGGTCCGCGGGTCATCTCGCCGGAGGCCCTGGACATCGCCCGCATGGTGCTCGTCGGCCAGGCCGGCCAGGCCGGTGAGGAGCTGGCCGGGCTGGTCAACGAGTACGGCCCGCTGGCCGTGGCGGTGTCCGGACAGGACGGGCACCTGTTCACCGCGGTACCCCGACCGGCCACCGTGGACGGTGCACCGGTCGACGCCGCACTCGCCAGCGACGTGGCCACGGTGCGCCCGAGCGCGGTCGAGGAGCTGCTGGCGGCGGGATGGGTCCCGGTCGTGGCGACCGTCGCGCCCGACCCGGACGGCGTGCTGCACAGCCTCGACCCGGACGCCGCCGCGGCGGCGTTGGCGGTCGCGCTGGGCGCCGGCAAGCTGGTGATGCTCACCGACGTGCCGGGTCTCTGCGCCGCCTGGCCCGACCCGCGGAGCCTGGTGCCGCGGGTCAGCGCCGCCCAGCTGACCGAGCTGCTGCCCGACCTGGCCGGCGCCATGGTGCCCAAGATGGAGGCTTGCCTACGGGCCGTGTGCGGCGGCGTGCCGGCCGCGCACGTGGTGGACGGCCGAGTGGCGCACTCGACTCTGCTTGAGGTCTTCACATCCTCCGGGATGGGGACCATGGTGACCCCATGACTTCTCTGCGGGAGCGCTGGGGCGAGGCGCTCATGGACACGTACGGCACGCCACCGCTCGGGTTGGTCCGGGGTGAGGGCGCCGTGCTCTACGACGAGGCCGGGCGCTCCTATGTGGACCTGCTCGGCGGGATCGCGGTCAACGCGCTCGGGCACGCCCATCCGGCCGTGGTCGCGGCGGTGAGCGAGCAGGTGGCGACGCTGGGCCACGTATCGAACCTGTTCGCCGCCGAGCCGCCGGTCGCGCTGGCCGAGGCGCTGCTGGCGCTCGCCGGCCGGCCGGGCCGGGTCTTCCTGTGCGGCTCCGGCGCTGAGGCGAACGAGACCGCGTTCAAGCTGTCCCGCCGTACCGGGCGGACCCAGGTCGTGGCGACGACCGGCTCCTTCCACGGCCGGACCATGGGCGCCCTGGCGCTGACCGGGCAGCCGGCCAAGGCCGACCCGTTCCGTCCGATGGTGCCCGGGGTGACCCACGTGCCCTACGGCGACGCCGGGGCGCTGGCGCGGGCGGTCGGCCCGGACACCGCCATGGTGATCCTGGAGCCGATCCAGGGCGAGGCCGGTGTGGTCGTCCCGCCGCCGGGGTACCTGACCGCGGCGCGCGAGGTCACCGCGGCGCACGGCGCCCTGCTCGTGCTCGACGAGGTGCAGACCGGCATCGGGCGTACCGGCCACTGGTTCGCCCACCAGGCCGAAGGCGTCGCCCCGGACGTGGTGACGCTCGCCAAGGGGCTGGGCGGGGGCCTGCCGGTGGGGGCGTGCGTGGCGTTCTCCGACGGCCCCGGCCCCGACCCCACCACCCTGCTGGCACCGGGCAGCCACGGTACGACGATGGGCGGCAACCCGATCTGCTGCGCCGCCGCGCTCGCCGTGCTGCGCACGGTCGCCGCCGGCGGGCTGCTCGACTCGGCCAAGCGGGTCGGCGAGCAGCTGCGCCGGGGGGTCGAGGCGCTGGCGCACCCCCTGGTCGCGCAGGTGCGCGGCGCCGGGCTGCTGCTCGGGGTGGTGCTCACCGCGCCGGTGGCCGGCCCGCTCGCGGCCGCCCTGCGGGAGCTGGGCTTCCTGGTCAACCCGGTCCGGCCGGACGTGCTCCGGCTGGCGCCGCCGCTGGTGCTCACCGCGGAGCAGGCCGACGCGTTTGTCGCCGCCCTGCCGGCCGCGCTGTCCACTGTGTCCACTGCGGAGGTGGCGGCGTGACCCGGCACTTCCTCCGCGACGACGACCTCACCCCGGCCGAGCAGGCACAGGTGCTCGACCTCGCGGCACGCCTCAAGGCCGACCCGTACGGGCACCGGCCGCTGGCCGGCCCGCGCGCGGTCGCGGTGCTCTTCGAGAAGCCGTCCCTGCGCACCCGGGTCTCCTTCGACGTCGGCATCGCCCAGCTCGGCGGCCATCCGGTCCTCATCGACGCGCAGTCCACCCACTTCGGCCGGGGCGAGACGGTGCAGGACGCGGCCCGGGTGCTGTCCCGCTACGTCGACGCGATCGTCATCCGCACCTTCGCCGACTCCCGGCTGGCCGAGCTCGCCGCCGCGGCCACGGTGCCGGTGGTCAACGCCCTGACCGACGGCTTCCACCCGTGCCAGGTGCTGGCCGACCTGCTCACGGTCCGCGAGCGGCTGGGCGGGACCGCGGGCCGCACGCTGACCTACCTGGGTGACGCGGCCAACAACATGGCCCAGTCGTACCTGCTCGGCGGGGCCACCGCCGGGATGCACGTGCGGGTGGCCGGGCCGGCCGGGTTCCTGCCCGACCCGGCGGTGCTGGACCGGGCGACGCAGGTCGCCGCGGACACCGGCGGCTCGGTGGCGGTGCTGCACGACCCGCAGGCCGCGGCGCACGGCGCGGACGTGCTCGCCACCGACACGTGGACCTCGATGGGCCAGGAGGGCGACGGGTTGGACCGGGTCACCCCGTTCGCGCCCTACCAGGTCAACGCGGCGCTGCTGAGCTGCGCCAAGCCGGACGCGATCGTGCTGCACTGCCTGCCCGCGCACCGCGGCGAGGAGATCACCGACGAGGTGATGGACGGGCCGGCGAGCGCGGTGCTGGACGAGGCGGAGAACCGGGTGCACGCGCAGAAGGCGCTGCTGAGCTGGCTGCTGGCCGGCCCGGGCGCAGCCAGCGGCCCGGACGGCGGCCCGGACGGCGGCAGCGGGGCGGGTGCGGGGTGACCGGCTCGGTGACCAAGACGGCGCGGCACGCCCGGATCGTCCACCTGATCCGGGGCCGCGCGGTGCGCTCGCAGACCGAGCTGGCCGAGCTGCTGGCCAGCTCCGGCATCCAGGTGACCCAGGCCACGCTCTCCCGGGACCTGGAGGAGCTCGGCGCGGTCAAGGTGCGCGGCACCGACGGCGGGCCGGCCGCGTACCTCATCCCCGAGGAGGGCAAGCCACCGCTGCGCCCGGCCGAGCAGGCGCCCGCGCGGCTGGTCCGGCTGCTGCGCGAGCTGCTCACCGGCACCGACCACAGCGGCAACCTGGTGGTGCTGCGCACCCCGCCCGGGGCGGCGCAGTTCCTGGCCAGCGCCCTGGACCGCTCGGGCGTGCCCGAGGTCGTCGGCACCATCGCCGGCGACGACACCATCCTCGTCGTGGCCCGCGAGTCCTTCGGCGGCGCCGCG